>NZ_JBHVFQ010000011.1:0-135833 GCF_042801555.1 Isoptericola sp. NPDC057559
TCCGCCGCCAGCCCGTCCGGCCCGGACACCTGGTCCGCGGGCCACCCGACACGCGAGGCGATCTCCGTCTCGATCACGTTGCGGTACCGCTGCGGGTGGTCCGCCGCCAGACCCACGTACTCGTCGAGCATGAAGCCCCGCGCCCGCGCGAACGACAGCCCCTCCTCGCGGTGGCGGCGCGCCAGCTCGTCGTACACCTTCAACGGGCTCGACCCGGTCGCCAGCCCCAGCACCGTGGCCGGGTCGCGGCGCAACAGGGTCTCGATCGCGTCGGCCGCCAGCACGGCCAGCTCCTCGGCGGGGGCGACGACCACCTCCATCAGGCCACCTCCCCGACCGGGCGGGCGGTCACGGGCACGACGTCCCCCGTGGCGACGGAGCGGTAGGCGGCGTCGGTCACCGCGAGGGACTCCCGCGCCTCGGCGATCCCGTAGTCGGGTCGCCCTCCCGCGAGGATCGCGTCGACCACGTGCCGCAGGTAGGCCGCCGCGGCGACCTGGCCGGCGTCCGGGGCGATCGTGGTGCGCCCGTGGGCGCCGAAGTGCGCGACCGCGGGGGCGTCGTCGTCCGCGACCGCGTGGCCGTGGGAGCCGAGCAGCCGGACGGACGACGTGGTCGGGGTGCCGCCGGGCGCGAACGGGACGCGCCCCAGCGTGACCGTCACCGTGACCCCGCGCTCGAGCCCGACGGTCACGACCGCGGTGTCCTCGACGCCCGCCGCGCGGTGCGGCTCGAGGAACAGCGACCCCGTGAAGGCGTGCACCTCCAGGGCGCGCAGCCCGGTCAGGTAGGCCGCCGCGTCGGTGCAGTACCCCAGGAAGTTGAGCAGCTCGCCGCCCCCGGAGAGCTCGCGGTCCACGACGAGCTCCGGCCGCTCGACCGAGGTCGCGAAGTGGGCCCCGGAGGCCAGGAGCTCGAGGTCCAGGTGGCGGGGGAGGCCGACGTGGCCCGCGTCGACCCACTCCCGCAGCCGCCGGAGGGCGGGCGCGTGGGTCCGGTTCATCACCGCGCACACGCGGCCGGCGCGGGCGGCGGCCGCCGCGACCCGGTCGGCGTCCGCGGACGTGGTCGCGACGGGCTTGTCGACGAGCACGTCGAGGCCCGCGTCGAGGAGGGCGACGGCGAGGCGCGCGTGCCGGGTCGGCTCGGCGCACACGACGACGAGGTCCGGCGGGTCGCCCAGCGGGCCGCCGCCGGCCAGCGCGGCGACGTCGTCGACCTCAGCGAAGGCGACCCCGGCGCGCTCGGCCGCGGACCGCGAGTCCTCGCGGACCCAGTCCGGCGCCGACGCCTCCTCCACCACGCCGACGAGCTCGACGCGGTCGTCGTCGGACAGGAGGCGCAGGTAGTCGGACGCGTGCCGCACGGCCGAGGCGAACGCGACGCGCAGCCGGCGGGCGCTCATGCGGCCACCGCCGGGAGGTAGCCGGGGACGTCCGCGACGCGCTCGCGCCGCCCGGACACGAGGGACCGCTGCGCGGCGAGCGCCGTCGCGAGCGCGGCCCGGACCTGAGGCGTCGTGACCACCGGCGCCGCGGTGCCGCGCACCACGTCGAGCCAGTGCGCCAGCTGGAGGCGCAGCGCGCCGTCGACGGACGCGGGGGCGGCGGCCAGGGCGTCGGTGTGGAGCCCGTCCTCCTCGGCGGTGGAGTGCGCGAGGGTGCCCTCGGTGCCGACGAGCACCACGCGTCGCAGCAGCTCGCCGCGACGGCGCAGCGCGTAGCAGAGCTCCAGCGTCGCCAGGGCGCCGGACGCGGTGCGCAGCTGGACGTGGAACGAGTCGGGCGAGTCCATGTCGGGGGAGAAGGTGCGGAAGCCGCGCGCGAAGACCTCGACGGGGTCGTCGCCGAGCAGCCACGTCGCCGCGTCCATGATGTGGGTGCCGTTGTGCACCGGGTGGCCGCCGGAGAGCTCGGGGTCGAGCTGCCAGCCGCGCCAGCCGCCCGGCCAGGAGTGGGCGGTGTACCAGGAGATGTGGGCCAGCCGCGGGGTGCCGATCCGGCCGGCGTGCGCGGCCGCGGCGAGCGCCGTCACGGCGGGCTGGAACCGGACCGTCTGGCCGACGACCAGGGTGGTGCCCCGCCCCTCGGTCGCGTCGACCATCGCGTCGAGCCCGGCGAGCGAGAGCGCCGCCGGCTTCTCGACCTGGACGTGCTTGCCCGCCTCGCCGGCCGCGATCGTGTCGCGCTCGTGCGTGGGGGTCGCGGTGACGACGTCGACGGCCGCCACCCCGGGGTCCGCGAGGGCCTCGTCGAGGCGGGTGGTCGCGCGCGCCCCGGGGACCAGGGCGGCGAGGGTGCGGGTCCGCGCGAGGTCGTGCCCGACGACCCACCGGACGTCGGCGCCGGGCAGGGCGGCCAGGGTCGTGAGGTGCTCGTGGGCGAAGGACCCGATGCCCACGACGGCCACGCCGACCCGGCGCCCCCCGTCGTGCGGCGGGGCGGCGGGCTGGGCGGTCTCGGTCACGCCGTCGTCACCTCGAGGGCCCTGTCGATGGGGTCGTAGTGCGAGACGACCGCGGCGCGGAAGCCCTCGACGTCGCCGGCCTCGGCGGCGTCGAGCATGAGGCCGTGCGCCTGGGCCGTCTGCTCGAGGTCGGACGCGACCGAGATCCCGAGCTTCGGCACGACGGCGGTGTGGACGTCCCAGAACGCGGCCACGAGCTGACCCACGAGGGAGTTGTCGAGGCGGGCGAGCAGCCCGGTGTGGAAGGCGCGGTCCTGCTTGGGGAAGGTGCGGCCGTCGGCGGCGGCGGCGACCATCTCGTCCACCAGGGCGTGCAGGTCGGGGTTGGCGGTGCCGGCGAGGCTGGCGACGATGCGCTCCGCCATCGCCAGGTCGAGGGCGCGGCGGATCTCGACGACGTCGCGCAGGGCCCGCAGGTCGTCGCCAGGACTCAGGACGCCGCGGAACACGAGCGCCTCCACGAGGGCGTCGAGCGACATGTTGCCGACGAAGGTGCCGTGCCCGTGGCGCACCTCGACGATGTCGAGCGTCGACAGGGTGCGGACGGCCTCGCGGACGCTCGAGCGCGAGACGCCGAGGCGCTCGCACAGCTCCGCCTCGGTGGGCAGCGGGTCCCCGGGGCGGAGGCCCTCGCCGAGGATGAAGTCCTTGATCCGGTCCGCCGTGGTCGTCCGCCGCGGCGGGCTCCCGTGCGTCGTCACCGGACTGATCGTGCTGAACCACCGATCCTGCTCCACCATCTTGACCCTCCTCGTTGCTCGTCCTAGTGTCAGGCTACACAACATCAGACATCTGATGTCGGCTGACGTGGTCGTCTGCCGACCTCACCGTCAGGAGAACCAATGAAGCTTCGCGATAGCTCTTCGTCCGGACGGCGGCGGCTCGCCGCCGTCGCCGCGGGCGTCGTCGTCGCCCTCGGGCTCGCCGCGTGCTCCGGTGGCGCGGGCGCCACCGGCAGCGGCTCCGGACAGGCCGGGGCGGCGCAGGGCGACGTCGACAAGGACGCCGTCCTCAAGGCAGGGATCTCGTACGACCTCGGGGGCGGCTTCGACCCCATGACCACGACGGGCGCGGTCACGGTCGCGGCCAACTGGCACGTCATGGAAGGTCTCACCGAGATCGATCCGGCCACGCGCGAAGTGTACGCAGCGCTCGGCGCCGATCTGCCGAAACAGGTGGACGACACCCACTACGAGGTCACGCTCCGCGACGGCGCGGTGTTCCACAACGGCGACCCGGTGACCACCGACGACGTCGTCTACAGCTTCGAGCGGGTGCTCGACCCCAAGAACGAGTCCCTGTACGCGGACTTCATCGACTTCGTCGACTCGGTGAAGGCGGTCGACGACTCGACCGTCTCGATCACCACCAAGTACCCCTTCACCCTGGTGGCCGAGCGGCTCGCGACCGTGAAGATCGTGCCGAGGTCCGTCGTCGAGTCCGACTACGACGCCTTCAACGCCCTGCCCGTCGGCACCGGCCCCTACCAGCTCACCGCGGCGACCCCCGGCGACAAGATCACGTTCGACCGGTTCGACGACTACACCGGACCGCGCCCCGCCCAGGCCGCCGGGATGCAGTGGGACCTGCTCTCCGACCCCGCCGCGCGCGTCACCGCCCAGAGCTCCGGCACCGTCCAGGCGATCGAGGACGTGCCGTACATCGACATCCCGACGCTCGAGGGCGCCTCGTCGGTCGAGTCGGTCCAGTCCTTCGGCCTGCTCTTCATGATGTTCAACACGGACGAGAAGCCCTTCGACGACCCCCGGGTGCGGCAGGCGTTCTTCTACGCCCTGGACATGGACAAGATCATCGCGACCGGCATGCTCGGCAACGCGGAGGCGGCGACGAGCTTCCTGCCCGCGAACCACCCGAACTACCACGAGGCGTCGACGGTCTACAGCCACGACCCGGAGAAGGCGAAGCAGCTCCTCGCGGACGCCGGCGTCGAGAACCTCTCGATCGACCTGACCACCACCGACACCGCGTGGGTGGGCGACGTGGCGCCGCTCATCAAGGAGGACCTCGAGGCGATCGGCGTGAAGACCCGCCTCGACGTCGGCCAGTCGGCCGGGCAGTACGCCAAGGTCGACGACGGCGGCTTCGACGTCATGGTCGCCCCCGGCGACCCGTCGGTCTTCGGCAACGACCCCGACCTGCTCATGCGGTGGTGGTACGGGGACAACGTCTGGTCGAAGTCGCGCTACCGCTGGAACGACGACCCCGAGTTCGCCGAGCTGCAGAAGCTGCTCGATCAGGCCGTGCAGGCCAGCGGGGACGAGCAGCAGGAGCTGTGGAACCAGGCGTTCGACCTGATCTCCGACCAGGTGCCGCTGTACCCGCTGTTCCACCGCAAGCTGCCGACCGCCTGGAACGGGGAGCAGCTGGCCGGTTTCAAGCCGCTGCCCGTGACCGGCCTGTCGTTCCTCGACGTCGGGTCGACCGCGAGCTGACCCCCTCGGTCCTGCCGGGCCCGGCACCGACGCCGGGCCCGGCAGGACGGCCGTGGCCGCGCCCCCGCGGCCCCTCCCACGCGACCCGAACGGAACCGCCGATGACTCCGACCAGCACCGCGACGCGGGCGCCCCGCGCCCCCGGAGCCGCGCCATGAGCAACGTGCTGCGGCTGATCGCCCGCCGCCTCCTCCAGCTTCCGGTGATGATCCTCGGCATCACCTTCCTCGTCTTCTTCGTCATGTCGTTCTCGCCGGTCGACCCGGCGTTCCTCGCCCTGGGCGAGGGGTCCTCGCCCGAGGCCCGGGCGGCCTACAACGAGGCCAACGGCTACGACGCGCCGCTGCTCGCCCAGTACGTCCGCTACCTCGGCGGGCTGCTGCACGGCGACCTCGGGACCTACACCGCGCGGCACCTGTCCGTGTCCGACGCGATCTCCCAGGCGCTGCCCATCACCCTGGCGCTGACGTTCATGGGCCTCGCCATCGCGATCGTCTTCGCCTTCGGCCTCGGCATCCTGGGCGCGCTGTACCGCGACCGGTGGCCCGACCAGGCCGTGCGGGTCCTCTCGGTGGTCTCGCTCGGGACGCCGTCCTTCTGGCTCGCCGTGCTGTTCATCCAGCTCTTCACGCTGCAGCTGGGCTGGCTGCCCGGCAGCGGCCCGCTGCCGGCCTTCGCCGACGACCCCGCCGGGTACCTCGCGCGCATGGCGCTGCCCGCCGTCGCCCTCGCCGTCCCCGTGATCGGCCAGATGACCCGCGTCGTGCGCACCTCCATGGTCGAGGAGCTCGACAAGGACTACGTCCGCACGGCGATCGGGGCGGGGCTGCCCCGCACCGTCGTGGTCGGCCGCAACGTGCTGCGCAACGCGCTCATCACCCCGATCACCGTGCTCGGGCTGCGGGTCGGCTACCTCATCGGCGGCGCCGTGGTCATCGAGGTCATCTTCGCGCTGCCCGGCATGGGCACGCTGATCCTCGAGGGGATCACCTCCAACCAGGCCAACCTGGTGCAGGGCGTGACGCTCACCGTCGCCCTGGCCTTCGTGGTCATCAACATCGTGGTCGACCTGCTGTACGTGCTCGTCAACCCGCGGATCAGGACGGTGTGACGTGCGACGCAACCTCACGGACCGGCTCTCCGGCCCCGCGCTGCGGCTGCGCGCCCTGCCGCTCCCCTCGAAGATCGCCCTGGTCGTCGTCGCCGTGGTGGCGCTCGCCGCGGTCTTCGCCCCGCTCGTGACGGTCCACGACCCGCTGGCCTCCGGCACCCCCGTGCAGCCGCCGAGCAGCGAGCACTGGTTCGGCACCGACCGCCAGGGGCGCGACATCTTCTCCCGCCTCGTCTACGGCGGGCGGTACTCGCTGGTGATCGGCATCGGGGCCACCGGGGTCGCGCTGGTCGCGGCCTGCATCCTCGGCGCGATCACGGCCACCGCCACCAAGGCCGTCTCCGAGACCCTGATGCGGGTCCTCGACGTCGTCATGTCCTTCCCGGGCATCGCGCTCGCCGCGGTGTTCGTCACCGTCTTCGGCCGGTCCCTGCCCGTGCTGGTGCTCACCATCGCGTTCCTCTACACGCCCCAGCTCACCCGGGTGGTCCGGGCCAACATCCTCGACCAGTACGGCGAGGACTACGTCTCCGCCAGCCGGGTGATGGGCGCGCGCACCTCCTGGATCCTCGCCCGGCACGTGCTGCGCAACTGCATGGCGCCCGTGCTGGTCTTCACCACGGTGCTCGTCGCGGACGCCATCGTGCTCGAGGCGTCGCTGTCGTTCATCCAGGCCGGCGTGGCGCCGCCGCAGCCGTCCTGGGGCAACGTGATCTCCGACGGCCGCGCGCTCGTCATGGGCGGCTACTGGTGGGCGACGTTCTTCCCCGGGCTCCTCATCATGGTGACGACCCTGGCGCTCAACGTCCTCGCCGAGGGCATGACCGACGCGATGGTCGCGGCGCCGCGTGCCGCCGCCCGCCCGGCCGCCGTCCAGGACGAGGAGGCCGCCGAGGCCCAGCCGTCCGCCGCGGGCGCCGCCGACGCCGCGGACGGGCCGACGACGCTCGACGACGTCGACACGCCCCTGGCGGAGCACGAGGCCGCCGTCCCGCTCGACGAGCGGCTGGCCGCGCTGCGGGCGGCGGAGCTCGTCCGCACCGACCGGCGGACCTTCACGGGTGCCGACGAGCCCCTGCTCGAGGTGCGCCACCTGTCCATCCGGTTCCCGGAGCGGCACGGCGACGTCGCCGTCGTCGACGACGTGTCGTTCGCCGTGCGGCCCGGCGAGGTCATGGGCCTCGTCGGCGAGTCCGGCTGCGGCAAGTCGATCACCTCGCTGGCGATCATGGGCCTGCTCGACCCCTCGGCGCAGATCAGCGGCGAGATCCTCTACCAGGGCCGCGACCTGCTGGCGATGAAGGACCGCGAGCGCGCCGCGCTGCGGGGCACCGACGTCGCGATGATCTACCAGGACGCGCTGAGCTCGCTCAACCCGTCCATGCTGATCCGCGCGCAGATGAAGCAGCTCACCCGCCGGGGCGGGACGCGCACCGCCGAGGAGCTGCTCGAGCTCGTCGGCCTCGAGCCCGAGCGCACGCTCCGCAGCTACCCGCACGAGCTCTCCGGCGGGCAGCGCCAGCGCGTGCTCATCGCCATGGCGCTCACCCGCGACCCGCGGCTGGTGATCGCCGACGAGCCGACCACGGCCCTCGACGTCACCGTGCAGGCCCAGGTGGTCGAGCTCCTGGACGAGCTGCGGCAGAAGCTCGGCTTCGCGATGGTCTTCGTCAGCCACGACCTCGCCCTCGTCGCCCAGATCGTGCACCGCATCACCGTGATGTACGCCGGCCAGGTGGTCGAGCAGGCCGCGACGCGCGACCTGCTCCTCGACCCCCGGCACGAGTACACGCGCGGGCTGCTCGGGTCCGTCCTGTCCATCGAGTCGCGCGCCACCCGGCTGCACCAGATCCCCGGGACCGTGCCGTCGCCGCGGGACTTCCCCGCCGGCGACCGGTTCGCCCCCCGGTCCTCGCGTCCCGCCGACGGCCTCGACACGCGCCCCGTGCTGCGGGGGGTGCCGGACCAGGACGAGCACCTGGTCGCCGTGCCGCCGGCGGCGCCCGAGCTCGCCGTGGCCGGCGCCGGCCACCGACCGACGAACGGAGACGCGCGATGACCGCCTCGACCGCCACGACCACCACGGACGGCACCGCCGCCGCCGACGCCCCCGTCATCGAGCTGCGCCGGGTGCACGTCGTCTTCCGCTCGCGGGCCGGGTCGCTCTTCCGGGCCCAGGAGGTGCACGCCGTCGACGACGTCTCGATCCGGGTGCGCCGCGGCCAGACCATCGGCATCGTCGGCGAGTCGGGGTCCGGCAAGTCGACGATGGCGAAGGTGCTCGTGGGCCTGCAGGCCCCGACGGAGGGCGAGATCAGGTTCCGCGGCGACGTCGTCACGCGCTACACGCACGCGGTGCGCCGCCAGGTGGGACGCGTGGTGTCCGTGGTCTTCCAGGACCCGGCGACCGCGCTGAACGCCCGGATGACCGTGCGGGACACGTTGCGCGACCCGCTCGACGTGCACCGCGTCGGCACGCCCGCCACCCGCGACGCGCGGGTGCGCGAGCTCGTGCACCTGGTGGGCCTCCCGCCGTCCGCGCTGGACGCGCTGCCCGGCCAGATGTCCGGCGGGCAGCGGCAGCGCGTGGCGATCGCCCGCGCCCTGGCCCTGGAGCCCGACGTGATCGTGGCCGACGAGCCGACCTCCGCCCTCGACGTGTCCGTCCGCGCCCAGGTGCTCAACCTGCTCGACGACCTCAAGGCGGAGCTCGGCCTCGGGATGGTCTTCATCTCCCACGACATCCAGACCGTGCGGCACGTGTCCGACGAGATCGTCGTCATGCGGCACGGCCGGGTCGTCGAGTCGGGGCCCGCCGCGCGGGTCCTGGACGACCCCCAGGAGGAGTACACGCGCACGCTCCTCGGCGCCGCGCCCGCCCTCCTGTGACCCCCGGGTCCCCGACCCCCGCGAACCAGCCCCACCACCAGCAACCCCAGTACGGAGCAATCGTGACCCAGCACCGCTTCCACGGCATCGTGCCGCCCGTCCTCACGCCCCTCACGGCGGAGGGCGAGGTCGACGTCGCCTCCCTCGAGCGGCTCACCCGCCACCTCGTCGACTCCGGCGTGCACGGTGTGTTCGTCCTCGGCTCGACCGGAGAGGTCGCCTACCTGACCGACGCGCAGCGCGACCTCGTGGTGCGCACCGTGGTCGGCGCCGTCGACGGGCGCGTCCCGGTGCTCGCCGGGGCGATCGACCTCACCACCGAGCGCGTCGTGGCCCAGGCGCGGCGTCTCGTCGAGGCCGGGGCCGACGCCGTCGTGGCGACCGCCCCCGTGTACGCGCTCAACGACGAGGCCGAGATCGAGGCGTCCCTGCGCAGGATCGCGGCCTCGGTCGACGTCCCCCTGCTCGCCTACGACATCCCGGTGCGGGTCCACGTCAAGCTGTCGGCCGAGCTGCTCGTCCGGCTCGGCGCGGAGGGGGTGCTCGCGGGGGTGAAGGACTCCTCGGGCAACGACGTCGCGTTCCGGCGCCTGGTCGCCGCCAACCGGGCCGCCGGCTCCCCGCTCGCCCTGTTCACCGGGCACGAGGTGGTCGTCGACGGCATGCTGCTGCTCGGCGCCGACGGGGTGGTGCCCGGGCTCGGGAACGTCGACGCGGCCGGCTACGTGCGGCTGTGGGACCTGGCGCGGGAGGGCCGGTGGGACGAGGCCCGCGAGGAGCAGGACCGGCTCGCCGCGCTGTTCGAGATCGTGTTCCAGGCGCAGGGCCGCTCCGCGGACGTCTCCGGCGTCGGGGCCTTCAAGATCGCCGCGCGCCAGCAGGGCCTGATCGACACCGACGTCATGTCCTTCCCGCTGGAGTCCCTCGGCGAGGACGTCGCGCGCCGCGTCGGGTCGATCACCCGCGCCGCCGGCCTCCTCGCCGGCTGAGACGCCGCCGATGATCCCGCAGGAGCCGGCCGGCGTCGTCGTCGGCGTCGACCTCGGCGGCACCAAGACCGCCGCGGCGCTGGTGGGTCCCGGGGGAGACGCCGGACCGGTGCGGGCGGTGCCCACCCCCGCCCTGGACGGGCCGGACGCCGTGCTCGACGCCGTCGCGGCGCTCGTGACCGACGTCGTCCGCGCGGCCGGCGCCCCGCTGCGCGCGGTGGGCGTGGGCGCGGCCGGCGTGATCGACGCCGGCCGCGGCACGGTCGTCTCCGCCACCCGGACGTTCGCCGGCTGGCCCGGCACGGACGTCGCGGGCGGGCTGCGGCGCCGCCTCGCCCCGCTCGCCGGGGCCGGCGGGCCCGTCGTCACGGTGGAGAACGACGTCGACGCGCACGCGGCGGGCGAGGTCTGGCGCGGCGCCGCCGCCGGCGCCGGGAGCGCCCTGCTCGTGGCCGTGGGCACCGGCGTGGGCGGCTCCGTCGTCCTGGACGGGCGGCCGCTGCGCGGGGCGCACCACGTGGCCGGCGAGATGGGGCACATGCCCGTCCCCGGCGCCGAGGGCCTGCGCTGCGCCTGCGGCCGCACCGGCCACCTCGAGGCGATCGGCGCCGGGCCCGCGATCCACCGGCGCTACCGCGGGCTCGGCGGCGACGCCGCCAGCCCCGACGCCCGCGACGTCGTCGCGCGCGCGGTCGCCGGCGACGACCTCGCCGTGCGGGTCGTGCGTGCCGCGGGCGAGGCGGTCGGCCGCGCCGTCGCCGGCGTCATGACCGTCCTCGACCCCGAGGTCGTCGTCGTCGGCGGCGGGGTCGCCGCGGCCGGCGACCTGTGGTGGTCGGCCCTCGTCGGCGCGCTGCGGGCGGAGGTGGTCGACGTGCTCGGCGACGTGCCGGTCCTCCCCGCCGCCCTGGGCGCCGACGCCGCCGTCGTCGGGGCGGCGCGCGGCGCCTGGCGCGCCTCCGCCGCGGTGCCGCCCCTCGTCCCGTCCGTGCCGACCGCCCCCGGAGCCGCCCCGTGACCCGCACCCCGACCCGCTCTCGCGACGACGTCCTCGACGCCATGCGGGGCCGCCTCACCGTCTCCTGCCAGGCCTACCCCGGCGAGCCCCTGCGCGACCCGCGCACCACCGCCCAGATGGCGCGGGCCGTCGTCGCCGGCGGCGCGGCGGCGGTGCGTGCGCAGGGGGTCGAGGACGTGGCGGCCGTCGTCGCCGCGGTCGACGTCCCCGTCGTCGGGCTGTGGAAGGACGGGGCCTCGGGCGTCTTCATCACGCCCACGCTCGACCACGCGCTCGCCGTCGCCCGCGCCGGGGCGCACGTGGTCGCCCTGGACGGGACGCGGCGGCCGCGCCCCGACGGGCGCACGCTGGCGCAGACCGTCGCGGGGCTCCGCGCCGAGGCGGACGTGCTGGTCATGGCCGACTGCGGCTCCCTCGACGACGCCGTCGCGGCGCAGGAGGCGGGCGCGGACCTGCTCGGCACCACCCTCTCCGGCTACACCGGCGAGCGGCCGCGGACCGACGGGCCCGACCTCGACCTGCTGGACGAGCTGCTGGCGGCGTGCCGGCTCCCCGTGGTCGTCGAGGGGCGCGTCCACACGCCCGGGCAGGCTGCGGCGGCGCTGCGCCGCGGGGCGTTCAGCGTCTGCGTGGGCACCGCGATCACGCACCCGACGACCATCACCGGCTGGTTCGTCGACGCGATGTCCTGACCGGGGCGCCGCGCGCCCGCGAGCTCAGCGCAGGCGCGCGAGGACGGCGTCGGCGAGGCGCGCGACGTCGTCGACCCGTGCGACGGCGCCGGCCCGCTCCAGCTCGCCGGGCGCGGCGTACCCCCAGGTGACGCCGAGGCAGCCGATGCCGTGCTCGGCGGCGCCGTGCACGTCGTGCTCGCGGTCGCCGACCATGAGCACGGGGCCGTCGGCCGGGTCCACGGGGGAGGTGCGGCCGAGCGCGGCGAGGGCCTTGGCGATGACGTCCGCCTTGGTCGACGTGCCCTCGTCCAGCGGCGCGCCGAACACGCCGTCCACCAGCTCCGTGAGCCCGAAGCGGTCGCAGATGGGCTTGGCGTAGACCTCCGGCTTGGAGGTCGCGACGGCCAGCGTGCAGCCGGCCGCCCGCAGCGCGCGCAGCTCCCCGGGGATCCCGTCGAACACCCGGTTGTCGTACATGCCGCCCCCCGCGAAGACGTCGCGGTACGCGCGCACGGCCTCGTCGACCCGGTCGGCGGGGACGCCGTGCGCGAGGAACGACGCGGTGATCGGCGGGCCGACGAACGAGCGCAGCGTGGCGTCGTCCGGCACCGGCAGCCCGAGGGCGCCGTACGCGTGCCGGATGCCCGCGACGATGCCGGGCGCGGAGTCGGTGAGCGTGCCGTCGAGGTCGAGCAGGACGAGCGGGGCGGGGGAGCGGGTCACCTCGGCAGGGTACGTGGCCGCGTCCCCGGCCCGCCCCGGCCGGCCGGGCCGGCCGGGCCGGCCGGGCGTCGACCGGCCGTCGACCGGCCGTCGACCGGCCGTCGACCGGCCGTCGACCGGCCGTCGACCGGCCGTCGACCGGCCGTCGACGGGGCGTCAGACGGCGCGCGCGTGGGCCACGAGCCGGTCGAACGCGGCGTCCAGGGCGTCGTCGACGCGCCGGGCGTCCGGGTGGGCGTCCAGCCACGCGACCTGCTCGACGGCGGCCTGGTCGTAGGTGATCGTCGTGCCGAACTCGGGGACCAGGGCCCGCACCTTGGCGCAGTCGAACAGCATCGTGTGCGCCTTGTCGCCGAGCAGGCCGGGCCCGGCGTCGGGGAGCACGCGGGCGATCGTCTCGGACGCGACGTGCACCAGCTCGGGCTCGGGGACGCCGGCCGCGGCGGCGAGCCACCGGTAGACCTGGTCCCACGTCGGGGCGTGCGAGCCCATGATCTGGAACGTGTCGCCGACCGCGCCCGGGTGGCCGAGCAGGCCCACGAAGCCGACGGCGAAGTCCTCGGTGTGCGTGAGCGTCCACAGCGACGTGCCGTCGCCGTGCACCACCACGGGCCTGCCGGCGCGCATCCGCGCGACGTCGGTCCAGCCGCCCAGGGTCGGCAGGAGCGTGCGGTCGTAGGTGTGCGACGGGCGCACGACCGTCGCCGGGAAGCCGTGGTCCCGCCACGCGCGCACGAGCACGTCCTCGCACGCGATCTTGTCGCGCGAGTACTGCCAGAACGGGTTGCGCAGGGGGGTGGACTCCGTGACCGGGAGCCGCTCGGGCGGCGTCTGGTACGCCGAGGCCGAGGAGATGAAGACGTACTGCCCGGTGTGCCCGGCGAAGCGCTCCACGTCGTGCGCCACGTGCCCGGCGCCGAACGCCAGGAACTGCGCGACGACGTCGAAGTCGCGGCCCGCGAGCGCGGCGTCGACGGCGGCGTCGTCGCGCACGTCCGCCACGAGGGTCTCGACCTCCGGCGGCAGCGGGCGCGCGGTCGACGTGCCGCGGTTGAGGACCGTGACCCGGTGCCCCAGCCGGACGGCGCGGTCGACGCTCGCGGCGCTGATCACGCCGGAGCCGCCGATGAACAGGATGTCGCGAGGGGTGCGCAGGCTCATGACGCCATCGTGCCCGCGCCGGCCGGCCGGCCCGGGCACCGGTCGCGGGCGCGGCGCAGGAACGGTCAGCCCGGCAGGCTGAGAGCGGCCGCCGGCGCCAGCGAGGCGGCGCCGAGCGCGACGGCGTCGCGGCCCAGCGACGACGGCCGCGCGCGCACGGCGGCGCCGGAGACCGGGGGCTCGCGGAGCACGCTCTCGGCCACCCCGGGACCCAGCAGGTCCCACGCCGCCGCGACACCCCCGCCCACCACGACGTCGGTGACGTCGAGCAGGCTGGCGACGAGCACCGCCGCGCGGCCGACGGCGTCCGCCGCCGCGGCGAACGCGTCCCGGGCGTGCGGGTCGCCGGCCCGGGCGAGGTCGGCGACCTCGCGCGCCCCGGCCACCGCGGTGCCCGCGGCCCGCTGGTAGGCGCGCGCGACGGCGCGCCCGGAGGCGAGGGTCTCGAGGTGGCCCCGGCCGCCGCAGGTGCACGGCAGGTCGCCGAACCCCCTCACGTGGCCGATCTCGCCGGCCGCCCCGCGCGGGCCGCGGTACAGCTCGCCGCCGAGCACGAACGCCCCGCCGACGCCGGTGCCGAGCGTGACCGCGAGGACGTCGTCGAGCCCCCGGGCGGCGCCGAGCCGGGACTCGCCGAGGGCGAAGGCGTTGACGTCGTTCTCGACGCGGACCGGCACCCCGAGCGCGGCCCCGAGCTCCGCCCCGAGCGGGAAGCCCGCCCAGTCCCGGAACGAGTCCGACGCGGCCACGACCGTCCCGGAGGCGGCGTCGACCACCCCCGCCGCGCCGACGCCCGCGCCGACCAGCCGCGCGCCGGGCGTCGCGCCCAGGGCGGACCGCACGAGGCCGGCCGCCGTGGCGGCCATGGCCGCCCCGCCGTCCCGTGCCGGGGTGGGGGCGTGCTCGCGGGCGACGACCCGCTCGCCGTCCAGCAGGACGACGGACGTGCCCGTGCCACCGATGTCCAGGCCGGCGACCACGTCCCGCGCGCCGTCGGGCGCGCCGTGGTCCCTGCCCACTCAGCGACCCCCGAGGCCGGCGGTGGCGATGCCCTTGACCAGGTGCTTCTGGAGGGCGATGACGATGATCGTCGTCGGGACCATCGAGATGATCGACGCCGCCATCTGCAGGTCCCACCGGGTGCCGTTCTGGCCGGAGAACGTCGCCAGCCCGATGGGCAGCGTGCCGTGCGACTGGTAGTCGACCACGGTGATCAGCGGCCACAGGTAGCTGTTCCAGAACGCCATGAACGTGAAGACGGCGAGCACGGCGACGGCCGACGTGGCCAGCGGCAGGATGATCCGCCAGAACGTGCGGAACGGGCCCGCGCCGTCGACCCGGGCGGCCTCGTCCAGCTCGAACGGGATGCCCCGGAAGAACTGCCGCATGAGGAACGTGCCGAACGCCGTGAAGGCGAACGGGAAGATCAGCGACTGGTACGAGTCCACCCAGCCGAACCACTGCATGACGATGAACATCGGCACCACCAGGACCTCCTGGGGCACCATCAGCGTCACGAGGAAGAGGACGAAGACGAGGTCGCGGCCCTTCCAGCGCAGCCGGCCGAACGCGTAGCCGGCGGTGGTCGAGACGGCGAGCACCACGAGCGTGCCGGCCACGGCCACCAGGAACGAGTTGCCGATGTACGTGGCGAACGGGCCGTACGTGAAGACGTCGACGAAGTTGCTCCACCGCACCTCGGAGCCCACGAGCCGCGGGGGCATCGAGAAGATCTCGGTGTTCGGCTTGAGCGCCGAGAAGAAGGCGTACACCAGCGGGAGCGCGAACAGCGCGGCGGCCAGGACGACGCCGACGTGCGCGAGCACGAGGCGGACCCGGCCGGTGCCGGAGGTGCTGCCGCGCCGCGGGCGGGGCCCGGCGGCGGGGACGGGGTCGGCGGCCGCCGCCGGCGGCGGCGCCATGAGGACCTCGGTGCGGTCAGTGCTCATAGTGCACCCACCTCTTCTGCGCCCGGAACTGGAACGCGGTCAGCCCGATGATGAGCACGAACAGGACCCAGGCCGCGGCCGCGGCGAGGCCGAGGTCCTGGAACTTGAAGCCCTGGTTGTAGATGAACTGCACCAGGGGGAGGGTCGAGTTGCCCGGCCCGCCGCCGGTGAGCAGCTGGGGCTGGGCGAAGACCTGGAGCGCCGTGATGACGGTCATCACCGTGGCGAAGAAGATCGCCGGCGACAGCATCGGCAGCACCACGCTGCGCAGCATGCGCCACCCCTGGGCGCCGTCGATCCGCGCCGCCTCGACGACGGGGGCCGGCAGCTGCTCCAGCGCGGCCGAGAAGATGAGCATGTTGTAGCCCATGCCCTGCCAGACCGACATGACGACGACCATGACCATCGCCCAGTGCTGGTCGGCGAGGAAGTTCGGCAGCTCGACGCCGAGCACGGACACGGAGATGCCGTTGAACAGGCCCTGCGGCTGCAGGAGCATCTTCCACACGAGCGCGTTCGCCACGATCGGCGTGACGACGGGGATGAAGAACAGCACCCGGAACGCGCCCCGGCCGCGGATGCGCGGGCCGAGGGCGAGCGCGAGCGACAGCGCCACCACGAGGTTGAGCGGCACGTACAGCAGCGCGAAGACGGCGGAGTTGCGCAGCGCCGGCCAGAAGTCGGGGTTCTGGGTGAACAGGGCGACGTAGTTGCCGAGCCCGGCGAAGCTGCGCTCGCCGAACGCGGGCCAGTGGAACAGGCTCATCACGATCGAGAGCCCGACGGGGACGATGGTGAACAGGGCGAGGCCCACCAGGGCCGGGCTCATGAAGCCCAGCGCCTGGCGGGACTCGACCCGGCTCAGCCGGGAGCGGCTGGCGCGCCGCGTCCCGGCCGTGCTGGTCGTGGTCATCGGTGGGAGACCCCTCTCGCGCGGCTCACTGGCCGAACTGCTGCTGCGTCTGCCCGAGGACGTCCGTCATCGAGGCCTGGCCGTTGTAGACGCTGACGAGGTTGGGCTGCAGCGCGGTGTTGACCTGGTCCCAGTTCTTGGTGGAACGCTGGCCCTCGACGTCGGCGAACGCGGCGTCGAACGCGGCCTTGACGTCGTCGCGGACCGACGCGTCGAGGGACTCGAAGTACAGCGGCTGCGACTCGGTGCGCGCGGGGTAGCTGCGGCCGGAGGTCGCCATCGCGTCCTGCGCGTCCTTGCCGACGAGGGAGCCGAGCACCTTCAGGGCGGCCTCCTTGTCGTCGCAGCCCTTCGCGATGCCGTACCCCGAGCCGAGGACGAGGCTCGTGGAGCCGTTCTCGCCGGTGGGCAGGTCGACCATGCCGGCCTCGAACCCGGCGTCGTTGGTCAGGTAGGTCGCGGCGTTCCAGGTGCCGTCCACGGCCATCGCGGCGTTGCCGCCCGAGTACTGGTTCTCGCCCCAGCCGGTGTCGGACGCGGAGGCCGCGGGCAGCGCGACCTTCTGGTCGGTGACGAGGCCGGCGTACCACTCCGAGGCGTCGACGAACGCCGGGTCCGTGAGCGCGAGCGCGCCGTCCTCGCCCACCGGCTGCTTGCCGGACTGCGCGATCGGCAGCGCCATCCACTGGAACTCGCCCAGCCCGACGGCGAAGCCCGCGTCGGAGTCCGTCGTGGCGCCCTTCGCGGTCGCCTCGAAGTCGTCGAACGACCACCCGATCGCCGGTTCCGGGGCACCCGCCGCGTCGATGAGGTCCTTGTTGTAGTAGACGAGCATCGTCGCGACGTCGTAGGGCACCCCGAGGAGCTTCCCGTCGTAGGTCATGATGTCGAGCGCGCCGGGGGCGAAGTCGTCCTTGCTGAGGCCGGCGGTCTCGAGGTCGGCGTCCGTGAGCGGCTCGAACGCGTCGGCGTACGTGGACAGGCGCTGGCCGTTCATCGACGTGATGCAGGCCAGGTTGCCCGACGACAGGTTGGTCGTGAGCTTCGTGAAGTAGTCGTTCCACGGGGCCGTCTGGAGTCGGACCTCGACGTCCGGGTTCTCCTTCTTGACGATCTCGAGCGTCTCGTTGAGCGCGTCCGTGTCGGACTGGCTGCCGGACCACATGTCCCAGACGATCGTGCCGCCGTCGGAGCCGGAGCCGCCGGATCCGGAGCCGGAGCCGCACGCCGCGAGGCCGAGGGTCGCGAGGACCGCGGTGCCGGCGAGGAGGGGGGTGCGCATGCGCATGGGAGTTCCTCTCTGGTGGGTGCTGTGCGGGGCGCGGCGTCGGTGCCGTGCGCCCTGGAGCGAGGTGGGGGGCTGGGGAGACGGAGCCGCGGGGTGCCGACCGTCGTCGGCGGGCGTCCGCGGTGTCGTCATGGCGTCGTCTTCTCCTCGTCGAGATCCGTCCGGCGCCGTCCGTGGCCCGGGGGTCGACCGAGGGGTGCTGTCTTCGTTCGGTCGAACGTGCGCCCATCACACCATACGAATCAAAGTTTGCGAACTTAGTTCGGTAATCTCGTCCAATATTCGGGCCGATCGCGCGATCGGCTGGTCCTGACGCCGCTCGTGAGCCACGATGGGGCGTGTCAACTTTGTTCGATCGCGAAGGAACCTCGATGGTCGTCGACCCCGCTCCCGCCCAGGCAGCCGCCGACGCGCCCGTGACGTCGCAGATCGTCGCGCTGGTCTCCGCCGGCGTCGCGACGTCGCGCGCCGACCTCGCCCGCGAGCTGGGCGTGGCCCCCTCCACGGTCTCCGCCCGCGTCACCGAGCTCATCGACGCCGGCGTCCTCGACGAGGGTGGCGCGGGCGAGTCGCGGGGCGGTCGCCGCCCGCGGCTGCTGCGGCTGCGCCCCGAGGGCGGCCACGTGCTCGCCGCCGACCTCGGGGGCACGCACGCCCGCCTCGGGGTCATGAGCCTCACCGGCCGCCTCGGGGCCGTCCGCGAGGTGCCCGTCGAGATCGCGGCCGGGCCGGAGGCCGCGCTCGCCGCCGTCCTCGCCGAGGGGACGGACCTGGCCGCGCCGTTCGCGCCCGCGTCGGTGCTCCGGGGGCTCGCGGTGGGCCTGCCCGGCCCGGTCGACGTCGAGACCGGCCGCGTGGAGTCGCCTGCGCGCATGCCCGGCTGGAACGGCTTCCCCGTGCGGGAGTGGCTGGCCGAGCGCGCCGGGGTGCCGGTGCTGGTGGACAACGACGTCAACCTCATGGCGCTGGGCGAGCACTTCTCCTACGGGCGCCGGGTGCAGCACTCCGTGACCGTGAAGGCCGGCTCCGGGATCGGCAGCGGCCTCATCGCCTCGGGCCGCCTGCACCGCGGGGCGACGGGGGCGGCCGGCGACATCACGCACTCCCGCGTGAGCGCCGCCGGGGAGATCCCCTGCTCGTGCGGCAAGCTCGGCTGCCTCGAGACGATCGCCTCCGGCGCCGCGATCGTGCGGCAGCTGCGCGCCCGGGGCGTGGACGTCGCCACGACGGCGGACGTCGTGCGTCGCGCGCGCGACGCCGAGCCCGACGCGACGACCCTCGTCCGGGAGGCGGGGCGCCACCTCGGCGAGGTGCTGTGCACCGTCGTGAACTTCGTGAACCCCGACGCGGTGTTCCTGGGGGGCGCCCTGTCCACGCTGGAGCCGTTCGTGGCGAGCGTGCGGTCCCAGCTCTACGAGGGCTGCCACCCGCTCGTGACGAAGAACCTCGTCATCACGCGCGCCACGACCGGCCCCGAGGCGGGCGTGATCGGCGCCGGGCGGCTCGTCGTGCAGCACGTCCTCGCCGATCCCGGCGCCTACCTGCTCCACGACTGACCGCGGGCCCCCGCAGGGGCCCGCGGCGGGTCACCGGCGCACGCGCAGCACCGCGACGTGCGCGTCGCGGAGCCCGTCCGGCACGACGACGTCCCGCGTGGGGTCGCCCTCGGCGCCCGCGGCGCCCGCGGTGCCCGCGCGGTCGGCGGGCGCGCCGGAGAGCCAGGCGACGTCGGCCGCCCCCGCGAGCTCGGGCGCCAGCGCGACCAGGCCCCTGCCGGGCTCCAGGACGTGCACGAACACCTCGTCGCCGCGGCTCGTGTACGCGACCGGGCTGCGCCGCGGGTCGGGCCGCCCGGTCACCGGGTCGGACGGGACGTCGCCGCTGCGCACCCACGGCCGCGTGCCGTAGATCGCGTCGCCGTACGCCCCGAGCCAGCGCCCGAGAGCGGCGAGGCGGTCGCGCTGCAGGTCCGGGATCGACCCGTCCGCGCGGGGGCCGACGTTGAGCAGCAGGTTGCCGTTCTTGCTCACGACGTCGACGAGCAGGTGGATCAGCTCGCGCTCGCCGATGGTGTGCTCCGGCCCCTCGGCCTCGTTGTAGCCGAACGACCACCCGAGGCCCCGGGTCGCCTCCCACGGGTGCGGCAGGGTCTCCGGCACGTGGGAGTACTCGCGGGTCCAGAACCCGTGGAACGGCACGCCCCACCGGTCGTTGACGACGCCGCCGGGCACGGCCTCGAGGTACTCGCGCAGCACCGCGGCCAGCCCGTGCGGCGCGGTCGTCTTGCCGGCGTCGGGCCAGTCGATGTCGTTCCACAGCACGTCGGGGGAGAAGCGGTCCACGAGCTCGCGCAGCTGCGCCGCGGCGTACCGGGCGAAGACGTCGTCGTTGCGGCGCAGCCGGAACAGGTCCGTCGACGACTCGATCGGGGGGTATTCGCTGGTGTGCCAGTCGAGCGCGCCGGAGTAGTACAGGCCGAGGCGGGCACCGGCCTCGCGGGTCGCGCGGGCGATCTCCGCGACCAGGTCGCGGCCGGGGCCGCGACGGACGGCGTTGAACGGCGTGGTCCCGGTGTCCCACAGGCAGAAGCCGTCGTGGTGCTTCGTGGTCGGCACGACGTAGCGTCCGCCGGCCGCGACGAGGTCGCCCACGAGCGCGTCGGCGTCGAAGCCCGTGACGTCCCAGAGGTCGGCCAGGTCCTCGTACGACGTGCCCGCGCCGTACCGCTCCTCGTGCCGGCGGCGCGTGGGGCTGCCGTCGATGCGCACCGTGTTGGCGTACCACTCGGCGTACTGGTGGTGGGCGTAGGCGTCCTCGTCGGGCACCGAGCCCTCGGCGTGCGGGGTGCCCCACGCGGGCACGGAGTACACGCCCCAGTGGACGAAGAAGCCCAGCTTGGCGTCGCGGTACCACGCGGGCACGACGGCGTCGGGGTAGGTGGGGGCGTCGGCGCCCAGGTCGGGCCCGGTGCGCTCCTCGAAGTTCAGCACGGTCGGCTCCTCGGTGGTGGGGTCGGCGTGGTCGTGGTGGTGGGTGGGCTCGCGGGCGGGCCGCGGTCAGCCGCGTCGCTCGGGCTCGCCGCGGCGGCGCAGCACCGGGCGCAGGTCGGGGTCGGGCATGTCCGGGTCGAAGGGGAACATCGGGCGCTCGATCCGGTGGTGCCCCAGGCGCAGCAGGTCCTGGTCCACGCCGCCGGGCGTGAGCGCGAGGCGCCAGTCGGCGGCCAGGTCGTACAGCTCGGGCTCGAGGTAGCCGATCTTCACGACGACGACGTCCGCGCGGTGCGGGTCCAGGCCGAGCCGCGTGAAGTCCTGCACGTGGTGGTAGGGCTTGCGGCGCTCGGTGACGATCGCGTGCACGCCGCCGCGCCGCACCACGACCACGGTGCCGGCGTCGGCGTCGCCCGGCGTGACCGAGAAGACCTCGCCGTCGAGCCGCACCGGGCCCCGGGCCCGGCCGTCGACGTGGCCCCCGACCTCGACGTCGACCCGGCCCCCGACGCCCGCGCGCACCGCGGCCTGGACCGCCGCGGGGTCGAACACCGACGCGTGGATCACGGTGGGGCCGTCGGCGGCGGCGAACCGGGCGTCGTCGAGCAGGTCGCCGAGCGACCAGGAGACGTCGCCGGCGCCGCCCGCCGTGGGGTTGTCGCCGGAGTCGGAGACGACGAACGGGCGCGGGGCGTCGTGCGGCCGCGCGAGCGCGAGGTCCAGGCACTCGCCGAACGTGCCGGTGGGCGCGACGAACTCGAAGCCGTCCCGCGCGGCCCAGAACGCCTCCGCGAGCGTGCGCGCCTCGGCGGCGGCGAGGTCCGGGTCGTCGCCGGTGACGACGACGGCGGCCTGGCAGCGGGGCTCGTCGGCCCAGGCGTAGCCGATCCAGATCGCCGCGTCGAGGACGCCGTCCTTCGCCTCGACCGCCGGCAGCCGGTCGTAGAGGCCGAGGGCCGGCTCGAGCCGCGTGCTCGTCTTCTCGCCGGGCAGCAGGACGGGCACCTGCACCCACGCCTGCCACGGCCGGCGGGCGGCGGGGTCGGAGCCGTGCGGGCCGCGGAGCCGCTCGAGCAGGTGGTGCACGGCGCGCTCACGGGTGTTCGCCTCGTCCTCGTGCGGGGCCATGCGGTAGCAGGTGAGGAGGTCGACCGCGCGCGACAGCGCGGCGGAGACGTTGCCGTGCAGGTCCATCGACGCGGACACGAGCGTGTCGGGGCCGAGCGCCTCCCGCACGGCGGTGGCCAGGTCGCCCTCGGCGTCGGTGGCGCCGACCACGCTCATCGCGCCGTGGAGGTCGAGGTAGAGGCCGTCGAGCGGGCCGTGCGCCGCGACCTCGGCGCGGACCCGCTCGACGATCTCGTCGCGCATGGCGGCGTACACCTCGGGGTCGACCGCGCCGCCGGGCAGGGACCGGCCGTGCAGGAAGGGCAGCCACTCCGCGGCGTCGCCGCGCTCCGTGCCGGCCGCGAGGAACGGGTAGCGGGCGCGCAGCTCGTCGCCCCGGCGGAGGGTGAACGCCTCCCAGCCGCTGACGTGCGGGGAGAACGTGGAGGACTCGATGGAGATGCCCGCGATGCCGATGCGGGGGCGGGGCAGGCCGCCCGGCGCGCGAGGGCTGAGCGGGGGCGACCAGACGGCGGAGGCGAGAGGCGGCACGGCGGTGTGGGCTCCTGTCGGGCAGAGTGATCTGATGTATCGACGGTCGCAGCGAGGGTAGCTGCGAAGCGCGGATGACGGACTGTGTCGATCGGCGTGCTGACGAGAAATACGTCAGATGATTATGGCCCGCTCGGCGGCAGGGTCAACCCGGCGGGCAGGGTGCGGCCCAGCACCTCCCGCAGGGCGCGGGTCCGCTCGGCCCCGGCCGTGCCGCTCATCCGCTCGGCGGGCGCGGTGATGCTGACCGCCGCCACCGGGCGCCCGCCGCGCAGCAGCGCGACGGCCACGCACGCGATGCCGGGCTCGTTCTCCTCGGTCTCGGTGGCGTACCCGCGGCCGCGGGCGTCGTCGAGGGCGGCGCGCAGGCGCTCGGCCGGCTCCCGGTCGGCGGCGTACCGCTCGATCTCCGCCCTGTCCGCCGGGGCGGCGGCGAGCAGCGCCCGTCCGAGGGCGCTCGTCGCGGCGGGGATGCGCCGGCCGACGGCGGACCACACGCGCAGCGGGCGCTGCGGCTCCACCTTGTCGAGGTAGACCACCTCCTGGCCGGCGAGGGTGCCGAGGTGCACGAGCTCGTCGACCTCGTCGCGCAGGGCCTCCAGGGCCGGGCGCAGCAGGCCCGGCAGGTTGTCCTCGGCGAGGTAGGCGGCGCCGAGGGAGAGGACGGCCGGGCCCAGCGTGTACGCGCCGTCGGGGCCCTGGTCGGCGTAGCCGCGGTGCCGCAGGGCGGCGAGCGTGCGGTGCAGCGTCGACTTGTTGGCGCCCACCTCGGCGGCGAGGTCGGCGAGGGCGACGCCGCCGGCGCCGGCGCGCGCGAGCGCGTCGAGCGTGAGGAGCGCCTTGTCGACGCTGCCGAGCGGGCTGGGGGGTTGGGTCATCGCGAACGGTCCTCTATGGTGTTCCGTAGTGAACAACGTACGTTCACCATAGCGAAACGGAGCCAGGATGTCCTCCCCCTCGATCCAGGCCGGCGACGTCGTCGCCGCGCTCGGCGCCCACCGCCTCGTGCCCGTCGTCGTGGTCGACGGCGCCGACGAGGGCGCGCGCCTCGCCGACGCGCTCGTCGCCGGCGGCCTCCCCGTCGCCGAGATCACCCTGCGCACCGCAGGCGGCATCGACGCGATCCGCGCGGTCGCGCGCACCCAGCCCGACGTCGTCGTCGGGGCGGGGACGGTCACCACCGTCGAGCAGGTCGACGCGGTCGTCGACGCCGGCGCGCGCTACATCGTGTCGCCCGGGCTGTCGGCGGCCGTCGTGCGCCGGGCCCAGGACCACGGCGTCCCGGTGCTGCCCGGCGTCGCCACGCCCAGCGAGATCATGGCCGCGCTCGACCTCGGCGTCGACGTGGTCAAGCTGTTCCCCGCGTCCGTCGTGGGCGGCCCCGCCGCCATCAAGGCGTTCTCCGCGCCGTTCCCCGGCCTGCGCTTCGTCCCCACCGGCGGCGTGGGCGCCGCCAACCTCGGCGAGTACCTCGGCCTCGCCCCGGTCCTCGCCGTCGGCGGGTCCTGGATGGTCGAGAAGTCGCTCGTCGTCGCCGGCGACTGGGCCGAGATCACCCGCCGCACCGCCGAGGCCGTCGCCCTCGCGCAGACCGCCTGAGCACGCCGAGCCCGCAAGGAGTCCTGATGCCGAACCCGTCCCTGACCACCCGCCCCGCGGCCGAGTGCCGCTACGACGTCGTCGCGCTCGGCGAGGTCATGCTGCGCCTCGACCCGGGCGACCGCCGCGTGCGCACCACCCGCTCGTTCGACGTCTGGGAGGGCGGCGGCGAGTACAACGTGGCCCGCGGCCTGCGCCGCGCGTTCGGGCTCCGCGGCGCGATCGTCACCGCCCTGGCCGACAACGAGGTGGGCCGCCTCGTCGAGGACTTCATGCTCACCGGCGGCCTCGACACCTCCTGGGTGCAGTGGCGCGACTACGACGGCATCGGCCGCAGCGTCCGCAACGGCCTCAACTTCACCGAGCGCGGCTTCGGCGTGCGGGGCGCGGTCGGCGTGAGCGACCGCGGCAACACCGCCGTCTCGCAGATGAAGCCCGAGGACGTGGACTGGGACGAGCTGTTCGGCTCCGGCGTGCGTTGGCTGCACACCGGCGGCATCTTCGCCGCGCTGTCCGAGTCGGCCGCCGACGTCGCCGAGGCCGCGATGACCGCGGCGAAGAAGCACGGGACGATCGTGTCCTACGACCTCAACTTCCGCCCGTCCCTGTGGAAGGGCATCGGCGGGGTCGAGCGCGCCCGCGAGGTCAACCGCCGCCTGGCGCACCACGTCGACGTGATGATCGGCAACGAGGAGGACTTCACCGCGTCCCTCGGCTTCGAGGTCGAGGGCGTGGACGAGAACCTCACCGACCTCGACACGGGCGCCTTCCGCACCATGATCGGCACGGCCGCCGAGGCCTACCCGAACTTCCAGGTCATCGCGACCACGCTGCGCGGCGTGAAGTCGGCCTCCGTGAACGACTGGGGCGCCATCGCCTGGTCGCGCGCCGAGGGCTTCGTCGAGGCCACGCACCGCGCCGACCTGGAGATCTTCGACCGCGTCGGCGGCGGCGACTCCTTCGCCTCCGGTCTGGCGTACGGCCTCCTGGAGCTCGGCTCCCTGCAGGAGGCCGTGGAGTACGGCGCCGCGCACGGCGCCCTCGCCATGACCACCCCCGGCGACACGACGACGGCCACCCTCGCCGAGGTCGCCAAGCTCGCCGGCGGAGGCAGCGCGCGCGTCCAGCGCTGACCCGTCCGGCGCTGACCCGTCCGGTGCATCGAGCGTGCTGACCTGATCCTCATACGGCCGGTATGAGGATCAGGTCAGCACGCTCGATGCCGTCCGGGGGCGCGCCCCCTCAGGGAGCGAGGGGAGCGGTGGACTCCCGCACGACGAGCTCCGTGGAGAGGTTGACCCGGCGCACGAGGGGCGCCTCGCCGCGGGCGAGGGCGAGGAGCGTGCGGGTCGCGGTGCTGGCCATCTCGAGCAGGGGCTGGCGCACGGTGGTCAGGGCCGGGGCGGTCCAGGTCGCGAGCGGCAGGTCGTCGTACCCGACGACGGACAGGTCGCGGGGCACGGACAGGCCGCGCTCCTGGGCGCCGCGGAGCAGCCCGATGGCCTGCATGTCCGAGCCGGCGAAGACGGCGGTGGGGCGGTCGGGCAGGTCGAGCAGCTCGCTGCCGGACCGGTACCCGGACTCCACCTCGAAGTTCCCCGACCGCACGAGGGCGGGGTCGAAGGCGACGCCCGCCTCCTCGAGCGCGGTCCGGTAGCCGTCCAGGCGGGCCCGGCTGCACAGCATGTCGCCGGGGCCGGAGATGGCCGCGATGCGGCGGTGCCCGAGCTCCAGCAGGTGGCGGGTGGCGACGAGGCCGCCGTTCCAGTTGTCCGACCCGACGGTGGGGACGTCGGGCGGCGGCTCGCCGTCCGTGTCGATGACGACGAACGGGATCGACCGGGTGGTGAGCTGCCGGCGCTGCGCGGCGCTGAGGCTGGCGGCCACCAGCAGCACGCCCAGCGGCGGGCGCGACAGGGTGGTCTCGAGCCACGCGCCCGGCGGCCGGTGCTCGCCGCCCAGCTCGGTGAGGATGACGCTCAGGCCGGCGGCCGCGGCGGCGTCCTCTACGCCGCGGATGATCTCGGTCGACCAGGCCGACCCGACCCGGTGGAAGACGAGGTCGACGAGGCCCGCGCCGACCGGCGGGGTCGCGGCGCGACGCCGGCGGTAGCGGTGCTTCTCGAGGGCGGCCTCGACGCGGGCGCGCGTCGCGGGGGCGACGTCCGCCTTGCCGTTCAGCACCTTGGACACGGTGGGCGGGGACACGCCGAGCTCCCGGGCGATCTCGGCGATCGTCGGGGCCTGGCCGCGGGGGGTGGGGGCGTTCATGGTCCGTCCTGTCGGGGCCGCGACGGCGGCGCCAGTTCCGCGCCGATCGACGCAACTTTCGGCTCGACCGTACACGATGCACGCGCCGCTCGAGGCCCGTCGTGGCGGGTTCACCCGCACCCGTCGGGGTCGCTTCGGTCGCTGGCGGTCGTGGCGTCGTCGTGCGCTCCCCGATGACGAGAACTCCCGGAATTCCAGGCCGCAGAGGCATCCCGCGGCGGCCGGCCGAGGCGCCGTGACCAGACCGTGACCCGCGGGGTGCTTGACCGCCGTCGCGCCGCGCCCCTAATCTCGGCCGCGAATAGAGAACGTTTTCGAAGCCGAAACTTTCGACCGAGGCGCGCTGTCGCGCTGACAGGGACGCACGACGACGTGACGGGCTGGGGATCCATGGCGCAGAGCGCAGGAACGGTGGCGGCCGAGCCGCTGAGCGACGACGTACCGCCGTCGCCGGCACCGCCGGGCGACCGGCCGCGGCGGGTGCGCCGCGCGCGCACCACGTGGCGGCAGGCGCTGCGCAAGGACTGGCGGCTCTACACCTTCGTGGCGCTGCCGCTGCTCTTCTTCCTCGTCTTCAAGTACCTGCCGATGGTGGGCAACGTGATCGCCTTCCGGCGGTTCCGGCCCGGCGGCAGCGTCTTCGGGGACGAGTGGGTGGGCTTCTACTACTTCGAGATGTTCATCCACAACCAGCAGTTCTGGCAGGTGTTCTGGAACACCGTGGTCCTGGGCCTGCTGACGCTGGCGATCTGCTTCCCGCTGCCGATCGTCCTGGCGCTCATGCTGAACGAGCTGCGCTCGCGCCGGTTCAAGAAGGCCGTGCAGACGATCTCCTACCTGCCGCACTTCATGTCGATCGTCATCGTGGCGGGCCTGGTGCTGCAGCTGACGTCGGTCTCGGGCACGGTCAACCAGCTCGTCGAGGCGTTCGGCGGCAACGCGATCACGTTCATGCAGCAGCCGGAGTGGTTCCGCACGATCTACGTGAGCTCCGAGGTCTGGCAGACCGTCGGCTGGGGCACGATCCTCTACCTCGCCGCCCTCACGACCGTGGACGACCAGCTCTACGAGGCCGCCCGGATCGACGGCGCGAACCGCTGGCAGCAGACGTGGCACGTCACCCTCCCGGGCATCCGCCCCACGATGATGGTGCTGCTCATCCTCAACATCGGCTCCTTCATGGCGGTCGGGTTCGAGAAAGTCCTGCTGCTGCAGAACCCGCTGGTCTACGCGACCGGCGACGTCATCTCGACGTACCTGTACCGCGTGGGCATCCAGTCGGCGCAGTTCTCCTACGGTGCCGCGATCGGCCTCTTCGAGGCGCTCATCGGCCTGGTCCTCGTGCTGTCCGCGAACTACGCGTCGCGCCGTCTGGTGGGAGCTTCCCTGTGGTGATCGAGACGTCCGCCCCCGACCTCGCCGCCGTCCGCAGCGAGGCGACGACCGTCCGCGACACCGCGGGCTACCGCGTCTTCAAGGTCGCGAACGCCGTCGTCCTCCTCGTGGTGTGCGCGGTGACGCTGTACCCGTTCGTCAACCTCGTCGCGAAGGCGTTCTCGTCCGAGGGGCACATCGCCGCCGGCGAGGTGAACCTGCTGCCGCGGGGCTTCAACGTCCAGACCTTCGAGGTCGTCATGGGCGACTCGCTGTTCTGGACGAACTACGGCAACACGGTGCTCTACACCGTGCTGGGCACGGTCATCTCGATGGCGCTCACCACGACGTTCGCCTACGCGCTGAGCCGGCGGGAGCTCAAGGGCCGCTCGTTCTTCATCGGCGTCGCGGTCTTCACGATGTTCTTCAGCGGCGGCCTGATCCCGAACTACATCCTCGTGGCCGACACGCTGAACATGCGGAACACGGTCTGGGCGATCGTCGTCCCGAACGCCATCTCGGTGTTCAACCTCCTGGTCATGAAGTCGTTCTTCGAGAACTTCCCGGCCGAGCTGGAGGAGGCCGCGGCGATCGACGGGCTGACGACCTACGGGGTCTTCTTCCGCATCGTGCTGCCGCTGTCCAAGGCGGTGCTGGCCACCATGACGCTGTTCTACGCCGTGAGCATGTGGAACTCGTGGTTCAGCGCCTTCCTGTACCTGGACCAGAAGGAGCTGTTCCCGGTCACGGTCTACCTGCGCAACCTCATCGCGGCGGCGTCCAACCCCGCCGCGGGGATCACCGGGCAGGAGGCCGTGCAGATCGGGGCCAACATCCAGTCCGTGACGATGCTGCTCACGGTGCTCCCGATCATCTGCTTCTACCCCTTCATCCAGAGGTACTTCGTCTCGGGCGTGATGCTCGGGTCCGTCAAGGGCTGACGGACCGCGCCACGCCGCGACCTCGCACCACCTGCCGCACCACCCGGTGCACCACCCCACCCCGCAGAAGAGCGACGACGCTCGTCACCCGAGGAGAACCATGACAACCACCAGGATGCGATCGGCCGTCGCGGCCGTCTCCCTGACCGCGCTCGCGCTGGGGCTCAGCGCCTGCGGCAGCGGCGGGGACGACGACGGCGGGGGCTCCGGCGAGACGGCGGCCGGCGGCGTCACCATCGACGAGGCGCACAGCGTCGGGGCGATGGCCGACTTCGGCGTCGGGACGTCGTTCAAGGCGACCGAGCCGGTGGACCTCGGGCTGATGTACCGCGACCACCCGAACTACCCGGTCAAGGACGACTGGTCGATCTTCCAGCACCTCGAGGACGACCACGGCGTGACCTTCGACCGCACCGACGTGCCGCTCGCCGACTGGGACAACAAGAAGTCCCTGCTGATCGGCTCGGGCGAGGCGCCGGAGCTCATCCCGGTGACGTACCCGGGCCAGGAGACCCAGTTCGTCTCCGGCGGCGCGATCCTCCCGGTGTCCGACTACCTCGAGTACATGCCGAACTTCCAGGACAAGGTCGAGAAGTGGGGCCTGCAGGAGGAGCTGGACACCCACCGGCAGGACGACGGCAAGCTCTACATCCTGCCGGGCCTGCGGGAGATCCCGGACGTGCAGTACTCGGTGGTCATCCGCGACGACCTGTGGAAGAAGGCGGGCGTCACCGAGGACCCGGCCACCTGGGACGAGTTCCGGGAGGACCTGAAGAAGGTCCAGGAGGCCAACCCGGACCTCGACTACGCGTTCACCGACCGCTGGACCGACACCCAGCCGCTCGGCGCGATGCTGCAGTACATGGGCCCGAACTTCGGTGCGACCGGCGGCTGGGGCTACGACAACACCTGGTTCGACGCCGACGCCGGGAAGTTCACGTTCAACGGCACCAGCGACGGGTACAAGCAGATGCTCGAGACCGTGCACGGCATGGTCGAGGACAAGACGTTCGACCCGGAGATCACCCAGTCGGACGACCAGGCGAAGCAGAAGTTCGTCTCCGGCAAGGCGGCGGCGATCTCGGGCAACACGCAGGAGATCACGGTGTACCGGCAGGCGTTCGAGGACGCCGGCAAGGACGCCCCGCTGCGGATGCTCACGCTGCCCGCCGGCCCGGCGGGCAGCAACCTCATGCCGAGCCAGCTCTCCTCCGGCCTGATGATCTCCAGCAAGGCGGCCGAGGACCCGCACTTCAAGGCGCTGCTGCAGTACGTGGACTGGCAGTACTTCTCCGACGAGGGCATGGAGTTCGCCCAGTGGGGCGTGGACGGGGAGACGTTCAGCAAGGGCGGCGACGGCGTGCGCACCCTGAACGACGACATCGGCTGGAACGCCATCAACCCGGGCGCCCCGAAGATGCTCAACACCGACTTCGGGTACAGCAACGGGGTGTTCCTGCTCGCGAACGGGTCCTCGCAGGACCTGCTCGAGTCCGTGATGACGGACGAGGTCAAGGAGTGGACGCGCGCCGTCCTGGACACCAAGGAGGTGCTGCCGGTCAAGCCGGCCGCGGGCCTCGACGAGATGGAGCTCGAGCAGGTCTCCCTGCTGGACACCCAGCTCAAGGACGCGGTGATGGCCGCGACCGCCGGGTTCGTCACCGGCCAGCGCTCGTTCGACGACTGGGACGCGTACGTCGCGGAGATCGACGGTCTCGGCGCCACGCAGCTGGTCGACACGTTCAACACCGCGCTGGCACGCAAGGAGGGCTGAGACCTGACCCCCGTCGTCGTCCCCGACGCGCCCGCCGCCACGCTCTCCGACGCGTGGCGGCGGTGCGTCGGCACCGGCCGGCTCAACCTCGCGCTGCGCCGGGACTACCAGGACTCGCTCGCGCTCGTGCAGTCGGAGATCGGGTTCCGCTACCTCCGCGGCCACGGGTTGCTGTCGGACGACGTGGGGATCCACCGCCCGTACGACGCGGCCGGCCACCGCGGCACGCGGTACTCGTTCACGTACGCCGACCAGATCGTCGACTCGTGGCTCGGCCTGGGGATCAAGCCCTTCGTGGAGCTCGGCTTCATGCCGTCCGGCCTCGCGTCGGGCGACCAGACGGTGTTCTGGTGGAAGGGCAACGTGACCCCGCCCCGCGACCACCGGGAGTGGGCGGCGCTGGTGGGCGCGGTGGTGCGCCACGCCGTCGACCGGTACGGGCTCGAGGAGGTGCGCACCTGGCCGTTCGAGGTGTGGAACGAGCCGAACCTCGTGCACTTCTGGGAGGGCGCGTCGCAGGAGGCGTACTTCCGGCTGTACGAGGTGACGGCCGCGGCGGTCAAGGAGGTCGACGCGTCGCTGCAGGTGGGCGGCCCGGCGATCTCCCCGGGCGCCGAAGAATGGTGGGAGCCGTTCACCCGGTTCGTCGAGGCGCGCGACGTGCCCGTCGACTTCCTGTCGTTCCACGCCTACACGACGGGTCCGGCGCAGCCGGTGCCCTTCGGCACCTACCAGACGCTGCGCCGGCCGCAGTCCCTGCTGGACCAGTTCGCGGCGCCCGCCAAGCTCGTGGCGGGCACGCGGCTGGAGGGGCTGCCCACGCACGTCACGGAGTTCAGCACCAGCTACCGGCCCGACAACCCGGTGCACGACACCGCCTACCAGGCGGCGTCGGTCGCCCCGGTCCTCGCGGCCGGCGGCGACCACGTCGACTCCTTCTCGTACTGGACGTTCTGCGACGTCTTCGAGGAGGAGAACATCCCGACGTCGGTGTTCCACGGCGGCTTCGGGATGCTCGGCCACCGGCAGCTGCGCAAGCCCGTGTTCCACCTGTACGCGTTCATGGCGCGGATGGGTGGCGACGTGCTGCACCGCGGCGAGGACCACCTCGTGACGCGCGACGGCGCGGGGCGCGTCACCGTGCTGGCCTGGCAGCCGGTGGGCGGCACGGACGACGGCGACGAGCCGGACCGGCACGAGCTGCGCCTCAGCGTGCCCGTCGGCGGCGGCGCGACCACGGCCTACGTGCACCGCTCGCGGGTGGGGGAGCACGACGGCAACGCGTTCTCGGCCTGGCGGGAGCTGGGCCGGCCCGCGTCGCCGACCGCGCGCCAGCTCGACCTGCTGCACGAGGCGTCCGCCCCCGCCCGGGAGCACGCCTCCGTGCCGGTCACGCAGGGGCGCGCCGACCTGCGGCTGAGCCTGGGCCGGCACGAGGTCACCCTGGTGGAGATCGACCCCGTGCGCGACGAGACGCCCGCGTGGCTCGACGACGCCCGCATCGTCGGCCGGACGGCGGAGGCCGCGGGATGAGCGCGGCCTCCGCCGGCCGCGGGGCGGGCGCGGCGACCGGGGCAGCGTCCGGGCGGGTGCGCGAGCTCGGCGACGGGCCGCTCGGGCGCCTCACCGCCCGGGTGTACTGGTACCTCGTGGTGGGCGTGCTCGTCGCGCTCGGGACCGTGCCGACGCTCGTCGCGCTGATGCTGCTCGACCGGTCGTCGGGCAACGCCCTGATCGTCCCGCTGTGCCTGCTCCCCGCGGCGCCCGGCCTGGTCGCCGGGCTGTTCGCCCTCGACGCGCGGACCACGGAGGCCACCGCCGGGGCCCCGCCCGCGCCCGCCGCGGCCTTCGCCCGCGGCCTGCGGCTCGGCTGGCGGGACGCGCTGCTGCTCGCCGCGCCGGCGCTCGTCGTGCTGGGGATGGTCGCGACGAGCGTCGTGCACCGCGAGGCCGCCGGCGTCTCCGCCGGCTACGCCGTCGTCCTCCTCGTGATCGGTGCCGCCGTGCTCGTCTGGGCGCTCGCGGCCCTCACGGTCGTGGCGCTGTTCCGCCTCCGGACCCGCGACGTCGCGCGCGTCGCCCTCGACGGGCTCGCCCGCCGGCCGGCGGTCGCCGCCGGGCTGCTCGCGCTCGTCGTCGTCGCGGCGGGCGCGGTGTGGCTGGTCGGCGAGGCCGTCGCCGCGCTGCTCCTCGTCGTCTGGCTGGCGTTCCTGCTCCGCACCGCCCGGCCGCTGCTGCGCGACGTCGCGCGGCGGTTCACGGCCTGACCCCCGCTCGACCCGTACCCACCGCCCGCGACCCCGACCCTGGAGCCCCGCGATGCCCGACCCCCGCGCCCCCAAGATCCGCTACGGCGGCGACTACAACCCCGAGCAGTGGCCGCGGGAGGTGTGGGAGGCCGACTACGCCGCGTTCGACCTGGCGTCGATCGACACGGTGACGCTCAACGTCTTCTCGTGGGCGACGCTGCAGCCGGACGAGGACACCTACGACTTCGCGCTGCTCGACGAGGTCGTCGCGCGCGCCGTGGCGGGCGGGCGCGACGTCGTGCTCGCGACGGCGACCGGCGCGCTGCCGCCGTGGCTCGCGCACCGGCACCCCGAGGTGGAGCGCACCGACTTCCAGGGCCGCCGGCACGTGTACGGGCAGCGGCACAACGCCTGCCCGAGCTCGCCGGTGTACCGGCGCCTGTCCGCCGAGCTCGCCGGCCGGATCGCCGAGCGGTACGCGGGCACGCCGGGGCTCGTGGCCTGGCACGTCGGCAACGAGTACGGCGGGTTCGACGGCGGCTGCTGGTGCGACCTCTGCGCCGCCGGCTTCCGGGACTGGCTGCGCGCCCGCTACGGCACGCTCGAGCGGCTCAACGAGGCGTGGAACGCGGCGTTCTGGTCGCACACGTTCAGCGACTGGGAGCAGATCGTGCCGCCCAACATGCTCAGCGAGCACTGGCGCGGGCCCGACCACACGGCCTTCCAGGGCATCACGCTCGACTACCGGCGGTTCATGTCCGACGCGATGCTCGCCAACTTCCGCGACGAGAAGGCCCGCATCCGGGAGCACGACGCCACGACCCCCGTGACCACCAACTTCATGGGGATGTTCCGGCCGGTCGACTACCACCGGTGGGCCGCAGACCTCGACTTCGCCTCCTGGGACAACTACCCGCCCGGCCAGCGCGAGCACGCGCGCATGGCGCTGGCCCACGACGTCATGCGCGGGCTCAAGGACGGCGCGCCGTTCTGGGTCATGGAGCAGACGCCCACCATCACCGCGTCGCGCGACGTCAACCCGGTGAAGCGGCCGGGCGTGCTGCGGCTGTGGTCGTGGCAGGCCGTCGCGCACGGCGCCGACGCCGTCCTGTACTTCCAGATGCGGCAGTCGAAGGGCGCGTGCGAGAAGTACCACGGCGCCGTCCTCGACCACGCCGGCCGCACCGACACGCGCGCCTTCCGCGAGGTCGCCGCGCTGGGCGCCGAGCTCGACGCGCTGGGCGACGCCGTCCTCGGCGCGCGCACGCCCGCCCGCGTCGCGCTGCTCTTCGACTGGGACTCCTGGTGGGCGGCCGAGATGACGGACGGCTTCAACCGGCACGCGCGGTACGTCGACACCGTGCTGGCCTACTACCGCGCGCTGTGGCAGGCGGGCGCGCAGGTGGACGTCGTGCCGGTGACGGCGGACCTGACGCCGTACGACGTCGTGCTCGCCCCGATGCTGCACGTGCTCAAGGGCGACGTCGCCGCGCGGCTGGAGGGCGTCGTCGCGCGCGGCGGCTCGGTGCTCGCGTCGTACTGGTCCGGCCGGGCCGACGAGGACGCCAACGCCTTCCTCATGGACGCGCCCGGCCCGCTGGGCCCGCTGTTCGGCCTGCGCGTCGAGGAGACCGACTCCGCCGAGCCCGGCGTCACCAACCCCGTCACCCTCAAGGACGGCACGGGCGACGACGCCGTCGCGGACGGCTCCCTCGTCTTCGAGGTCGTGGTGCCCGGGGGCGCGGAGGTCGTCGGTACCTACGGCGCGGAGTTCTACGCCGGGACGCCCGCCGTCACGCGGCACCGCCCTGGCGGGGAGGGGGCCGGCGAGGCCTGGTACGTCGCGACGGCGCTCGACGACGTCGGCACCGGCTGGGTGGTGCGCCGCGTGCTCGACCGGCACGGCCTGGTCGGCCCGTACGCCGACGCCGACGACGTGGAGCTCGCCGTGCGCGCCGGCGCCGACGGGGCCCGGACCGCGTTCGTGCTCAACCACGCCGTCGCCGCCGTCGACGTCGCCGCCCACGCGTCCGGCACGGACCTGCTCACCGGTCGCCGCGTCGAGGCGGGGGAGACGCTGCACCTGGAGCCGACCGACGTCGTCGTCCTCCGCGAGGACCCGCCGAGTTAGTCACCGGTCAGACGACCCGGCGGTAGACGAGGACGGCGGCGGAGCCGAAGACGAGGAGGAACGCGCCGCTCCACAGCAGGGTGGCGGTCACGGCCCCGGCGACCGGCCCGCCGAGCAGCAGGCCCTGGCCGGCCTCGATCGCGCGGCTCACGGGGTTCACCGCGGCCCACGACTGCAGCCAGCCCGGCATCGTCTCGACCGGGGCGGCCATGCCGGTGCCGAACACGAGCGGGAAGGGCAGCAGGAAGCCGACCGTGGAGACCATGACCTCGTCGCGCAGCAGCACGGCGACGAGCACGGTGAGCCAGCTCAGCGAGAAGCCCAGCACGATCGCGAGGCCGCACGCGGCCAGCGTGGGCAGCAGCCCCGTCTCGACGCGGAAGCCGAGCGCGTACCCGACGCCGAACAGCACGGCGAGGGCGATGACGTAGCGGACGGCGTCGGCCAGCACCGACCCCAGCAGCATGGAGGCGCGCGGCACCGGCATGCTGCGGAACCGGTCGAAGACGCCCTTCTTCATGTCCTGCACGATGCTCAGCCCGGTCGCGACCTGCCCCGTGAGCACCGTCGTGAGCACGAGGATCCCGGGGAACAGGTACTGCAGGTACGCGTGCGTCGACCCGGCGACGGCGCCGCCGAACAGGTAGACGAACAGCACGAGGAAGACGACGGGCAGGATCACCGCGTCGACGAGCTCGCCCGGGTTGCGCCGCGTCTTGACCAGGTTGCGGCGGGCCAGCGCGAGGCTGTGGCGCACGAGCGGCCACCGGCGGGGGCGGTCGCCCGCGGCGGCGCTCCGGATGCCGGGTGCGGTCGTCGCGACCGTGGCGGTGCTGGTCATGAGTCCTCCTTCGGGGTGGTGCGTCGCCCGGCGGTCAGGGCGAAGAAGACCTCGTCGAGGCTGGGCAGCCGCAGCGCCACCTCGGTGACGGCGACCCCGGCGTCCTCGAGGCCGCGGACGACGGCGGCGAACGTGCGCTCGTCGTCCACGGACGTCGTGACGACGCCGCCGCGGGGGCGTGCGGGCGGGGTGCCGGTGGCGCGCGCGACGACGTCCGCCGCCGCGCCGGCGAGGGCCGGGTCGCGCGGCCGCACGACCACGGTCTGCCCGCCCACCTGCTGCTTCAGCCCCGCGGGGGTGTCGTGCGCGATGACGCGGCCCTCGTCGATCACGGTGATCTCGTCGGCCAGCGCGTCGGCCTCCTCGAGGTACTGCGTGGTGAGCAGCACGGTGGTGCCGTCGTCGGCCAGCGACCGGATGGTCTGCCACAGCTCCTCGCGCTTGCCGGGGTCGAGGCCGGTGGTGGGCTCGTCGAGGAACAGGATGCTCGGGGAGCCCACGAGGCTCGCGGCCAGGTCGAGGCGGCGGCGCATCCCGCCCGAGTAGGTGGACGCGCGCCGCCCGCCGGCGTCGGCGAGGCCGAACCGGTCCAGCAGCCGCGCGGCGCGGGCGCGGGCCTCGGCCGTGGGCAGGTCGAGCAGCCGGCCGAACAGGACGAGGTTCTCGGCGCCCGTGAGGTCCTCGTCCACGGTGGCGTACTGGCCGGTCAGGCCGATGCGGCGGCGCACGGCCACCGGGTCGCGGGCCACGTCGAGGCCGTCGACGACCGCGCGGCCGGCGTCGGCCCGCAGCAGCGTGGCGAGCACGCGGATGGCGGTGGTCTTCCCGGCGCCGTTGGGGCCCAGCACGCCGAGCACCGTGCCGCGCTCGGCGCGCAGGTCGACGCCGTCGAGCGCCGTCGTCGTGCCGAACGTCTTGACGAGCCCCTCGGCCTCGAACGCGGCGCTCACGACGACGCCTCCCCGCCGGTCACGGGGGCCACGGGGGCCACGTTGAGGTTGCGCGCGAACAGGTTGCCGGGGTCGTAGGCGCGCTTGACGGCCCGCAGCCGGGCGAGCGTGGCGGGCGGGTAGGCCGCGTGCAGGTCGGCCTCCGTGGCGGTGCCCTGGAAGTTCACGTAGGCGCCGGTGCCGTGGGCGGCGACGCCGCGCCACCCGGTGAGCGCCTCCTCGACGGCGGCGTCCGGGGCGTCCGCGGGCACCACGACCCCGCCCACCACCAGCACCTCGGCGTCGCGGTGGGCGAACGCGGTCTCGTCGGGCAGCACCCGCGAGAAGGCGCCGCCCAGGGCACGCAGGCCGAGCGCGGTGGGATGGTCACCCTCGAACGCGGCGACGACGGCCGCCACTGCGGCGTCGTCGAGCCGCGGCACCAGCGCGTTGCGCCCGACCAGGCGCGCGCCCGCCGGGTGGTGCCCGCCCCGGGCGAGGACGGCGGCGTACGGCACGGTCGCGACGTCGTCGGCCAGCAGGGTGCCCAGGCGCCGCAGCGGCTCGATCGACCGGTCGGCGGCCGTGGGGTCGTCGTGGGACGCGCAGACCAGCGCCGTCACCGCGGCGGGGCGCCCGCCCGTCGCGGGGGAGAGCACGAGCGTGCTGCTCAGCTCCTCGTCGGCGGCGCGCAGGGCGTCGCGCCAGCCCGTGACGAGGCGGGCCGGGTCGTCGGGCGCGAACGCGAGCGACCCGAACCGGACGTCGCCCACGCGCGCCGCGACGAGGTCGAGGCTCGTCACCACCCCGAAGTTGCCGCCGCCGCCGCGCAGCGCCCAGAAGAGGCCGGCGTGCCGGTCCGGGCCCACGACCAGCGTGCGCCCGTCGGCGAGGACGACCCGCGCGGCGACCATGGCGTCCACCGCCAGGCCGTGCCGGCGCACCATCCACCCGACGCCGCCGCCGAGCGCGAGGCCGCCGACGCCGACGCCGGCCGTGTCGCCGGCGGTGACGCCGAGGCCGTGCGGGGCGAGCGCCGCGGCGACCTTGCCCCAGGTGGCTCCGGCGCCCACCCGCACCACGTGCCGGTGCGGGTCCACCACCTCGACCGCGTCCAGGTGGCGCAGGTCCACCACCATCCCGCCGTCGTTCGTGGCGCGGCCGGTGAGGCCGTGCCCGCCCGAGCGGACGGACAGGGCCAGCCCCTCGCGGGCGGCGTACGCCAGTGCGGCGGCCACCTCGGCCTCCCCGCGGGGCCGCACCACCAGGGCGGGGGTGCCGGTGGCGAAGACGGTGCGTCGTGCGTCGTCGTACCCCTCGTCACCGGGGACGAGGACGTCGCCCAGCCCGGTGCCGACAGCGGTGGGGGCGGGGGTGCGGCGGGGTGCCTGGATGCTCATGGCGGTGCTCCTCGGGGTCGGTCGTGCGTCGTCGTCGTGCGTCGATCCGTGGTCCCGATCCTTCGCGGCCGGGCACCCCCGGCGCGTCCGCCCGTCGGCGACACCTGCGGCTACCCGGGAGGGCGGCCGGGCGGCGTCCGGCTACTGCGCAGGGAGCAGGCGGGAACGCCTCCCCGCGCCGGATGCGGCGGCCGACGCGGCACACCTACGCTGCCGGGATGGGAACGGGACGGGCACGGGAGCGGATCCTCGCGGCGGGCTGGCTGGTCTCCCTCGGCGTCGCCGGGGTGGCGGTGCTCCAGTGGCGGGCGTACGTGCGCGAGGTCGAGCAGCGGGCCGAGGACGCCGAGCGCACGCGGGACGAGGTGGCCCGGCGCCGCGCCGTGGAGGAGCGGCTGCGCATCGCGCGCGAGCTGCACGACTCCCTGACCCACAGCATCTCCGTGATCAAGGTGCAGGCGGGCGTCGCCGCGCACCTGGCCCGCAAGCGGGGCGAGGAGCCGCCGCCCGCGCTGCTCGCGATCCAGGAGGCGAGCACGGACGCCGCCCGCGAACTGCGCTCGACGCTCGACGTGCTGCGGCGCGACGGCGAGCCCAACGGGAACGGCATCGACCGGCTCGAGGCCCTCGTCGACCGGGCCGAGGGCGCGGGCGTGCCCACCACCGTGCGGGTGGTCGGCGACCGGCGCACCGTGCCGGCCGAGACCGACCAGGCCGCCTACCGGGTGGTGCAGGAGGCGCTCACGAACGTCGCCCGGCACGGCGGGCCCGCGGCCGCCGCGACCGTGCGCGTGGCGTTCGCGGACCGGGAGCTCACCCTCCAGGTCGACGACGACGGCCGCGGCTCGCCCGGGGACCCGGAGCCCGGGCACGGGCTGACCGGCATGCGCGAGCGCGTCGTCGCCCTCGGGGGCACCCTGCGCGCCGGGCCCGGGGCCGACGGCGGGTTCTCGGTGCGTGTCACCCTCCCGCTGCCCGCGCCGCCCGCACGGCCCGCGGCCGCACCGGCGGCGGCGCCCGCGACCGGCGAGCCGGCGGCCCGCGCGTGATCCGCGTCGGCCTCGTCGACGACCAGGCCCTCATCCGCTCCGGCATCCGCGCGCTGCTCGACGCGGAGGACGACGTCGAGGTGGTCGCCGAGGGTGCCGACGGGCGCGACGGCGTGCGGCTGGCGCGCGAGCTGCGGCCCGACGTCGTCCTCATGGACGTGCAGATGCCCGGGCTCGACGGCATCGCCGCCACCCGCGAGATCGCCGCCGACGACGCGCTGACCGGCGTGCACGTGGTGATGCTGACCAACTACGGCGTCGACGAGTACGTGTTCGAGGCGCTGCGGGCGGGGGCGTGCGGGTTCGTCGTGAAGGACACGGAGCCCGCCGACCTGCTGGAGGCCGTGCGCGCCGCCGTGCGGGGCGACGCCCTGCTCTCCCCGGCGATCACGCGCCGGCTGATCAGCGAGTTCGTCGCCCGCCCGCCGGACGCCGTCGGCGCCGACGGGCTCGGGCTCCTCACGCCCCGCGAGCGGGAGGTCGTGGCCCTCGTCGCCCACGGGCTGTCCAACGACGAGATCGCCGGGCGCATGGTGCTCAGCCCCCTGACGGCGAAGACGCACGTCAGCCGGGCCATGACCAAGCTCGGCGCGCGCGACCGCGCCCAGCTCGTGGTGTTCGCCTACGAGTCCGGGATCGTCTCGCCGCGCTCGCGCGGGGCCGACGCGAGGTAGCCGCGCGCCGCGCCGCTGGTCAGCGCGGCAGCCCCCGTGCCGTCGCGCCCGGGACGACGAGCGTCGACAGCGCCGGCCGCCACAGCGGCGTCGTCGTCCACGCGAGGTCGAGGCGCTGCCCGCCGCCGTCCGGGGCCGGCGCGGGCCCGCGCGCCACCAGGCGGTGCGGCGACGTCGGGATCACGACGTCGAGCTGCACGGTGCTGTCGGGCTGCACCGTGCTGTCGGGCTGCACCGTGCTTTCGGGCTGCACCGTGCTTTCGGGCTGCCCAGCGCCGTCGTCGCCGGCCCGCGCCCGCACCGCGAGGACGAGCACCGGGTCGGGGACGGGGTCGTGCTCGGCTCCAGGCCGCGCGTCAGCGCTGCCGTCGGGCCACGGCACGACGTGCGTGGTCCAGCCCCGGTCGGTCGCCGTGAGGACGTGCCCGCCGACGTCGACGCGCCACGTGCCGGGCTCCCCGTCCGCGGGGAGCAGCGTCCACGGGACCGGGGAGATCCGCTCCGCCGGCGTGGGCTCCGGGTCGGGGTCGACCCGTCCGGGCCACGTGTCGAGGGTCGCGAGGCGGGCCCGCAACCGGGCGGCCGCGGCCTCCTCGGGCGCGAGCGGGCCGTCCTCCAGGCGGTCGGCGAACCGCCAGAACGCCGCGAGCACGCGGTCCGTGGTCCGGGTGGCGCCGAGGTACCCGATCGCGAGGCCGAGCTCCGGCACGGCGAGGCCGAACTGCCCGTACGCGCCGTCGGCGCGGAAGCCGTGGCGGCTGCGCCACACCTGGTAGCCGTACCCGCGCGCCCAGTCGTGGTCGGCGCCGGGCTCCTCCGCGTTGTCCGACCAGGGCTGCCGCATCTCGGCCAGCCAGGCGGCGGGCACCACCTGCGCGCCGTCGTACCGGCCGCCGTCGGCCAGCGCCACCGCCAGCCGCGCGACGTCCTCCACCGTGACGTGCAGGCCCGAGAACCCCTGGTCGATGTCGAGCGCGCCGTCGCGGTGCCCGACCCACCAGGAGCCGCGGATGCCGAGCGGGTCCAGCACGCGCGGGCGGAGGTAGTCGGTGAGGCGCTCGCCGGTGAGCGTCGTGACCACCGAGGACAGCGCCATCGACGCCGGCGAGTTGTAGACGAAGTGCGTGCCGGGGGCGTGCGCGGGCGGGGTGGCGAGCAGCCGGGCGGAGTCGAAGCCGATCTCCGCGACCTGCTCCGCCGTGTGCCCCGTGTTCATGGTGAGCAGGTGCCGCACCGTGATCCCGGAGTCCGTGGGCCGGCCCAGCAGCGACCCGGCCAGGTCGTCGGGCGAGAGCGCGCCCTCGGCCACCAGGTGCCCCACCGCGATCGCCGTGAACGTCTTCGACACCGAGTAGACGAGCCCCGGCAGGTCGGCGCGGTACGGCGCCCACGTGCCGCGGGCCACGGGGGCGCCGTGCCGCGCGACCACCAGGGCGTGCGGGTCCAGGCCCGGCGCCTCCAGGTCGTCGAGCAGGTCGAGGACGGCGGCCGGGGAGATCCCGAGGGACTCCGGCGTCGGGGTGGTCATGCGGGCGTGCTCCCTCGGAGTGGTGCGGTGCGGTGGTGGTCGGGGCTCAGTAGATCGTGCGGCCGCGGGCGTCGGGAACCCCCGACTTGCGCAGGAAGTACGTGCTGACCTGGTCGCGCCACTCGACGGCCGAGCGCAGCTGCTCGGCGAGGCGCTCGCGGACCCGCGCGTCGACGTCCGCGGGGACGGCGTCCGGCACGAGGTCGGCGAGCGACTCCCAGGCCGCGACGGCACCGCGCACCCGCTCCACGCCCTCGGACCGGGAGTCGTAGACGTGCTGGATCACGGTGACCCCGCTGTGCAGCACGTGCGAGTACGGCACGTGGTGGAAGAAGAGCAGGAGCTCGTCGGGACAGGTCGCGACGTCCTCGTACACGTCGCGCCACGGCGCCGGGTACTGGCCGGTGAACCCCGTGCCGGTGGCGCGGGTGCGGTCCACGCCGACCCCGTCGCGGTCCGCGAAGTGGTACGTGCCCCACGGCGTGTACTCGTACCCGTCGACGTCGGGGCCGTAGTGGTGCCCGGGCCGCACCATGAAGCCCACGCCGAGCGGCGCCGTGTACGACTCGTAGGTGCGCCACGAGTCGTCGAGCACCGCGTGCAGCACCTCGCGGACCCGCGGCTCGACCGTCCCGTCCGGGCGCGCGAACGTCAGGGAGACCCACTCGTCGAGCAGCGCCGACGGGTCGAGCGTCGGGTCCCACGCCAGCCGCCCGAAGGCGTAGAGGTTCGCCTGCGCCAGCGGGTGCCCCGTCCAGAACCGGTCGTCGCCCACGTTCGACACGGCCGCGACGCCGCCGGACGCGACGAGGTCGCGCACCGCGGGGCCGCCCTCGTCGCCCTCGCCCCACGGCCGGAAGGCGAGGCTCTCGCGCCACCAGGGCGCGAGGTAGACCGCGTGCCGCTGCTGGCCGGTGTACTCCTGCGTGACCTGCAGCTCGAGCGCCACCCGGGTGCCCGGCATCGCGGCGAGCACGGGGGAGACGGGCTCGCGGGTCTGGAAGTCCATCGGCCCGTGCTTGACCTGCAGCACGACGTTGTCGGCGAACCGGCCGTCCAGCGGCGCGAAGTGGTCGTAGGCGGCCCGGGCGCGGTCGGTGGAGCGGTCGCGCCAGTCCTGCCTGTGGTCGTAGACGAACGCCCGCCAGTGCACGACGCCGCCGTGCGGGGCCACGGCCTCGGCCAGCGCGTTCGCGCCGTCGGCGTGGTCCCGCCCGTAGGCGAACGGGCCGGGCTGGCCCTCCGAGTCGGCCTTGACGACGAAGCCGCCGAAGTCCGGGACCGCCGCCCAGACGCGGTCCGCCGCCGCGCGCCACCAGGCGCCCACGTCCGCGTCGAGGGGGTCGGACGTCGGCAGCCCGCCGAGCGTCATCGGCGCGGCGAAGCTCACCGCGAGGTGGGTGCGCACGCCGTACGGCCGCAGCGCGGCGGCGATCCGGGCCACCTCGGGCAGGTCGTCGGTGAGCAGCCGCGCCTCGCGGGCGTGCACGTTGACGTTGTTGACGCAGACCCGGTCGATCCCGGTCGCGGCGAGCAGGCGCGCGTAGGTCGTGACGCGGGACAGGTCCGCGCGGACCCGGCCGTCGTCGTAGAAGACCGACCCGCCGGAGTACCCCCGCTCCACCTGCCCCATGACCGGGTGCACGTCCACGTTGTCCCAGTGGTCCAGCACGCGCAGCGCGAAGGCGGGGGCGTGGTGCTCGTCGGCGTCGGGCCCCGCGAACGCCGCCTCCCCGAGCCGCACCGCGTGGAACCACCCGTGCAGCAGCGCCGTCGGCGTGGCAGCGGTGACCGTGACCCGGCCGGCCGAGCGCACGAACCGGAACCCGGCCGCCCCCGCCTCGGCATCGAGCGTGCTGACATGATCCTCGTTCCGGCCGTTCGAGGACGAAGTCAGCACGCTCGATGCCGCGAGCGCGAGCACGAGGTCGGGGGAGCCGCCCGGGTCGACGACGGCCCCGCCGTGCGCCGTCGTCGCGCGGTCCAGCTCCGCGCGCAGCGTGGCCACCACCTCCGGCGAGCCGTCGGGACGAGGGTGGGGACCACCGTGCGCGGGGCCTGGCAGGTCCGGGGTGCGGAGCGTGAGGCGGCGGCGTCCGACGGCGGCCAGCGCGCCGTCGGGCAGCCAGGCCGGGTGCGGCGCGGCGTCGACAACGTTTTCGGAATTCACCGTCGGTCTCCTCGGTGCGGTGCGTGCGGGCTCGGTGTGCGGTGCGGGCTCAGGCGCCGGCGTCGGGCGCGGTGTAGCGGAACGCGTCCCACGCGCCGAGCAGGTACTGGATGCCGAGCGCGCGGTCGTACAGGCCGTAGCCGGGGCGCGGCTTGTTGGTGGTGTTCTCGTCCCACAGGTGGCGGCCGTGGTCGGGCCGCACGTACCCGGTGTAGCCGGCCTCGGCGTACGCCTTCATGATCCCGGTCGTGTCGACGTCGCCCTCGCACGCCCGGTGGGCCACCTCGGAGAAGTCGCCGTTCGGGAAGTGCTTGATGTTGCGCACGTGGGTGAAGTGGATGCGGTCCATGAAGCGGCGCACGGTGGCCGCGGCCAGCGGGGCCTGGGCGGGGTTCGCCGAGAAGCTCCCGAGGCACAGGGTGAGGCCGTGGTGCGGGCTCGGGTGCAGGTCCAGCACGCGCTGCAGGTCCTCCGGCGTGGACACGACGCGCGGCCAGCCGAAGACGTCGAACGGCGGGTCGTCCGGGTGCACGCCCAGCCTGACCCCGGCCTCCTCGGCGGCCGGGACCACGGCGTCGAGGAAGTACCGGTAGTTCGCGTACATGTCCTCGTGCGTGACGCCCTCGTAGGCCGCGTTGAGCTCCGTGAAGCCCGCGAGGCGCTCGGGCTCCCAGCCGGGCAGCGTCAGGCCGTGGGACCCGGCGGCCATGTCGGCGATGAGGCCCTCGGGCGTCATCCCGTCCACGACGGCCCGCTCGAAGAACAGGGCGGTGGAGCCGTCGGGCAGCGGGTGCCACAGGTCGGTGCGCAGCCAGTCGAAGACGGGCATGAAGTTATAGCAGACCACCTTCACGCCGGCCTTCCCCAGCCGCCGGATCGTGGTCACGTAGTTCTCGATCGCCTCGTCGCGGCCGAGCCCCAGCACCGTGCGGCCCAGCTTGATCGACTCGTGCACGTTGACCGACTCGACGACCTCCGCGTCCAGGGTGCGGGTCACGCCGCGGGCGCGCGCCTCGGCGGAGAGCCCGGTGATGCGCGCGATCTCCGCGTCGATCTCCTCCTGCTCCCACACCTCGCCGGCCTGCTTCTGGTGCAGGCTCCACACCACCGTCTCCACGCCAGGGATCTGGCGGATGTGGTCCAGCGTGACCGTGTCGTTGCCCTCGCCGTACCAGCGGAAACCCATCTTCACCGTGCTGCTCCTCGTGCTCGTCGTTCGTCGCCCACCGGCAAGGATCAGGGGCGGGCGTAGGCCGCCTGGGGCAGGCGGTAGGCGAGGTCGACGGCGACGTCGAGGGCCTCGTCCAGGTCCAGGCGGTGCTCCGCCACGAGGCGCGCCAGGTAGCCGGCGTCGATGCGGCGGGCCAGGTCGTGCCGCGCCGGGATGGAGCAGAAGGCGCGCGTGTCGTCGACGAAGCCGCTCATGTTGCTGAAGCCGGCGGTCTCCGTGGCCGACTCGCGGAACCGCCGCATGGCGTCCGGGGCGTCGAGGAACCACCACGGCGCGCCGAGGCGCAGGGCCGGGTAGACGCCCGCCAGCGGCGCGAGCTCGCGCGAGTACACGTCCTCGTCCACGGTGAACGCGATGAGCCGCAGGCCCGGGTGGTGGCCGAACGCGTCGAGCACCGGGCGCAGGGAGCGCGTGAACTCCGTGACGACGGGGATGTCGTAGCCCTTGTCCGGGCCGAACGCGGCGAACGGGGCGTCGGCGTGGTCGCGCAGCACGCCCGGGTGCAGCTGCATGACCAGGCCGTCCTCCGCCGACATCGCGGCCATCTGGAACAGCATGTGCCCGCTGAACGCCTGCGCCTCGGCGGCGGTGACCGTGCCGGCGAGCGCCTTGTCGAGGATGCGCCGCGCGTCGGCGTCGTCCAGGGGCGTGGTGTCGGCGGAGAGGTGGCCGTGGTCCGTGGCGCGCGCGCCCGCCGCGACGAAGCGCTCGCGCTGGGCGCGCAGGGCCTCGAGGTAGCGGTCGTAGGACGTGACGTCGACGCCGGCCGCCTCGCCCAGGCGGGCGACGTCCTCCCGCCACGTGGCGCGGTCGAGGTGCAGCAGCGGGTCGGGGCGAAACGTCGGCAGGACGCGCTCGCCGTAGCCGTCCGCGGCGAGCTTGGCGTGCGCGTCGAGGGTGGCCCAGGCGGGGTCGGTCGTGGCGATGACCTCGATGTCGAACGCGTCCAGCAGGGCGCGGGGCCGGAAGCCCGGGTCGGCGATCCGCGCCGCCACCTGGTCGTAGAGCGCGTCGGCGGTCTCGGCCGACGGCCGCTGCGTGACGCCGAGGATCTCGACGAGCACGTGCTCCAGCCAGTAGCGCGTGGGCGTGCCGCGGAAGTGCTTCCAGCCGGCGCAGAAGCGGCGCCAGATCTCGCGCGGGTCGGCCTCGGCGTCCTCGTCGGCGGTAGACCCGACGCCGAGGCGGGGGAGCGTCTCGCCCTGGGAGACGAGCATGCGCGTGAGGTAGTGGTCGGGCACCACGACGAGCTGCGCGGGGTCGCCGAACGACGCGTCGTCGGCGAACCACTCGACGGGCACGTGGCCGTGCATCGAGACGATCGGCAGGTCCTGCACCGCGGCGTAGATCTCGCGGGCCAGCGGCCGCGCGACGGGGTCGGCGGGCAGCGCCCGGTCGGGGTGCAGGGTCCAGCGCTCGGTCACCGGGGGCTCCTCGTCGTCGAGATCGTGCGAACGTTTGCATCGTAACGGGTGTCGCGCGTCGTCGCGGATTCACCTCGATGCGTGAGACGGGGGAGACGGCGCGCGGCGGGGTGTGGGACGATCTGGCAAACGTTCGCACCCGCACCGGCCCGCCGTCGTCGGTCGTCCGGAGGTCCGTCGAAGGGAGGTGGTCGCCGTGGTCACGGTGCACGACGTCGCACGGGCGGCCGGCGTCTCGATCTCGACGGTGTCGCGGGCGCTCGCGGCGCCGGAGCGGGTCGCGCCGTCGACGCGCGACCGCGTCACCGCCGCGGCCCGCGAGCTCGGGTACCGGCCCAACCGCGCCGCGAGCGTGCTGCGCGCCGGCCGCACCGGCGCCCTCGGGCTCGTCGTGCCGGACCTCGCCAACCCCTACTTCGCCGCGATCGCGAAGGGCGCGCAGGCGCGGGCGCGGGAACGCGGCCTGGGCCTGTTCGTCGTGGACTCCGACGAGGACCCGGACCTCGAGACGGAGGCCGTCGCCGGGCTCGCGCCCCAGACGGACGGCCTCGTCCTGTGCTCCCCCCGCTCCGTCGAGCGGTCCGTCGCCGCGCTCGGCGGTCGCCCCGTCGTCCTCGTCAACCACGAGGTCGACGGCGTCCCCTCGGTGGTCGCCGACCACGGCACGGGCATGTTCCGGGCGCTCGAGCACCTCCGGGCGCTGGGCCACCGGAAGGTCGCGTACGTCGGCGGGCCCGAGAGCTCCTGGTCCGACGGGCGGCGTCGGGACGGGCTCCGGGCCGCGGCCGCGCGGCTGCACGACGTCGACCTGGTCGAGCTGGGGCCGCACCGCCCGCAGGTGGCCGGGGGGCACGCCGCCGCCGACCTGGTCCTCGCGTCCGGCGCGACCGCGGTGGTGACCTTCAACGACCTCGTGGCGGTGGGCCTCGTCGAGCGCGTCCGGGTCCGGGGCCTTGAGGTGCCGGGCGACCTGTCGGTCGTGGGGTGCGACGACGCGTACGTCGCCGAGCTGACGTCGCCCCCGCTGACCACGCTGCGCACCGACCTGCGCGGCGCGGGCAGGGCCGCCGTCGACCGCCTGGCGGCCCGCGCGGACGACGGCGGCGACGTCGTGGCGACGCTCCCCGTGGAGCTCGTCGTGCGGGGCTCGACCGCCCCGCCCCCGGCGGCCCCGCCCGCCGCGGGCACCTGACCGAGAAGAACGACGACCCGGCGACGCCGCCGGCCCGACGGAGGACCCATGACCGACCGACTCCACCGTTCCGCCCTCCCCGCGCACCTCGACGCGCCGGTGACCCCCGAGCAGGTGGGCATCGTGCACCTGGGGATCGGGGCGTTCCACCGGGCCCACCAGGCGGTGTTCACGGAGCTCGCCGCGCGGGCCACGGGCGACCGCCGCTGGGGGATCCTCGGCGTGACGCAGCGCTCGGCGTCGGTGCGCGACCAGCTGCGCCCGCAGGGCGGGGTGTACGGGGTCCTCACGGCGGGCACGCACGAGAGCCGGCTCGACCTCGTGGGGTCCGTGCTCGACGTCGCGTGGCCCGCCGAGGAGACGGCGCGGGTGCTGGCGGCGCTCGCGGCGCCCACGACCCACGTCGTGACGCTCACCGTCACCGAGAAGGGGTACGCCCGCGACGCGGACGGCGGCCTCGACGTCGAGCGCGTGCGCGCGGACCTCGACGCGCTCGCCGCCGAGCCGTCCGCCGACCGGGTGGTCCCGGGGGCGACGGCGGTCGGCCTGCTCGTGCGCGGGCTCGCGGCCCGCTGGCGGGCGGCGCAGGCGGCAGGGGAGCGGCGCCCGGTCACGGTGCTGACCTGCGACAACATGGTGGACAACGGGCGGGTGCTCGAGCGGCTGGTGGGCGCGGCGGTGGACGCCGCGCTGCCAGGGCCCGACGGGGACGGGCTGCGGTCGTGGCTCGCGACGGACGTCGCCTTCCCGTGCTCGATGGTGGACCGGATCGTGCCCGCCACCACCCCGGCGCAGCGCGACGCGGTGGAGCGCGAGCTGGGCGCCCGCGACGAGGGCCTGGTGGTGGGCGAGCCGTTCCGCCAGTGGGTGATCGAGGACCGGTTCGCCGGCCCGCGGCCGGAGTGGGAGCGGGCGGGCGCCACCCTCACCGCGGACGTCGCGCCGTGGGAGCAGGCCAAGCTGCGGATGCTCAACGGCACCCACTCGCTGCTCGCGTACGCCGGGCGGCTGGCCGGGCACGCCACGCTCGCCGAGGCCGTCACCGACCCGGCGCTGCGCGAGCGGGCGCGCGCGTTCATGCTCGACGACGCGCTGTCCACGCTGGCCCCGCCCGACGGCGCGGACCTGCGCGCGTACGGCGAGTCCCTGCTGGAGCGGTTCGCGAACCCGGCCACGGGGCACACCACGCTCCAGGTGTCGATGGACGGCACGCAGAAGATCCCGATCCGGTGGGGCGGCGTCGTGGCCGACCGGCTCGCCGCCGGCGTCGTGCCGGCGGGTGCGGCGTTCGGGCTGGCCGCGTGGAGCGAGGTGGTGCGCCGCGAGGCCGCCGCCGGGCGGCTGGTCGACGACCCGCGCGCCGACGAGCTCGCCGGCGTCGTGGCCCGCGCGGGCGCCGGCGACCCCGCCGCGGCGACGCCGGCGGACGTCGCCCGTGCGCTGCTCGCGCTGCCCGGGCTGCTGCCCGCCGGGGCCGGGACGGACGAGCGCCTCGTGGCTGCCGTCGTGGCCGAGGTGCCCGCGCTCGCCGCGGCCTGACGGCGGGCCCCGGCGTCGCGGCCCGGCGTCGCGGCGCGCCCCGTCCTCGGGCGTGCCGGCCGGGCCGGGACGGGCCGGGGGCCTGCCTGGGGGTTCGTCCCCCGGCGCGGGGGCGTCGTATGCTCGCCCGCGGTGTGAGCGTTCACACAGGCCGGCGGGCATTCGGGCGGGACGGTGCCGACCCCGGGTCGCCGGCTCGTTGTCGGATCGTGATGCGACCGGCTGTCCCCCGGGGCTGGACAACGCTTACCGAGTCGTGTTTTATCGATTCAGTCACCAGCGGGCGAGGAGTCAACGGGGCGTCCTCGCCGGCGACGATCGTGGACGATCGACGAGCGAGGAGGCTCACATGAGGATCACGCGCAAGGCCGCCGGCGCGGCAGCGGCGATGCTGACCGTCGCCCTCACCCTCACCGCCTGCGGCGGGGGGACCGAGGCCGCGGATCCGGGGTCCGCCGAGAAGGTCAGCACCGACGAGGACATCACCATCTCGATGGCCTGGTGGGGCGAGCCCGCCCGCGCCGAGATGTACGAGAAGGCCGTGGACCTCTTCGAGAAGGACCACCCCAACATCACCGTGCAGACCCAGTTCCAGGACTGGGACGCGTACTGGACCGCCCGGGCCACCGAGGCCGCCGGCGGCGCCCTGCCCGACGTGATCCAGATGGACCTGTCCTACCTGCGCCAGTACGGCGCCACCGGGCAGCTCCTCGACCTCACCGGGCAGGAGGGCGTCAACCTCGACGTCGACGGCGTGGACGACTCGCTCCTGGGGTCGGGACAGATCGAGGGCAGCCAGTTCGGCGTGCCCACGAGCACCAACACGCTCGCGCTGTTCTACAACGCCGACGTGCTGAAGAAGATCGGCGTCGAGCCCCCGGCCGAGGGCTACACGTGGGACGACCTCAACGACTGGATGAGCGAGGTCTCGAAGGCCGGCGCCGGCGAGGACCCCGTCGTCTACAGCGGTGCCGACTACACGGGCACGTTCTGGTTCTTCCTGCAGTGGCTGATCCAGCAGGGCGTCGAGCCGTTCACCGACGACGGCCAGCTGAACTTCGACGAGGCGCAGATGACCGAGTGGCTCGACCAGGGCCAGGGCCTGCGCGACGAGAGCGCGTTCTTCCCGATCAAGAAGGCCAAGCAGCTCGAGCCGCTCGGGGGGTTCCACGTGAACCAGTCCGCGTCCGAGATGAGCTGGGACAACTTCCTCGCGGGCTACGCGGCGGAGTCCGGCGAGGACCTCGAGATGCTGCCCATGCCGTCCGGCGACGACGGCCCGCAGCAGTTCTGGAAGCCGTCGATGCTGCTGTCCGCCTCGGCGCAGACCAAGCAGCCCGAGGCCGCCGCCGCGCTGATCGACTTCCTCGTCAACGACCCGCAGGTCGGCGAGATCTTCGGCACCTCCAAGGGTGTGCCGGCCGTCCAGGCGCAGATCGACGCGATGAAGCTCGAGAAGGGCTCCGTCGACGAGAAGGTCGTGCAGTACGAGAAGGACGTGGCCGACGTCGTGACCGAGTCCGCGCCCGTGCCGGTCGAGGGCTTCGGCGAGATCGAGGCCGAGTACAAGCGTCTCGGCGAGGAGCTCATGTACGGCAACATCACCGTGGACGAGTTCGTCACGCAGTGGTTCTCCTTCGCGGACGGCGCGGTGAAGCAGTCGTGACCGTCTCGACGAGCACGACGCTCGACACCGCTCGGGGGGCGCAGGACGCGTCCCCCGAGCGGGGGCGCGCCCGACGCCGCCGCGAGGCGGGCGCGGGGTTCGCGTTCCTGTCGCCGTGGCTGGTGGGGTTCGTGGTGCTGACGGCGTTCCCGATGGTGGCGTCGCTGTACCTGGCCTTCACCGACTACGACCTGTTCCGGCCGCCGTCCTGGGTGGGCATCGAGAACTTCACGAAGCTCTTCCACGACCCGCGGTTCTGGACGTCGGCGAAGGTGACGGCGATCTACGTGCTCGTCGGCACGCCGATCAAGCTGGCGGCGGCGCTGCTGGTCGCGATGGTGCTCAACATGAAGCACCGCGGCCAGGGCGCGTACCGGTCGATCTTCTACGCCCCGTCGCTGATCGGCGCCTCGGTGTCGATCGCGATCGTGTGGAAGGCGATGTTCATCGACGACGGCATCGTCGACCGCATCCAGCAGCTGTTCGGCCTGCCGGCCGGCGGCTGGGTGGGCGACCCGTCCAAGACGATGCCGATGTTCGTGCTGCTCGCGGTGTGGACGTTCGGCGCCCCCATGGTCATCTTCCTGGCCGGCCTCAAGCAGATCCCCGCCGAGCTCTACGAGGCGTCCGCCGTCGACGGCGCGGGCCCGGTGCGCAAGTTCTGGCGCATCACCATCCCGATGCTGAGCCCGGTGCTGTTCTTCAACCTGCTGCTGGAGACCATCGGCGCGTTCCAGGTCTTCGGGTCCGCGTTCATCATCTCCGGCGGCACGGGCGGCCCGGCCGACTCGACGCTGTTCTACACGCTGTACCTCTACATCAAGGGCTTCGCGCAGTTCGACATGGGGTACGCCTCGGCGATGGCGTGGGTCCTGGTGGTCGTGGTCGGCGTCATCACCACGATCCTGTTCAAGACCTCGAACGCCTGGGTCCACTACTCGGGAGACAACCGATGAGCGACATCACGCACGTCGTCACCCCACCTGTGTCCCTGTCGAACCAGGCCGCGGCCGCGGGCCTCCCCGGCTCGCCGAACGGCCCCGCCATCGACACGTCCCTGCGTCAGGCGGCCCGGCGTCGCAAGGGTGCCCGGTCGGTCGGCTTCCACGCGTTCATGATTCTGTGCACGATCGTGGTGCTCTACCCGGCCGCGTGGATGCTGATGAGCTCGTTCAAGCCGTCGAACGAGATCATCGGGAACATCAGCCTCTGGTCCGACCACCTGTCGCTGCACAACTTCGCGACGGCGCTGTCCGGCATCGGCGGCGTCGGGTTCTGGACCTTCTTCGGCAACTCCATGATCCTGGCCGTCGCGTCGGTGGTCGGGGTGGTGCTGTCCTCCACCGTGGCGGCGTACGCGTTCGCGCGGATCGACTTCCCGGGCCGGGGGCTGTTCTTCGCGATCATGATCGGCACGCTGCTGCTGCCGTTCCACGTGGTGATCATCCCGCAATACATCATGTTCAACGAGATGGGGCTGGTGAACACGTTCATCCCCCTGCTCGCGCCGAAGTTCCTGGCCGGCGAGGCGTTCTTCGTCTTCCTCATGGTGCAGTTCATGCGCAACCTGCCCCGGGAGCTCGACGAGGCCGCGCGCATCGACGGAGCCGGCCACGGCCGCATCTTCACAGCGATCATGCTGCCGCTGATGCGACCGGCGATCATCACCAGCTCGATCTTCGCGTTCATCTGGTCGTGGAACGACTTCCTCGGCCCGCTGCTGTACCTGAAGAAGCCCGACATGTACCCGCTGCCGATCGCGCTGCGCCTGTACGTCGACCAGACGTCCGTCTCCGACTACGGCGCGCAGATGGCGATGGCGGTCCTGGCGCTGCTGCCCGTGATGATCTTCTTCATCCTGTTCCAGCGCTACATCGTCGACGGCGTCGCCACCCAGGGCCTCAAGGGCTGACGATGGGTCGCGGCACGACGAACCAGGGGGCGGTCATGGCGGCACGGCGCGAGCGCGGGCGTGGCGGGCGCAAGCGCCCCGCCGGGGGCGGCGAGACCCGCACCGGCGCGGCCCTGGGGCTGTTCGCCGAGGTGGTGCTCGCCGGCGTGCTGGTCGCGCTCGGCAGCCTCCTGGTGGTCACCGCGGTGCCGTCCCTGGCGGCGGGCGTGGCGCACGTCCGCCGCCAGGTGACCGGCCGCGACGTGGGCCTGGCCCGCTTCGCCCGCGACTGGTGGGCGGCCGTGACGGCCCTGTGGCCGCTGGGCCTCGCCGCCGTCGGCGTCGCCCTGCTGCTCGCGCTGGACTGGCGGCTCGCGCGGGCGGACGTGCTGCCCGGCGCGGGCGTGGTGGCGGTGGTGGTCGCGGTCGCCGCGGCCGTCGTCGTCGCCGTGCTGGCCCGCGCGGCCGGGGCCTGGTCGGAGCCGGGGGACGGGGCCGACGCCGGCCGCCGCACCGCCCGCGAGGCCCTCGCCGAGGGCGTGCGGCGCACGCAGGACGACCTGTCCGGGTCCGTGCTGCTGGCCGCCGCCGCCGCCCTGTGCGTCGTCTTCGTGTGGATGCTGCCGCCGCTCGTGCTGGTGGTGGGCGGTCTCCTCTCCCTCGCCGTGGTGGGCGTCGACGCCCGCCACGGCCGCACCGACGCCTGACCCGCTCGCGCGCGTCCCCGGCGGCACCCCCGAGGTGCCGCCGTCCCCGAACGACCGTGTCCGATCCCGAGTTGCGACGATGCAGAGAGGAACGTGCCATGCGAACGACCAGACGCGCCGTGGGGGCCGTCGCCGCGCTGACGGCGGGCGTGCTCGCCGTCGGCGGCCTGCCCGCCACCGCGCAGCCCGCCCACCCAGGAGGGGCCGGGGGCGGCGGAGGAGTGCAGTTGGAGCACCTCGACCGGGGGCTCGTCGCCGCGAGCACCAGCGAGGGCGTCTTCCTCTCCTGGCGCCTGCTGGGCGACGAGGTCACCGGGCACACCGCCACCGGGATGGCAGGCCCCGACTTCGCCGTCTACCGCGACGGCAGGCGGATCGCGACCGTCAGCGACTCCACCAACTACCTGGACACGAAGGCGGCCGGCGGCACCGCGACCTCCCGCTACGCCGTCGCGCCCGTCACCGAGGACAAGCGCGGCCGCGAGAAGGTGGGCAAGCGCAGCCCGGCGGTCACCGCGTGGTCGGACGACTTCCTCGACGTCCCGCTCAACAAGCCGGCCGACGACGTGACCCCGCTGGGCGAGCCGGTCACGTACTCGGCGAACGACGCGTCGGTGGCCGACCTGGACGGCGACGGTGCGCTGGAGATCGTCGTCAAGTGGTACCCGTCGCGGGCCAAGGACGTCTCCCAGAAGGGGTACACGGGCAACACGTACGTCGACGCCTACGAGCTCGACGGCACCCAGCTGTGGCGCGTCGACATGGGCGTGAACGTCCGCTCCGGCGCCCACTACACGCAGTTCCCGGTGTACGACTTCGACGGCGACGGCACCGCCGAGGTCATGATGAAGACGGCGCCCGGCACCAAGGTCACGACGTACCGCCACGGCAAGCCCGCGAACGCGCGGTACGTGCCGATCTCGAAGGCGGACAAGAAGGCCGGCGTCACGGACGACTCCGACTTCCGCTGGAGCGCGGCGGACTACGCCGACCACCTGGTGGAGCTGTTCCAGGGCTGGACCGACGAGCCCGAGGTCCGCAGCGGGCAGTGGCCGGCCACGCTGGAGGACGCGTTCGGCATCGAGCAGCGGTACGCGTACCCGCTGTCCGCGGCCGACGCGCGCGAGCTCGTGGACTACTACGTCGACGAGTGGGCGCCCGCCCGCTCGGACCGCAACGACCTGCGCACCTTCGACGGCTTCGTCCTCACGGGGCCGGAGTACCTGACCGTCTTCGACGGCCGCTCCGGCAGGCCGCTGGACACCGTGGATTACGAGCCCGGGCGCACGGACGACGGGCTGCGCTGGGGCGACTACGAGTGGACGCGCGTCGAGCCGGGGAACCGGGTCGACCGGTTCCTGTCGGGCGTCGCGTACCTGGACGGCCGGCACCCGTCGGCGATCTTCGCCCGCGGGTACTACACGCGGGCCGCGATCGTCGCCTACGACTGGGACGGCCGGCACCTGTCGACGCGCTGGACCGCGGACTCCGGGTTCAAGCCGATGAACAACCCGTTCCTGGACGCCGACAACAAGGGCGTGCAGCCGGACCCCGGCAACGAGCTCACGCAGCTGTGGGGGCAGGGCTTCCACTCGCTGTCCGCGGCGGACGTGGACGGCGACGGCAGGCAGGAGATCGTCTACGGGGCGGCGACGCTCGACGACGACGGCACGCTGCTGTACTCGTCGTCCGACACCCTGCCCGAGGGGTCGTCGAACCACGGCGCGACGGCGAACCTCGGCCACGGGGACGCCATGCACGTCACCGACGTCGACCCGTCCCGACCGGGCCTGGAGATCTGGACCTGCCACGAGGGCGGCGCCGGCGTGCCGTACGGCTCCGTGCTGCGCGACGCCGCGACCGGCGAGGCCCTCTTCGGGGCGTTCTCGGGCAAGGACACGGGCCGCTGCCTCATCGGCGACGTCGACCCGACGCCCGGCATCGAGGTCTGGGCGTCCATGCCCGACGGCACGGACGCCTCGGGCCTGCTGAGCGCCACGGGCACGCAGCTCCGCGCGACCACCCCGGGCACCAACCAGTCGGTGCGGTGGGCCGCGGACGGCACCACGCAGATCGTCACGGGCTCGCGCGACGAGACCCCGAGGATCGTGGACGGCGACGGCACCGTGCGCCGCACGCTCGACGGCACCAGGGCGAACAACGACACCAAGGGCAACCCGTCGCTCGTCGCCGACGTGCTGGGCGACTGGCGCGAGGAGGTGCTGGTCCCCACGACGGACTCCTCCGCGCTGCGGGTGTACACGTCCACCGAGGTGAGCGGCACCAAGATGTACACCCTCCTGCACGACCCGCAGTACCGGGCCGAGGTGGCCCGGCAGCAGACCACCTACAACCAGCCGTCGTACCCGGGGTTCTACCTCGCGTCCGACACCGACTGGTCGCAGGTCCCCGTCCCGCGGCTCAGCACCCGCTGACCGTCCAGATCGTCGGTCGGGCCTGCCCGGGCCAGGTCCCGCACGGGCCCGGCCGACGTCCCCTCCCCAGGAGTGCACCCGTGCGTGTCCCCACCCGTCGTCGCCGGCTCGTCGCCGTCGTCGCCCCCGCAGCCGTCGTCGCGCTGCTCGCTTCGTCGTGCTCTGCCGGCGACACGCCCTCGGGCGTGGCCGAGACCCTCGACCCCGACGAGAAGGTCACGCTGAGCGTGGCCTGGTGGGGCGACGACGACCGCGCCGCCCGCTACACGGAGGCGCTGGACCTCTTCGAGGAGCAGCACCCGAACATCACGATCCAGAGCTCGTTCGTCACGTTCGACGACTACTGGACCGCGCGCGCCACGGAGGCGGCGGGCAGCTCCCTGCCGGACGTCATGCAGTTCGACTCGTCGTTCCTGCGCCAGTACGCCGGCACCGGCCAGCTGCTCGACGTGACCCCGTACCTGGGCGACGGCGGCGACGCGGCGATCGACACCACCGGCCTCGCGCCCGAGCTCGTCGACTCCGGCCGGATCGACGACGCCGTGTACGCCGTGCCGACCGCCACGAACACCTGGGCCGCGTTCTACAACCCGTCCGTGGTGAAGAAGCTCGGCCTCGAGCCGCCGGCGGAGGACTTCACCTGGGACGAGCTCGCCGCCTGGACCGCGGAGGCCAGCGCGGCCGGCGCGGGCGAGGACCCGGCGCTGTACGGGGCCAACGACTACACGGGCGTGTTCTGGGCGTTCCTGCAGCACCTCGTGCAGGAGGGCGTCACGCCCTTCACGGACGACGGCGAGCTCGGCTTCACCCGCGACGACATGGCCGCGTGGCTGCACTCCGGCGACGACCTGCGCGCGGACGGGGCGGTCTTCCCGGTCAAGCGCGCGCAGCAGCTCGCGCCGGAGTCCGGGTTCACCGTGAACGAGCAGGCGCTCGAGATGAGCTGGGACAACTTCCTCGCCGGGTACGTCGCCGGCTCCGGGCAGGACGACATCACGATGCTGCCCGCGCCCTCCGGCTCGGACGGCGAGAAGCACATGTTCGCGCGCACCTTCCAGATGGCGGGCTCCGCGCATACCGAGCACCCCGCCGCCGTCGCCGCGCTGCTCGACTTCTTCGTCAACGAGCCCGAGGTCGGGCGCATCTTCGGCACGTCCAAGGGCGTGCCCGCGACCCAGGCGCAGCGCGACGCGATGGACCTCGAGCCGGGGTCCGTGGACGAGCGCGTGGTGCAGTACGAGGAGGACCACGCCGACGACATCACCGAGCCGGCTCCCATCCCGGTGGAGGGCTTCGGCGCGCTCGAGGCGGAGTTCAAGCGCCTGGGCGAGGAGCTCGCGTACGGCAACGTCACCGTCGACGGCTTCGTCGACCAGTGGTTCACGATGGCGGACTCGCAGCTCGACTGACCGGTACGACCGCACCGACGAAGGAGCACCCATGAAGGTCACGATCCTGGGCGCCGGCGCGATCGCCGGCGCCCACGCCGAGGCGGTCCGCGCGCTGGCGGCGCACGGCGGGCCGGAGGGGGTCGAGCTGACGCACGTCGTCGACCTCGACGAAGGCCGCGCGGCCGTGTTCGCCGCCGAGCACGACGTGCCGCACCACGGCACGGACCTCCAGGCGCTGCTCGACGCCGGCGAGGTGGACGCGGTCCACATCTGCACGCCGCCGTCGGTGCACCTGGAGGCCGCCCTGGCGGCCCTGCGCGCGGGGGCGCACGTCGTCGTCGAGAAGCCGGCCGTGCTGTCGCTGGCCGAGGCCGACGCCCTGGCGGCGGCGGAGCGGCAGGCGGTCGACGCGGGCCTGCCCGGCCGGTTCACGCAGATCGTGCAGCACCGGTTCGGCGCGGGGATCCGGCGGCTGCGCCGGCTCCTCGACGACGGCACGCTCGGCCCCGCGTACGTGGCCCAGTGCGACACGCTCTGGTTCCGCACCCCGGAGTACTTCGACGTGCCGTGGCGCGGCCGGTTCGACACCGAGGGCGGCGGCACGACGATGGGGCACGGCATCCACCAGTTCGACCTGCTCCTGGCCGTGCTCGGACCGTGGACCGAGGTGCGGGCGATGGCCGGGCGGCTCGCGCGGCACACGGACACCGAGGACGTCTCGACGGCGCTGGTGCGGTTCGCGGGCGGCACGCTGGCGACGATCACGAGCTCCGCGATCTCCCCGCGCCAGACGTCGCGCCTGCGGTTCGACACCGAGGCCGCCACCGTCGAGCTGGAGCACCTGTACGGGTACGACGACTCGAGCTGGACCGTCACGCCCGTGGCGGGCCGCCAGGACGTCGCCGAGGCGTGGGCCGCCGACGAGGCGCGGTCCGTGGACGGCGGCGCGAGCGGCCACCTGGCGCAGCTCGTGCCCACCTACCGGGCCCTGGCGGAGGGCCGCACCCCGCCGGTCACGGTGGACGACACCCGCGCCACGCTCGAGCTGGCCGCGGCGATCTACAAGTCCGCGTTCACCGGTGCCACGGTCCGCGCCGGCGAGATCGTCGCCGGCGACCCGTTCCACGCCTCCATGGCCGGCACGGGTGCGCCCTGGCCGCCGAAGAAGGGGGTCCCCGCCTGACCCCGCACCCACGACGATCCGTCGCCTGACACGCCCTGGGACCGGTGACCGGGCGGTCAGGCCGCACTGTTAACGTGACCACCCTCACATGCACGCCTGAGGCACCTGCCCCGGGCGACGACGTCACGACGAAGTGGGGACGGATGCGAGAGGTCACGAGACGGGAGCTCCTCGGACTGGGGCTCGCCGGGGGAGCGGCGGCGGCGCTCGCCGGGTGCGCGACGCCGGGCACGACGTCGGTCAACGCCCAGCCGGTGGTGCCGGCGGCGGCCGGGGAGAAGGTCACGCTGACGTACTGGGCGTGGCTCAAGGACCTGCAGAAGGTCGCGGACGTCTGGAACGCCCAGCATCCCGACGTCCAGGTCGAGGTGTCCTGGATCCAGGGCGGCAACGGCGGCGGGTACCAGAAGATGTACTCCGCGCTCGCCGCGGGCGGCGGCCCGGACCTGGCGCAGGTGGAGATGCGCACCGTGCCGGAGTTCATGCTGGTCAACGGGCTCGTCGACCTGGAGCGGTACGGCATCTCCGAGCACGCGGACAAGTTCGACGAGACCCTGTGGAGCCAGGTGAGCTTCGCCGGCGGCGTCTACGGCGTCCCGCAGGACTCGGGCCCGGTCGGCATGTACTACCGCCCCGACCTGTTCGAGAAGGTGGGTGCCGACGTCCCGACGACGTGGGCCCAGTGGGCCGAGGTCGCGCCCGCCTTCCGCGAGGCCGGCATCTACATCGACTCCTTCCCGCTCGACGACACGTCGCCGTTCACCGCGCACGCGATGCAGGCGGGGGCCACCTGGCTGCGCAGCGAGGACGACGGCTGGGTCATCGACATGGCGAGCGAGACCACGCTCGAGGTCGCGCGGTTCTTCGACCGGGCCATCGACGACGACCTGGTCACGACGTCGGCCAACCCCTACAGCCCCGGCTGGTACGCCGCGGCGGCGCACGACCAGATCGCCTCCCTGGTGAGCGCGAGCTGGGGCGACGCCCTCCTGCAGAGCGTCAGCGGGGCCGACGGCAAGTGGCGCGTGGCGCCCGCCCCGCGCTGGGACCACGGGTTCGGGTCGTCCTTCATCGGAGGCTCGACGTCGGCGGTGCTGGCGAACAGCAAGCACCCGAAGGAGGCCATGGAGTTCGCCGTCTGGCTGAACACGAGCCCGGAGGGCATCGACGCGATGATCAAGAACTCCGGGATCGGGTGGTCGCCGGCCCGCGACTACATCGGCGCCGCGCGCGAGGAGCCGAGCGAGTTCTTCGGCGGCCAGCGGTACAACACGGAGGTGTTCCAGCCGGCCAGCCGCGACCAGAACCCCGACTGGCAGTGGTGGCCCATCACGCAGCAGACGTTCAACATCCTCGGCGACGGGTTCCGGGGCAAGGCGTCGGGCGGCTCGCTCGTCGACGCCGTCGTGGAGGCGGAGCAGCGGACCATCGAGGTGTTCCGCCAGAAGGGCCTGACGATCCGGAAGGCGGAGGACCGATGACCACCCAGACCACGCAGTCCACCACGCCCACCACGGGGGCGCCGGGCGCCGGGACGGGGACGAAGGCCAGGCGCGGCACGGCCGTGGGGCGGGCGCCCTGGATCCTGGTGTCGCCGTTCCTCGTGCTCTTCGTGCTGACGTTCGTGCTGCCGATCCTCGTGGCGATCGGGCAGAGCTTCACCTCCGTCACCCGCGCCGGGCTGTTCGGCGAGCAGGGCGTCACCACGAAGTTCGCCTGGTTCGAGAACTACCGGATCGCGCTGGAGGACGGGAACTTCATCGCCTCGATCTGGCGGATGCTGCTGTTCGGCGTCGTGCAGGTGCCGGTGATGATCGTCGCCGCGACGGTGCTGGCGCTGCTCCTGGAGTCGGCGTCGGCGCGCTGGCCCGGCTTCTTCCGCGCCACCTACTTCATGCCGTACGGCATCCCGGGCGTCATCGCGACCATCCTCTGGTCGTTCCTGTACGTGCCGGGCCTGAGCCCGATCATCGACCTGTCCGAGACGCTGTTCGGGTTCACGCCCGACTTCCTCGGCGCGGGCACGGTGCTGTGGTCGATCGCGAACATCGTCACCTGGACGTACGCGGGCTACAACATGCTGATCATCGTGGCGCAGCTCAAGGCCATCCCGCCCGAGATGTACGAGGCGGCGCGCGTCGACGGGGCGGGCCCGTGGCGCACGGCCTGGAGCATCCAGCTCCCGCTGATCCGGCCGGCGCTGGTGCTCACTACCGTCTTCTCCATCATCGGCACGCTGCAGCTCTTCGCCGAGCCGCAGCTGCTCAAGACGGTCTCGCCGGCGATCGACTCGCAGTACACGCCGAACCTGTCGGCCTACACGACCGCGTTCGCCTACAACGACTACAACGTCGCGGCCGCCCAGTCGGTGCTCATCGCGCTCGTCGCGTTCGCGCTGTCGTTCCTCTTCCTCCGGCTGACGAACAGGAGCTCGCGATGACCGCCACCGTCTCCACGCCGCCCGTCGGCACCCGCGCCGCGGCGCGCGCCGAGGCCGCCTCGGGCCGCGGCGGTCGCCGCCCGGCCACGCGGATCCTCGTCACCGGCATCCTCGTCGTCGTCGCGATCTACTTCCTCGTGCCCGTGTACTGGGTGGTGGTCGCCGCGACGAAGACGACGGACGACCTGTTCGCCACCAACGGGTTCTGGTTCGGGAGCTCGTTCGCGCTGTTCGACAACCTCGGCGCCGTCCTGACCTACGACGGCGGCGTCTTCGTGCGCTGGTTCGCCAACTCCGTGCTCTACGCCGGCGTGGGCGGCGTCGTCGCCACCTACCTGGCGGCGGCGGGCGGCTACGCGCTGGCCAAGTACCGGTTCCGGGGCCGCAACCTCATCTTCGGGCTGGTGCTCGGCGGCGTGCTCGTGCCCGGCACGGCCACCGCGCTGCCGCTGTTCCTGCTGTTCAGCCAGCTCGGCCTCGCGAACAGCTACTGGAGCGTGCTGATCCCGTCGCTGGTGTCGCCGTTCGGCTTCTTCCTGTGCCGCATCTACGCCGACGCGACCGTGGACTCCTCGCTCGTCGAGGCGGCCCGCATCGACGGCGCGGGGGAGCTGCGGATCTTCCACACCATCGGGCTGCGGATCATGACGCCCGCGCTGGTCACCGTGTTCCTGTTCCAGCTCGTCGGCATCTGGAACAACTACTTCCTGCCGCTCGTGATGCTGAGCGACCAGAAGCTGTACCCGATCACCCTCGGGCTCAACAACTGGCGCAGCCAGACCGACCGGCTGCCCGAGTTCTACGAGCTCACCACCGGGGGCGTGCTGCTCTCGGTGATCCCCCTCGCCATCGCCATGATCGCCCTGCAGCGGTTCTGGCGCGGCGGACTGACGGAAGGTGCTGTCAAGGCATGACCCTGCTCTCCCCGCTGCCGCACGAGTCCACCGTCCCCGCGTCGGGCCGCGTCGACCCGCCCCGCGCCGCGCCCGCCGGCGACGCGCCCCGCCGGTCCCTCGACGGGACCTGGGCCTTCCGCTTGCTGCCCGGGGTGCCCGGCGCCCCCGGGGCGTACGGCGTCCTGCCCGACGGCGAGGCGCCCGCAGACTTCGCCCGGCCCGGCTACGCGCCCTCGCCGGGCGCGGGCTGGGGCGAGATCCCCGTGCCCGCGCACTGGGTGCTCGAGGGGGACGGCGCCCACGGGCTCCCGATCTACACGAACGTGCAGTTCCCCTTCCCGGTGGACCCGCCGCACGTGCCCGACGAGAACCCGACGGGCGACTACCTCCGCGAGGTGGACGTGCCGGCCTCGTGGACCTCCGACGGGCGCGTGCTGCTGCGGTTCGACGGCGTGGAGTCGTTCTTCACCGTCTGGGTGAACGGGCACCAGGTGGGCTCGGCCTCCGGGAGCCGGCTGGCGCACGAGCTCGACGTCACCGACGCCGTGGTGCCGGGCACCAACACGGTCGCGGTCCGGGTGGTGCAGTGGTCGGCCGCGAGCTACCTCGAGGACCAGGACCAGTGGTGGCTGCCCGGCATCTTCCGCGAGGTCACCCTGCTGCACCGGCCGGTCGGGGCGCTCGACGACGTGTGGCTCGACGCCGACCTCGACCCGGCCACCGGCGAGGGCACGCTCGTGCCCGAGGTGCGCGCCGACGTCGCGGCCTACCCGGTGCGGCTGCGCGTGCCCGAGCTCGGCGTCGACGTCGCGTGGGCGGCGCCCGAGGACGTCGCGCCCGTCGCGGTCGGCGCCGTCGAGCCGTGGTCGGCCGAGGTGCCGCGCCGGTACGAGGCCACCGTCGCCGGTGCGGGGGAGACGGTCACGCTGCAGGTCGGCTTCCGGCGCGTCGAGATCGTCGGAGACCGGCTGCTCGTCAACGGGCGGCGGGTCACGTTCTCCGGGATGAACCGGCACGAGACCCACCCCGACCGGGGTCGGGTCTTCGACGAGGAGCACGCCCGGGCCGACCTGGTGCGGATGAAGCAGCACAACGTCAACGCGATCCGCACCAGCCACTACCCGCCCCACCCGCGCGTGCTCGACCTCGCCGACGAGCTGGGCCTGTGGGTGATCCTCGAGACCGACCTCGAGACGCACGGCTTCGAGGCCGGCGGCTGGGTGGGCAACCCCAGCGACGACCCGGCCTGGCGCGAGGCGTACCTCGACCGGGTGCGCCGCACCGTGGAGCGCGACAAGAACCACCCGAGCGTCGTGCTCTGGTCGCTCGGCAACGAGTCGGGCACCGGCAGCAACCTCGCGGCGATGGCCGAGTGGGTGCACCACCGCGACCCGTCGCGGCCCGTGCACTACGAGGGCGACTACGCGGGCGAGTACACCGACGTCTACTCGCGGATGTACTCGACCGTGCCCGAGACGGCGTCGATCGGCAGCGACGACGACCTCTCGCCGGTGCTCGGCTGCAGCGTCGCCGACTCCGCCCGGCAGCGGTCCAAGCCGTTCCTGCTGTGCGAGTACGCGCACGCCATGGGCAACGGCCCCGGCGCGCTCGACCAGTACCGCGAGCTCGTCGACACCCACCCGCGGCTGCACGGCGGGTTCGTCTGGGAGTGGCGCGACCACGGCCTGCGCACCACCACGGCCGACGGCGTCGAGTACTTCGCGTACGGCGGCGACTTCGGCGAGGTCGTGCACGACGGCAACTTCGTCATGGACGGCATGGTGCTGTCCGACGACACCCCCAGCCCCGGGCTGACGGAGTTCGCGCACGTGGAGCGGCCGGTCGTCGTGCGGCCGTCCGGCGGCCCGGCGTCGGGGGACGTCGAGGTCTGGAACCGCCGCCACACCGCGGGCACCGGTGACCTCGCGCTGCGGTGGCGGGTCGAGCACGACGGTGCCGTCGTGGCCTCGGGCGAGGCCGCCGCGGTCGGCCCCGACGGGGAGGCCGTCGCCGCGGGGGAGCGGGCCGTCGTCGGGCTGCTCGACGCCGCCGCGCTGCCCGTGGCCGGGCCCGGCGCCGAGGCGTTCCTCACCGTGGAGCTCGCGCTGCGCGAGGACGCGTCGTGGGCGGACGCCGGGCACGTCGTCGCGCGCGACCAGTGGCCCCTGCCGACGCGGGCCGCGGCCCGCGCGGCGCGCCGGGCGGGCGTGGCGCTCGCGGACGCGCCGGTCGCCTTCCGCGGGCCCGAGCTGGTCGGGCTCGCCGGGGCGGACGTGTCCGCGCCGCGGGTCGAGCTGTGGCGCGCGCCCACCGACAACGACCGCGGCGCGGCGATGAGCAGCTACGACGAGACCGACCCGACGGCCCGCCCGTGGCGCGGCACGCCGGCGCCCCCGGTGGCCGACCGGTGGCGCCGCCAGGGCCTGGACCGGCTGGTGCACCGCACGGTCGCCGTCGAGGAGTCGGCCGACCGGCTGCGGGTGCTGCGGCGGGTGTCCGCGGCGCAGAGCCGGCGGACCGTCGACGTCGAGGAGACGTGGACCGCCGAGCGCTCCGCCGACGGCGCGGTCGAGGCCGTGCTGCGCGTCGTCCTCACGCCCGACGACCGGTGGGACGACGTGTGGCCGCGCGTCGGCGTCCACCTGGCCCTGCCGACCGACGTCGACGGCGCGGAGTGGTTCGGCCTCGGGCCGCACGACTCGTACCCGGACGTGCGCGGGTCGGTCGTCGTGGGGCGGCACCGCGCCGGCCTCGACGGCCTGCGGGTGCCGTACGCGCGGCCGCAGGAGTCGGGCCACCGCTCCGAGGTGCGCGACCTGGTGCTGGCTCGCGACGGGCGCCCGTGGGTGCGGATGACCGCCGCGCGCGACGCCCGCGGCCGCCTGCCCGGCTTCACCCTGGCCCGGCACTCCGCGCACGAGCTCGCCGCGGCGGGCCACCCGCACGAGCTCCCGACGCCCGCGCAGCACCACCTCTACGTGGACGCCGCCCAGCACGGCCTGGGCTCGCGCGCCTGCGGTCCGGACGTGTGGCCGACGGCGATGCTCCGCCCGCAGGCCCGCACCCTCGAGCTGCGCTGGCGAGCCCTCTGACGTCGTGGCGCGGGCCCGGCGCCGTCCGTCCCCCGGACGGCGCCGGGCCCGCGCTCCCGGTCATGCCGGCGTACCGGTCGCGCGTGGCCACTTCCGACGTCCCTCGATGGACTAGTGATCACTCGTCGGCCGACTTTTGTCGACGATCGACGCTTCTCGCGCTACCGTGGACGCGCCACGTCAGCTGCATGCGCAAAGGAGCGTCATGAGCATCCGTTCGAAGGCACCTCTCACCCGCCGCGTCGGGGCGATCGCCACCACCGCGGCCCTCGGCATCAGCCTGGCCGCGGCGGCGCCCGCCGTCGCTGCCGACGACGACGACACGATCCTCGTCGTCGGCAAGACCCTCGGCTTCCGCCACTCCCACATCGACGACACCACGCGCGCGCTCATCGACCTCGGGGCGGAGCACGACTTCACCGTCGACGTCTGGGACCCGCCCAACGACTCGGCCGGCTGGTGGGGCGCGGGCTCGCCCGGCCAGCCCGGCCTGACGATGGGCTCCACGCCGTTCACCAGCCCGGAGAACCTGGCGAAGTACGCCTCGATCGTCTTCGTCTCGCCGGTGGACAACACCAACAGCCTCGACCCCGCGCAGCCCCGACTCCTCGACGACGGCGAGCTCGCCGCCCTGCAGGGCTACGTGCACGACGGGGGCGGGGTCGTCGGCATCCACGCCGCCACCGACACCATGCACACCTCCGGCTGGTTCACCCAGCTCATGGGCGGCGGCGCGCGGTTCCAGAACCACCCCGCGCAGCAGACCGCCACGATGCGGGTGGAGAACGCCGCCCACCCGTCCATGGCGGGGGTGCCGCTCGACTGGTCGCGCTTCGACGAGTGGTACAACTACACGCTCGACCCGCGCGGCGACGTGCAGGTGCTGCAGACGCTCGACGAGTCCACGTACTCCGGCGGCACCATGGGCTCCGACCACCCGATCGCGTGGTGCCAGAACTTCGAGGGCGGCCGCTCGTGGCACCAGGGCGCCGGCCACGTCGACGCGGCGTGGACCGACGACACCTTCCTCACGATGGTGCTGCGGGGCATCGAGTGGACCTCCGGCCGGGTCAGCGGCGGAGGGGACTGCGTGACGTTCGGCGAGGTCGACGCCCTCGTGTCCGCCCTGCCCACGGACAGGCCGCGGGACGCCGTCGCCGTGGCGCAGCTGACGGCCCGCCTCGACGCGGCGGAGGCGGCCGCGGACGCCGGCGAGCGGGACGTGGCGCTGCGGCGCCTGCGCACCGCCGAGAAGCTCGCCTCGGCGCTCGTCGCCGACCGCGACGCCGCCGGCGTGCTCGCCGGCAAGATCGCCGACCTGTCCGCCTGGCAGCGGGGGATCGTCGCGGCGGGACGCTGACCCGACGGGAGCGCGGGGCCACGCCGTCACGGCGTGGCCCCGCGCCCGTGCACGGTCAGGTGGTCTCCTGGACCACCCTGCCGCCGTCGAGCACCAGCCGTCGGCCGCGGAAGCGCTCGCGCACGGTGCGGTCGTGGGAGACGAGCACGAGCGTGCCGGCGAACGCGGCGAACGCGGACTCCAGCTCCTCGACGAGCGCGGGCGCGAGGTGGTTGGTGGGCTCGTCCACGAGGAGGACGTCGGTGGTGGTCGTGACCACCCGGGCGAGCTCGAGCCGCGACCGCTGCCCCTGGGACAGCTCGGCGATCCGGCGGGGCAGGTCGTCGGGCCGGAAGAGGCCCGTGGCGAGGAGCGCCTCGGCGTGCTCGTCCAGGTCGCCGGGACGCCCGGCGGCGAAGCCGTGCAGCACCGTGCGCGGGTCGTGCGCGGCGAACGTCCCCGCCTGCCGCAGGTGCCCGACCTCGCCGACGACGCGCGCCGTGCCCTCGTCGGTCGCCAGCTCGCCCGCGAGCACCGCCAGCAGGGTGCTCTTGCCCGCGCCGTTGGCGCCGGTGACCAGCACGTGCTCGCCGCGGACCACGACGAGGCGGGGCACGGCGAGGCGCCCGCGGACGACGACGTCGGTGAGGTCGACCGCCGGGGAGCCCGCGGCGTCGTCGGCGACCGCGGCGGTGGCGACGTCGGTCCGGAACTCCGCGCGGTCCGCGGGCCGCTCGGCGGGGTCCTCGGTGAGGCGGCGCACCCGCTCCTTGGCGTTGCGGACGCGGCCGGTGGCGCCGTGCGTGCGCGCCCGGGACCGGAACGCGCCCGACCCGAACGAGGCCATCGGCAGCTTGCGCGGGATCTGCTCCATCGCCTCGACGTTCCGGTCGGCGATCCCCTGCTGCCGGTCGAGGTCCGCGCGCCACCGCTCCCAGGCGAGGCGCGCCTGCTCGCGCTCGGCCTCCTTCGCCGCGAGGTAGCCCGCCCAGCCGGTGCCGTACCGGCGCGCCCGGCCCCCCTCGACCTCGACGAGCGTCGTGGTGAGGTCGGCGAGGAACGCGCGGTCGTGGGTGACGGCGACGACCGTCCCGTCGTGCCCCCGCAGCCGCTGGGTGAGCCAGTCGAGTGCGTCGTCGTCCAGGTCGTTGGTGGGCTCGTCGAGCAGCAGCAGCTCCGGGTCGGCGGCGAGGGTCGCCGCCAGGGCGAGGCGGGAGCGCTCGCCGCCCGAGAGCGTGGCGAGGGGCCGGGCGCGGTCGAGGCCCGGCAGCCCGAGCCGGTGCAGGGCCACGTCCACCCGGCGGTCCGCGCCCCCGGCGTCGCGGGCGTCGAAGCGGGCCGTGAGCGCGCCGTACCGCGCGATCGCGGCGTCGAGCGCGGCCCCGTCGAGGGTGCCGAGCGCGGCCTCCGTCCGCGCGACCTCGGCCTCGAGGGCACGCACGTCGGCGAGGACGTGGTCGATCGCCGCGGCGACCGTGCTCGCGGGCGGCAGGTCCAGGGCCTGCGGCAGGTAGCCGGTGCCGCCCGGCGCGCGCACGGTGCGCGAGCCGTTCTGCGGCTCCAGCGCGCCGGCGACGACGGCGAGCAGCGTGCTCTTGCCGGAGCCGTTGTCGCCGACCACGCCCACGCGCTCGCCCGGGGAGACGGTCAGGGAGAGGCGGTCGAGCACCACGCGGTCGGCGTAGCGCAGGGTGACGTCGGTGAGGGTGAGCTGTGACGGGTCCAAGGCGAGGACTCCTTCCGTCGCCGGTGGCGGCGACCGTGGAGGACGGCGGGCGCGCGGGCGCCGGCGCGGAGCGGTCCTTCCTGACCTGCTCGACGCGTCGGCGCGGGGGTGCTCACAGGGTTCCCATCGCCGTGCACCCTACGGATCCGCCGGCCGGGGCGCGAGGCCATTTCCGCCGCGCGGGGGCCGGCCGGTGCGGCCCGCCGCCCGGCTAGGGTCGGCGGGGTGTCCCCCGACCCGCAGCGTCCCTCCCTCTCGGCGGCTCTCGCCCGCCTCGACGACACCGACGTGCTCGCCCTGGTCGCCGGGGCCGAGCCGCTGTCCGTCGGGATCGGCGGGTCGACGTCGCGGACCCGGGTGCTCGGCACCGAGGTCTTCGTCAAGCGGCTGCCGCTCACGCGGATCGAGGAGCAGGCGCCCCGCAGCACGGCGAACGTCTTCGACCTCCCGCCGGCGTGCCACTACGGCATCGGGAGCCCGGGTTTCGGGGCCGGGCGCGAGATCGCGGCGCACGAGCTGACGACGGGCTGGGTGGCCTCCGGCGCGACGGACGCCTTCCCGCTGCTCCATCACTGGCGCGTCCTCGACCAGCCCTGCCACGCGGACGTCTCCGAGGTCGACGGCGAGGAGGCGCGGCGCCGCTGGGGCACGGCCTGGCCGCGCGTCCGCCGGCGGGTCGAGCTGCTGGCCTCCGCCCGCCGCAGCGTCGTGCTGTTCCTCGAGCACGTGCCGGACACGCTCGGCTCGTGGCTGCGGGGGGAGCTGGCGCGCGGCGCGGGGGCGGCCGCGATCTCGTCCGCGGCACGACAGCTCGTCGCCCTCGCGGACTGGACGGGCGCGCACGGCCTGCTGCACCTGGACGTGCACCCGGGCAACGTCCTCGTGCGGGACGGCCGCCTGCTCCTCACGGACTTCGGCCTCTCGATGCACCGCGACTTCCTGCTCGACCCGCACGAGCGCGAGTTCTTCTCCGCCCACGGGGGCTACGACCGCGACTCGGGTCTCGCGAGCCTGCTGCACTGGGTGCTGGCGGAGGCGGGCGTCGGCCCGCGCGCCCGCCGCCTCGCCGTGCTGGAGGCCGCCGCCCAGGACCCGCGGGCCGACGAGCTCCGGCCGCTCCGGGACCGGTGGGGGGACCGGTGGGGCGACGGCGCTCGGGTGGTGGCGGAGCACGCCGCCGTGGGAGCCGCCATGACGACGCTGATCGACCGGCTCTCCGCCGACGCCTCGGCCACGACCTACGCCGCGACCGTGCGCCCCGGCCCGGTCACCAGGACACGGTGACCGGCCCGATCAGCCCGGACGGGCGGCGGTCGCCCTCGTAGTAGTTGGCGGCGCTGTTGCTCACCAGCACCTCCAGCGCGCGACGCCCGGGCCGCAGGACGCCGGGGGCGAGGTCGAGCACGTGCGGCGCGGTGAGCGCGTGGCCCACGACCTCGCCGTCCACGCGGACCGTGGCCGCGTCGCCGACGACGCCGAGGTCCAGCCGCGCGGCGCCCGCGCCCGGCGGCACGTCCACCTCGGCGACGTACCGCACCGACCCGGAGAGCCGGCGCAGGCCGGGCTCGCGGGCCCAGTCGCCGAGGCCGAGCTCGTGCGCGGCGTCGTCCGGGGTGCCGGGGGCGTCGTCGTGGGTCGAGGCCGCGTCGCCCACGACCCGCGCCACGGTGCCGCGCCAGCCCGACACGTCGACGCGGTGCGCGGGCGCCGGGGCGGCGGGCTGCACCGGGTGGCCGTCGGCGGCGACGAGCGCGAGGGTGCGCCGGCGGCCCAGCGCGACGAGCACCCGGCCGTCCCCGTCCCGCTCGACCGCGCGCCGGGCGTCGGTGAACGGGTCCCACCAGCACGCGTCGTCGGGCACGGCCGGCAGGCGCAGCGCGGTGCGGACCTCGTCCTCGCCCTCGTGGAAGAGGACGTACCCGGCCCCGCCGGACAGGACCACGACGCGCAGGTCCGGCGCCGGGGGCTCGGCGTCCACCACCGGGGCCCCGGCCGCGCGCAGTCGGTCCTTGAGCGCCGCGACGTCGGGCACGCCGCCGTCGGGGTCGAGCAGCACCGGGCGCCCGCCGAGCCCCGCGCCGGCGCGGTCCACGTACCCGAAGTCGACCTGCGCCTCCAGCAGCGCGCGCACCACCGGGCCCGACGGCGCGGCGTCGGGGCGGCTCAGCACCCCGACCGGCCACACCGGCGGGTGCGCGGCGAGCAGCTCCGCCACCCGCCGGACGTACCCGACGAACGGCGGCAGGTGCGGCCACCACGAGTTCCACCGGCCGAGGTCCGGCTCGCTCTCGAACGCCCGGCCGCCGCGCACCGAGGCGAAGAACGCGTGCAGCACGGGCGTCGTCACGCCGCGGCTCAGGTACCAGTCGAGCAGCCAGCGCGCCTCGTCGAGGCCGAGCCGCCAGCCGTACGCGCCCAGCACCTCCGTGACCGACGGCGCGCCGCCGCGGGCCCGGGCGGCGCTCGCGGCCACCTTCGGGGCCGTGCTCTCCGGGCCCTCGAGGCCGCTGCCGTCGTCCGGCAGCACCCAGCGCCACACGGTGTCCTGCCCCGGCCAGTGCATGCGGGTCGCCGTGGCCAGGTCGTCCGGCTCGGCCGGGTGCCCCGTCAGCGCGACGCCGTGGGCCGCGCACCAGGCGGCCTGGGCGTCGTAGTAGACGCGGTGCAGCCGCGCGCGGACGGCGTCGTCGTAGGCGCGCACGAAGCCCGTGGCGCCCGGGTCGGTGCCGCCGGGGCGGGTGCCGTCGCCCGCGTCCCAGAGGGCGGGCAGGCGGCGCAGCACCTCCGCGACGTCGACCCCGAGCGACGCCGCGACCTCGGCCTCCAGCCCCGGCGTGTACGGGCGCGCGTGCGGCCGGTGCCCCCGGCCCAGCAGGAACGGCTCGTCGGTGAACATCGCGACGACGGTCGTGCCCAGGTGGTCGCCCAGCGCCGCCGCGTACGCGTCGTGCGTGATCTCCAGGAACGCCGCCACGGCGGCCGGGTCCAGCAGGTCCGCGGCGGCGGGCGCCAGGGCGGAGCCGTCGTCCTGCTCCGCGTGCGCGCCGCGGATCGTGCCGCCGCTCGCCGCGTCGAACACCGCCGTGACCGTCCAGGCGCCCGGCGGCAGGTCCAGGAGCACCAGCCCCGGCGCGCGCACCGGGAGCAGGACGGCGGTGTCGTCCCCGTCCCCGTCCACGCCCCCGTCCACGTCCACGTCCCCGTCCATGTCGCCGGCCGCGGCGCGCCGCGCGACCACGGCGAGCAGCCGCGCGTCCAGGTCCCGGCCCAGCGCGGGGCGCCAGTACCCCGCGACGTCGTGCCGGGGGCCGGGGCCGTCGCCCGGCACGACGACGTCGCGCGGCACCGGCACCAGGCAGCGCGCGGCGAACGCCGGGTCGCGCGCCACCACGGCTCCGTTCGCCGACCCGGACGGGTAGGACGCCTCGTCGTAGAGCATCACCGCCAGGCCGAGCCGGGCGCACTCGTCCACCGCGACCCGCACGAGCCGCAGGAACTCGGGGGTCAGGTACCCCACGCGCCGGCTCAGCCCGACGCGCGCGCTGAGCGTCACCCCGACGAACCCGGCCCCGGCGATCTCCCGGAGCTGCGCGAGCACGGCGTCGTCGTCCAGGTCGTCGTTCCAGAAGACGAAGGCGAACGGCCCCACCGGGCCGCGGGGGACGTCGGGCATCAACCGACCCGCACGACGCGCACCGCGCCCGCGGGCACGGCGAGCACGCCGTCGACGGCGTCGCCCGTGAGCAGCTCGGTGCCCGTCACCGGCGTCCCGTCCGTGCCCAGCGCCGCGTCCGCGGCGGTGTGGTTGATCGCGAACAGCCACGACGTCGCGCCGTCCTGCGACCACCGCCGCACGACCTCCACGCCGGCCGGCACCGGGACGTCGGCCGCCACGCCCGCCTCGGCGACGAGCTGCTCGGCCAGGGCGCCGAGCCCCGCCTCGTCCAGCCGCGTCGCGACGTACCAGGCGCGGCCGGACCCGACCTCGCGCCGCGTGACCGCGGGCCGCCCGGCGAGGGCGCCGTCGGCGTAGGCCGCGACGACCTCGGTGCCGTCCGCGGCGCGCGACTTCTCGGTCCACAGGTCGGCGACGGCGTCGCCGCCCACGGCCTTGCCCGTGACGCGGACGGTCTCGCCCTCCTGCAGCGGCCAGAACTCCTCGGTGCGCACGCCGAGCAGGTCGCGGAACGCGCCGGGGTAGCCGCCGAGCCGCACGTGGTCGCGGGGGTCGACGACGCCGGAGAAGTAGGTGACCACCACGGTCGCGCCCCGCTCGGCGGCGGCCGCGACGCGCGCCGCGTCCGCGTCGGAGACGACGTACGTGGTGGGCAGGACGACGAGGTCGTAGCCGTCGAGGTCGGCGCCCGCGGGCACGAGGTCGGTCGTGACGCCGAGCCGCCACAGCGCCCGGTACCAGGCCTGCACCTGGTCCATGTAGCGCAGGTGCTGCGAGGGGTGGGAGTCGAGCTCGGAGCCCCACCACGAGGGCCAGTCCACGACCAGCGCCGCACGGGAGCGCACGCGCGACCCGCGCACCTCGCCGAGCGCGCGCAGGGCGCGGCCGAGGGTGACGACGTCGCGCCAGACGTCGGAGTCGCGGCCGGCGTGCGGCACCATCGCGGAGTGGAACTTCTCGGCGCCGGCCTTCGACTGGCGCCACTGGAAGAACATCACCGCGTCGGAGCCGCGGGCCACGTGCTGCAGGGAGTTGCGCAGCATCTCGCCCGGCACCTTAGGGGTGTTGCGCGGCTGCCAGTTCACCGCGGACGTCGAGTGCTCCATGAGGATCCACGGCTCACCGCCCGCGACGCCGCGCGTGAGGTCGGCGGAGAACGCGAGGTCCACGTGGCGCTCGGGGTCCGCGGCCATCGTGTAGTGGTCGTTCGCGACGACGTCCAGCTCGGGCGCCCACGAGAAGTAGTCCATGCCCTTGGAGTGCGCGGTGGCCATGAGGTTGGTCGTCACGGGCACGCGCGGGGTGATCTCGCGCAGCGTGTCGCGCAGGTCGAGGTAGTAGTCGAGCAGCGCGTCGGAGGAGAACCGGTCGAAGTCCAGCTGCTGCGTGGGGTTGGCGAACGTGGGCGCCGACAGCGGCGGCAGCACGTCGTCGAACGACCCGTAGCGCTGCGACCAGAACGCCGTGCCCCACGCCTCGTTGAGGGCGTCGACGCTGCCGTACCGGTCGGCCAGCCACCGCCGGAAGTCGGCCGCGGCGGCGTCCGAGAAGTCGCGCGGCACGTGGCAGCCGATCTCGTTGTCCACGTGCCACAGCGCGAGGGCGGGGTGGTCGCGGTAGCGCTCGGCGATGCGGGTGGTCATGCGCAGCGCGTAGTCACGGTGCACGGGGTGCGTGACGGCGTACGACTGGCGGCCGCCCTGGTGCAGCACCGTGCCGTCGGCCAGGCGGGGGAGGATCTCGGGGTGCTTGCGGGTGAGCCACGGCGGGGGCGACGCGGTGGCGGTGGCGAGCGCGACGCGGATGCCGGCGGAGTGCAGGCGGTCCATGGTCTCGTCGAGCCAGGTCCAGTCCAGCTCGCCCTCGCGCGGCTCGATCGTGGCCCAGGAGAAGATCGCCACGCTCAGGACGTTGACGCCGGCCTCGCGCATCAGCTCGAGGTCCTCGAGGCGCACGTCCTGCGGCCACTGCTCGGGGTTGTAGTCGCCGCCGAACCCGAGGCCGACGAGGTCGGCGTTCCAGGCGCGGGGGGTCGGGGTGGACTCCGGTGTCGTGCGTCGTCGCATGGCCCGAGTCTGTCATGTATCGATTCAAGCGGGAAGCGCTTGCCCGCGGTCGGCCGACGACCGTGCCACGCGACGGACGCGCGTGCGGGGTCGGTCAGCCGACGCCGGTGGTCGACTCGCGGACGACCAGCTCGGGCTGGAACGTCACCTGCTCCACGGTGTCCTCCGGGTCGAGGAGGAGGTCTGCCGCGCGGTGGCCGAGCTGGTGCGTGGGCTGGCGCACCGACGTCAGCGGCGTGGCCAGCTCGCCGGCGAAGGCGACGTCGTCGTAGCCGACCACGGCCATGCCCGACGGCACGGGCACCCCGGCGGCGCGCAGCGTGCGCAGGGCGCCCAGCGCCGTGAGGTCGTTGACGCACATCGTGGCCGTGGGGCGGTCCGCGAGGCCGAGCACCTGCTCCGTGCCGGCCTGGCCGCCGTCGGCGTTGAGGGTCGCGACGGTGATCTCGACGAGCGCCTCGCCGGGGTCGAGGCCCAGCTCGACGAGCGCGTCGCGCAGGCCCTCGCTGCGGTCGGCGCACTGGCGGATCGTGTGCGGGCCGTTGAGGAAGGCGATGCGCTCGTGGCCCAGCTCGACGAGGTGGCGTGCGGCGGCCCCGGCGCCCGCCTTGTCGTCGACGGCCACCGACGACAGCGTCCCGACGGGCGACGGCCGGTCGAGCAGCACCACGCGCAGCCCGCGGCCGCGGAGCGTCTCGAGGTGCTCGACGTCGTCCGTGGCGGGCACCACCATGACGCCCTGCACGCCGTGCTCCTCGAACAGGCGCAGGTAGCGGGCCTCGCGCTCCGGGTTCTCGTCGGAGCTGGCGAGCATGAGGGTGTAGTCCGCCTCCTCCAGCCGGTCCTCGATGCCGCGGGCGACGTCGGTGAAGAACGGGTTGGAGACGTCGAGCACGATGGCGCCCGCCGTCGTGAGCGTGCCGGCGCGGAGCTGGCGGGCGGAGCCGTTGGGCACGAAGGCCAGGTCGTCGATCGCGGCGAGGACGCGCTCGCGGGTGGTGGGGGACACGCGGTCCGGGCGGTTGAGCACGTTGGAGACGGTGCCGACCGACACCTTGGCCTGGCGCGCGACGTCGCTGATCGACGCGCGGCGGCGGGGGGCGGTCGTCGTCATGTGTGCTCCTCGTGGTTCGGGCGCCTCGTCACGCCTGGGCTCCAGCGTAGAGGTACCTGTGCGTGGTCCGGTGTTGCTAGGTTCATCGTATGAACCGTTTCACAGACGACGGTGCGACGACGCACGTCTGCTTCGTGTCCCGGGTGCGGCGCGACCGGCTGGACGAGTACAGGGCGGCCCATGCCGCCGTCTGGCCCGAGATGCTCGAGGCCCTCGCCGAGACCGGCTGGCGCGACTACCGCCTGTTCCTCGGCGCCGACGGGCTGCTGGTCGGCGTGCTGCGCACGGACGACTACGAGCGCGCGCAGCGGGACATGGCCGCCCGCGAGGTGAACGAGCGCTGGCAGGCCGCGATGCAGGGGTTGTTCGAGCCCTCCGAGGGCCGGCCCGACGAGGGCTTCGTCCAGCTCGAGGAGGTGTTCCACCTGGAGGCGCAGCTCGACGCCGCGCGCCGCGCCGGCTGACCCGTGCGGCGGTCAGGACCGGCGCCGCGTCGACCCGCCGCCGGCCCTGACGGGTCGCGCGGGCGGTCGCGGGGCCGATGACCGATCCTGAGCGGGCGGTTGACGCCGCCGGGGCACCCGCCTAGGGTATGAAACGATTCAAAGCGCGGCCGCACGACGGGCGCCACAGCACCGCGTGACGGAGCGCGGACGAGGAGGAGACATGACGGCGACGACGCCCGTGCTCGACGCACGGCTGCGCAAGGCCCTCGGCGAGCAGACCATCGAGCTGCCCTCGTGGGCGTTCGGGAACTCGGGCACCCGGTTCAAGGTCTTCGGCTCGCCGGGGACCCCGCGGGACCCGTACGAGAAGATCGCCGACGCCGCGCAGGTGCACGCCTACACCGGCATCGCGCCGCGGGTCTCCCTGCACGTCCCGTGGGACCTGGTCGACGACTTCGCCGACCTGGCCCGGCACGCCAAGGAGCACGGCGTGACCATCGGGATGATCAACTCGAACCTGTTCCAGGACGACGACTACAAGCTCGGCTCGCTCACCCACGCCGACCCGGCGGTGCGGCGCAAGGCCGTGGCCCACCACGTGCAGTGCATCGACGTCATGCGTGCCACGGGGTCCCAGGAGCTGAAGATCTGGCTGCCGGACGGCACCAACTACCCGGGGCAGGACTCCATCCGCGCCCGCCAGGACCGGCTCGCCGAGTCGCTGGCGGCGATCTACGCGGAGCTCGACGACGACCACCGCATGGTGCTCGAGTACAAGTTCTTCGAGCCGGCGTTCTACCACACGGACGTGCCGGACTGGGGCACGTCCCTGCTGCACTGCATCGCCCTCGGCGAGAAGGCGAAGGTCGTGCTCGACACGGGCCACCACGCGCCCGGCACCAACATCGAGTTCATCGTGGCGCAGCTGCTGCGTCAGGGCCGGCTCGGCGCCTTCGACTTCAACTCGCGCTTCTACGCGGACGACGACCTCATGGCCGGCGCCGCGGACCCGTTCCAGCTGTTCCGGATCATGCACGAGATCGTGGAGGCCGACGCGCTGCGCCCGGAGTCGGGGGTGAACTTCATGCTCGACCAGTGCCACAACGTCGAGGACAAGGTCCCCGGCCAGATCCGCTCCGTCATGAACGTCCAGGAGGCCACGGCCAAGGCGCTGCTCGTCGACGCCGAGGCCCTCGACGCCGCGCAGCGGTCGGGCGACGTGCTCGGCGCGAACGGCGTGCTCATGGACGCGTACAACACGGACGTCCGCGGCCTGCTCGCCGACCTGCGCACGGAGCAGGGCCTCGACCCCGAGCCCATGCGGGCGTTCGCGGCCTCCGGCTACCTGGCGAAGATCGCCGCCGAGCGCGTGGGCGGCACGCAGGCCGGCTGGGGCGCCTGAGATGACGACGACGGCGACCGGCGCCACCGCCGGCACCCCCCGGGCGGGCGCCGGCCCGGACGCCGTGACGGTCTCCGACCGCGTGCTCGACGGGCCGCACGGCGACCTGCGCGTCCGCGTCTACGTCCCGGCCGGGGCGCCGGTGGCGGGCCTGGTGTGGGCGCACGGCGGCGCGTTCGTGCACGGCGACCTGGAGATGCCCGAGGCCGACGGCGTGGCGCGCGGCCTGGCCGCGGCGGGCGTCGCCGTCGTGAGCGTCGAGTACCGCCTCGTCCCGGCGATCGACTACCGCGCCTCCGAGGCGGAGCCCGGCGCGGGCGGCGTGCGGTTCCCGGTGCCGTCCGAGGAGGTGGCGTTCGCGTTCGCGTGGGCGTCGGCCACCTCGACCGGCCCGGTGGCCGCGAGCCTCGGCGTCCCCGCCGGCCGCTGGTCCCTCGGCGGGGCGAGCGCGGGCGGCGACCTCGCCGCCGGGGCGGCGCTGCGCCTGCGCGACGGCGAGGTCCCCGGCGTCCCCGGCGTCCCCGGCGTCGACGCCGGCGCGCCCCGCAGCGTCGTGCTCGCCTACCCGGTGACGCACCAGGAGCTGCCGGTGCCGAGCGCCGAGCTCGCCGCGAAGATCGCCGCCCTGCCGCCGGAGAAGGACTTCCCGCCGGCGGCGGTGCGCGCGATGAACGCGAACTACCTCGGCCACGACGGCCCGGCGACCTCGCCCTACGCGTTCCCCGGCGGTCACGACCTGCGCGGCCTGCCGCCCACGCTGATCGTCAACTCCGACCACGACGCGCTGCGTTCCGGCGGCGAGGCCTACGCCGCCGAGCTCGCCGCCGCGGGGGTGGACGTCATGGTCGACCGCGAGGACGGCACGACGCACGGGCACCTCAACCAGCCCGACCACCCCGGCTGCGCGCGCACCCTCGCGCGGTTCGCCGCCTGGTTGACCGGCGACGCGCTGGTCGGCACCGCGCACGAGCCGCCGCGCTGACCCGTCGCCCTCCCCGCACCCGCACCCACTCACGTCCGTCGGCCGACGGACCGATCCCCGGAGCACCGATGACGAACGAGACCACGAACCCGACCGTGGAGGCCCTCGTGGCGCGGTCGAACCGCCTGGGCGCCGACCCGAGGAACACCAACTACGCCGGCGGCAACACGTCCGCCAAGGGGACCGCGCAGGACCCGGTGACCGGCCAGGACGTCGAGCTGCTGTGGGTCAAGGGCTCCGGCGGCGACCTCGGCACCCTCACCGCGCCCGGCCTCGCCGTCCTGCGCCTCGACCGCCTGCGCGCGCTGGTCGACGTCTACCCGGGGGTGGACCGCGAGGACGAGATGGTGGCCGCGTTCGACTACTGCCTGCACGGCAAGGGCGGCGCCGCGCCCAGCATCGACACGGCCATGCACGGCCTCGTCGACGCCGCGCACGTCGACCACCTGCACCCGGACGCGGGCATCGCGATCGCCACCGCGGCCGACGGCCCGGAGCTCACGCAGAAGGTCTTCGGCGGCAAGGTCCTGTGGGTGCCGTGGCGCCGGCCCGGCTTCCAGCTCGGGCTCGACATCGCGGAGCTCAAGGCCGCGCACCCGGACGCGATCGGCACCGTGCTCGGCGGGCACGGCATCACCGCGTGGGGCGACACGGCCGAGGAGGCCGAGGCGAGCTCGCTGTGGATCATCGAGACCGCGGCCGCGTACATCGCCGAGCACGGGAGCCCGGAGCCGTTCGGCCCCGCGCTCGACGGGTACGCCGCCCTGCCCGAGGACGAGCGCCGGGCCAAGGCAGCCGCGCTCGCCCCGCACCTGCGTGCCGTCGCGTCGCACGACCGGCCGCAGGTGGGCCACTTCACCGACGCCGACGTCGTCCTCGACTTCCTGGCGCACGCCGAGCACCCGCGCCTCGCCGCCCTCGGCACGAGCTGCCCCGACCACTTCCTGCGCACCAAGGTGAAGCCGCTGGTCGTGGACCTGCCCGCCACCGCGACGGTCGCGGAGGTCGTCGAGCGGCTGCCCGAGCTGCACGAGGCGTACCGCGCCGACTACACGGCCTACTACGAGCGCGGCGCCGCCGAGGCCCGCGCCCGCGGCGAGGAGCCGCCCGCCATGCGCGGCGCGGACCCGGCGATCGTGCTCGTGCCGGGCGTCGGCATGTTCTCCTACGGCGCGGACAAGCAGACCGCGCGCGTCGCGGGGGAGTTCTACGTCAACGCCGTCAACGTGATGCGCGGCGCCGAGGCGCTGTCCACGTACGCCCCCATCGACGAGTCGGAGAAGTTCCGCATCGAGTACTGGGCGCTCGAGGAGGCGAAGCTGCAGCGCAAGCCGAGGCCGAAGCCGCTCGCGACCCGGATCGCGTTCGTCACCGGCGCGGCGTCGGGCATCGGCAAGGCCATCGCGACCCGCCTCGCGGCGGAGGGCGCCTGCGTCGTCGTCGCCGACCTCGACCTGGCGAAGGCGCAGGCCGCGGCCGCCGAGATCGGCTCGACCGACGTCGCCGTGGGGCTGGCGGCGAACGTCGCGGACGAGGCCGCCGTGCAGGCCGCGCTCGCCGAGGCCGTCCTCGCCTTCGGCGGCGTGGACATCGTCGTGAACAACGCGGGGCTGTCGCTGAGCAAGTCGCTCTTCGACACCACCGAGGCCGACTGGGACCTGCAGCACGACGTCATGGCCAAGGGCTCGTTCCTCGTGGCCAAGAACGCGGCGCGCATCCTCGTGGACCAGAAGCTCGGCGGCGACATCGTCTACATCTCGTCGAAGAACTCCGTGTTCGCGGGACCGAACAACATCGCGTACTCGGCCACCAAGGCCGACCAGGCGCACCAGGTGCGGCTGCTGGCCGCCGAGCTCGGCGAGCACGGCATCAAGGTCAACGGCATCAACCCGGACGGCGTGGTGCGCGGGTCGGGCATCTTCGCCTCGGGCTGGGGCGCCAACCGCGCCAAGACGTACGGCATCGAGGAGCAGGACCTGGGCGCGTTCTACGCCCAGCGCACGCTGCTCAAGCGCGAGGTGCTGCCCGAGCACGTCGCGAACGCCGTCTTCGCGCTGTGCACGCCCGACTTCTCGCACACCACCGGCCTGCACGTGCCCGTCGACGCCGGCGTGGCGCAGGCGTTCCTGCGGTGAGCGGCGCGACCCCGGGCCCGGCGCACGCGGGCGTCCTGGCCGCCGTCGACCTGGGCGCCACCAGCGGCCGCGTCATCCTCGGGCGGTTCGACCCCGCGGTGGGCCCCGGGGGGCTGCGGCTGCAGCACGTGGCCCGGTTCCCCAACGACCCGGTGCGCACCCCCGACGGCCTGCACTGGAACCTGCTGGAGCTCTACCGCCAGGTGCTGGACGGGCTGGCCGCGGCCGAGCGGGAGGCGCCGGGGGAGGTGCTCGGCGTCGCGATCGACTCGTGGGCCGTGGACTATGGCCTGCTGCGCGCCGGGCGGCTGCTCGGCGCGCCGTACCACTACCGCGACGGGCGCACCGCGGCCGGCGTGCAGCGGGTGCACGCCCGGGTCGACGCCGCGGCGCTGTACGCCCGCAACGGCCTACAGCACCTGCCGTTCAACACGGTGTTCCAGCTCGCGACGGAGGGGCCGCTGCTCGACCTCGCCGACCGCGTGCTGCTGGTGCCCGACCTGCTGGCGCACTGGCTCACCGGCGCCGAGGCGGCGGAGCGCACCAACGCCTCCACGACCGGGCTGCTCGACCCGCGCACGGGGGAGTGGGACACGGGCCTCGCCGACCTCGTCGGGATCCCGGCGGGCATCCTGCCGCCCCTCGTCGACCCCGGGGCGTCGCTCGGCGTGCTGCGGCCGGACGTCGCGCAGCACGTGGGCCGGGCCCTGGAGGTCACGGCCGTCGGCTCCCACGACACGGCCTCGGCCGTCGTCGCGGTGCCCGCGACCGAGCGGGACGCCGCGTACGTCTCCTGCGGCACGTGGGGGCTGGTCGGCCTCGAGCTCGACGCCCCCGTGCTCACGGAGGACGCGCGGGTGGCCGGCTTCACCAACGAGGGCGGCGTGGACGGCCGCACCCGCTTCCTGCACAACGTCATGGGGCTGTGGCTGCTGTCCGAGTCGATCCGCACGTGGGAGCGGGAGTCCACGGACGCCCAGCGGTCGAGCACCCTGCAGGAGCTGCTGGCCGAGGCGGCGCGCGTCACCGGCCCGGTGACCGTGTTCGACGTGGACGACCCGCGCTTCCTGCCGCCGGGCGACGTCCCCGGCCGCATCGCGGACTGGTGCCGCGAGCACGGCCGGCCGGTGCCGGCGACCCGCGGGGAGTACGTGCGCAGCATCGTGGAGAGCCTCGCGCAGGCGTTCGCGGACGCCGTCGCGACGGCGGCCCGGCTGGCGGGCCGGCCGGTCGCGGCCATCCACGTGGTGGGGGGCGGCGCGCAGAACACGGTGCTGTGCCAGGCGACGGCCGACCGCTCCGGGCTGCCGGTCGTGGCCGGTCCGGTCGAGGCGACGGCGATCGGGAACCTGCTGGTCCAGGCCCGCGCGCGGGGGCTCGTGGACGGGGACCTGGAGGACCTGCGCGCGATCGTCGCCGCGGCCTTCCCGCCAGAGCGCTACCTGCCGCGGTAGGACGGTGCCGAGGCGGCGGTCGTGAGGCGGTGGCCCGGCGCGTGACCCTGCCCATGGACGTGGACCTGTGCGTGACCGGGGCCGTGGCCGGGAGCGGCGCCCGCCTGCGGCGCGGGGACGGTGAACTGCGCCCACACGTGCTTCTCCCCGCCGGCGCGGTACCAGCCGACGCGGTCCGCGACGGTCGCGGCGAGCCGCAGCCCGTGCCCGCCCTCGCCGGGCTCGCGGCCCTCCGGGACGACCGGGGGCGCCTCGGGGCTGCGGTCGACGACGTCGAGCACGGCGACGTCGCCGTCGCACAGCAGCCGCGCCACGACCGGCGGGCGCGCGTGCTCCAGCGCGTTCGCCACGAGCTCGCTCGCGACCAGCACCATGCGCTGCGTGCCGGACAGCCCACCCGCGGCGGGGGACGGCCCCACGCGGGCGGCGGGACAGTCGCACGGCAGCCGTGTCTCCAGCTCCGAGCGCACGTCCGAGAGCTCGTCGACGGTACGCAGCGTCCACGACCCGACGACGTCGAGCCGCCCGGGAGGCCAGGCCTCGACGGGGGTCACCGACGCACGTCCTCAGCCATGCCGCCTCCTGTGTCGTCCGGGGTGGAAGGTGCCGCGCGGCCGCGCCCGCGGCCGAAGTCCGTCGTCGACCCTACTGCCCGCCACCGACCCCCGCGCGCCGGTCCGGCTCACCCCGTCGGGCCGCCGTCGGCCACGCCGGCGGGCGCCCCGTGCCGCCGCGCGGGCGGCACCGGCCCGGTGCTGCCCCGCACGACCAGCGCGGGCGTGACGTGCAGGGCGATGCCCTCCGCGCCGAGCCGGCTGCGCTCGACCCCGAGCACGCGCGCGTGCAGCAGCTCCCAGGCGCGCCGGCCGAGGTCGGCCTGTGGCACCGCGGCCGTCGTGAGGGACGGCGTCGCGTACCGGGCGAGCTCGATGTCGTCGAAGCCGCCGACGGACAGGTCGCCGGGCACGGCCACGCCGGCCTCGTCGAGACGCGCCAGCAGGCCGAACGCGACGAGGTCGTTGAACGCGACGACGCCCGTCGCGTCCGTCGCCAGCACCCGGTCCGCGACGCGGTAGCCGGCCTCGACGGTGGGGCCGCAGGGCAGGGTCGTGACGCGCAGGCCGGGGTGCCGCTCGCGCGCGTCGTCGAGGGCGCGCACGCGCAGCGCGTTCGACGCGCTCGACGGCGGGCCGGCGACGTAGGCCAGCTCCTGGTGCCCCAGGGCCACCAGGTGGTCGACCATGCTGCGGACGCCGGCGCCGTAGTCGACGCGGACGGACGGCACGGTGCGGCCCGGCACGTGCCGGTTGACCACGACGACCGGCTCCAGCCGGGGGAGCAGGTCGCGCAGCTCGTCCTCGGACGTGCGGGGCGCGGCGAGGACGAGCGCGTCGCACCGCTGCCGCGCCTCGAGCGCGACCTCGGCCTCGGCGCGGGCGTTCTCCACGGTCTCGGCCACGAGCACGCGGTAGTCGTGGGGCGCGGCGGCCGCCATCGTGCCGCGCAGGATCTGCTGGAACATCGGGTTCGCGAGGTCGGGCACGACGAGCGCCACGGAGTTGGTGCGGCCGAGGGAGAGGCTGCGCGCCACCCGGCTGGGCTGGTACCGCAGGTCGCGGGCCACCCCGCGGACCCGCTCGGCGATGTCCGGGGCCACGGTGGACCGGCCGTTCATCACGCGCGACACGGTGGCGCGGGACACCCCCGCCGCGGCCGCGACCTCGTCGATCGTCGGCCCCGCGGACCGGGGCATCAGGCCTCCTTCCCGGCGACGGTGACGTGGACCGGCCCGAAGGCGCCGCCGTCGCCGGGGCGCAGGTCCGCGCCGAGGGGCGCGCTCGCGAACAGGCCCACCTCCGCGCCGACCCAGTGCCCCTCGTGCGCCTGCCAGCCGGGGGCGGGCTCGCGCCACGGCGCCCCCGGGTCGGCGGCGTCGCGCCAGCCCCAGGTGACGACGCCGGCGGCGTCGACGGCGGCGCGCACGACGACGGTCCGGCCGCCGCCCGGCACGGGCTCCTGCGCGACGACCTCCTCGTCGCCGTGGGGGCCGCCACGCCGCACGGTCACCTCGACGCCGGCGGGCGTGCGGTCCAGGCCCGCCCACGAGTACGCGCGGCCGAGGACGGCGACGCCGGCGCGGGTGCCGGGGGCGTCGCCGACCAGCTCGACGCGGGTCTCCCAGGTGCTCGGCCGTCCGGGGAGCTGCTGGCACAGGACGGCGCCCTGGTCCCGCAGGTTCCCGCGCGGCGACGGCTGGGCGGGCAGCCGCAGCGTGCCGCCTCCCTCGGCCCCGGCCCAGCCGGGTCCGGGGTTGGCCTGCCAGTGCCAGCGCGGCGCGAGGCCGGGGGCGGCGAAGTCGTCGCTGCGCACGGGCTCGCCGGGCTCGGCGCCCGCGACCGGGGTGGGGTGCGTGAGCACCGGCCGGCCCGCGTCGCCGAGCACCGGCCAGCCGTCCGGGCCCCAGCGCATGGGCTGCAGGTGCACGACCCGCCCGAAGACGCCCCGGTCCTGGAAGTGCAGGAACCAGTCCTCGCCGTCGGGCGTGTCCACCCAGGCCCCCTGGTGCGGGCCGTTGACCGGGGTGTCGCCCTGGGCGAGCACGACGCGGTGCTCGTACGGCCCCCACACGGACCGCGACCGGAAGGCGACCTGGAAGCCGGTCGCGACCCCGCCCGCCGGGGCGAAGATCCAGTACCAGCCGTCGCGCTGGTACAGCTTGGGACCCTCCAGGGTGCGGAAGCCGGGCAGCTCGTCGCCGTCGACCACCGTGCGCCCCGGCCCGACGACGCCGCGCAGGCCAGGGTCCACCTCGACCACGGTGAGCCGGTTCTTCACCCCGGCCCGGCTCCTGGCCCAGCCGTGCACGAGGTAGGCCCGGCCGTCGTCGTCCCACAGCGGGCACGGGTCGATGAGGCCCCGGCCGGGGAGCAGGCACCAGGGCTCCGACCACGGGCCGCGCGGGTCGGCGGCGGTGAGGACGAAGATGCCGTGGTCCGGGTCGGGGTAGACGATCCAGAAGAGCCCGTCGTGGTGGCGCAGGCTGGGCGCCCACACGCCCGAGCCGTGCCGGGGGAGGGCGTAGTGGCCCGCCGGGGGCAGCGCGGGGAGCGCGTTGGCGACGTGCTCCCAGGACACGAGGTCGCGCGAGCGCAGCACGGGCAGCCCGGGGGCGCGGTGGAAGCTGGACGCGACCAGCCAGTAGTCGTCCCCGACGCGCACGGCGTCGGGGTCCGGCCAGTCCGCGTCGAGGACCGGGTTGCCGTAGTTCGTCATGGTCGCCTTCCGTCACGTCGCTGGGACGGCGACGGGCGGGAAACCGGTTACCGTCGCGCGACGGCCAGCCTAGCGACCGGCTCCCGCGACCTGAACCCCGGAGCGCCGCCCGTCGGCCGGGCCGCTCACCCCGCGGCGACCAGGTGCGACACGTAGAGGGCCAGGGCGCCGGCGAACGAGACCGCGCCCACGACGAGCGCGAGCCGCTGCAGGCCGCGGTTCCCGGCTCCGGAGCGGAGCCGTACCGCCGCCCACACGACCGCCGCGGCGGCCACGAGCGGCACGACGAACACGGCGAGCGACGCCACCGCGAGCACCACGAGCCACACGTCCGCGGCGGGGGTGCGCGGGGCCTGCGCCGCGGCGGGCCCGCCGCCCGGGCCGGAGGCGGCCGGCGTCGACGCGGCGGCGATGTCGTCCACCGGGCCGAGCTCGTCCAGCACCCTGCGGGCGCCGGCGTCGTCGGCCCCGTGCAGGGCCAGGGCCTCGGCGGCGTGCTCGCGCACGGCGGCGAGCGTCTCGGCGCGCTCGCGCGGGTCGCTCGAGGCGAGGGCGCGCTCGAGGTCGGCGAGGTACGCCTCGACCAGAGGCGGGAACGCGGGGGCGGCGGTCATCGTGGCTCCAGGGTCGTGCGGACGTCGGTGGTGAACCGGGACCAGGTGGCGGTGAACGTCTCGAGCGCCGCCCGGCCCTCGGTCGTGAGCTCGTAGTACCGGCGCGGCGGGCCTACCGGCGACGCGACCTGCGTCGTCGTGACCCAGCCCTGCTGGCGCAGGCGGGAGAGCAGCGGGTACAGCGTGCCCTCGCTGGTCAGCAGGGTGCTCGCGTCGCCGAGGCGCTCGGCGAGCTCGAGCCCGTACGCGGGCCCCGAGCGCAGGCAGGCCAGGACGCAGTACTCCACGACTCCCTTGCGGAGCTGGGTGAGGACGGCGTCGGGCGTCGGTACCATGTCACACAAGGTACCAGGTTCCTTGTGATGCAAGATAGCGGGCCGAGGAGAGCCCCGGACGGCAGGCCGTCCGGGGCTCTCGTCAGGTCAGGCGCCCGCGTCGTCGGCGACGGCCAGCGCGAGCTCGCAGAACATGGAGTCGGCCCAGGAGAACCACGGCCGGGAGAACGTCGTCGGGTCCGACGGGTCGAAGCCCTCGTGCACGTGTCCGGTGCCGCCGTCGGTGTCGGCGACGAGCTGCAGCAGGCGCGCCCGGTCCGCGGGGGTGCCCGTCAGACCCTCGACGGCGAGCGCGATGGGCCACACGCGGCCGGGCCCGGTGTGCGGGCTGCCGACGCCGGCCGCCACGGTGCCGGAGAACCAGTACGGGTTCGCCGGGCCGAGCACGAAGGCGCGGGTGGCGCGCCAGACGTCGTGGTCCAGGACGTCGGGTGCGACGAGCGGGAGCGACAGCAGGGACGGGGTGTTCGCGTCGTCCATGCACAGCACGCCGCCGAGGCCGTCCACCTCGTACGCGTAGACGCGCGCGCCGGCGGTGCCGCCCGGGGCGGGGACCACGCCGTGCGCCGCGACGCCGTCGACCAGCTCGCCCGAGAGGGCGCGGGCGTCGGCGGCCAGCGCCGCGTCGGCCCAGACCTCCTCGGCGATCTCGGCCACCGCGCGCAGGGCCTGCGCGGCGAACAGGTTCGCCGGCACGTTGTAGCCGTAGGTGCACGCGTCGTCGGACGGGCGGAAGGCGCTCCACGTCATGCCGGTGAACGCGACCGGCGTCCCGCGGCCGTCGCGCGCGAGCGTCTCGGTCGGGATCGTGGTCTCGCGGCTGAAGCGGTACGGGGACGTGTCGTGGCGCTGCTCCGCGCGCAGCTGGTCGACGACGGTCCGCAGCACCCGGTGGGCGCGCTCGTCGAAGACCTCCGCGCTGCCCGTCTCCCGCCACAGGCGGTGCGCCAGCGTCACCGGGTAGGCGAGGCTGTCGACCTCGTACTTCTGCTCCCACACGTGCGGGTCGTCGCACACGTCGTCGGGGTCGTAGTGCGCGCCCGTCGGGCCGTCGTTGAACGCGTTCGCGTACGGGTCGTGGTCCAGGCAGGCGAGCTGCCGGCGCACGACGCCCGCCACGAGGGCGGCCAGCGGCGGGCAGTCCGCGAGGAACCGCAGGTACGGCGTGAGCTGGGTGGTGGAGTCGCGCAGCCACATCGCGGGGATGTCGCCGGTGATGACGAAGACGCTGCCGTCCGCGCCCACCGTCAGCGTGTCGGTGAGCGTGCGGCGCAGCGCGGCGAGCACCATCGCGCCGACGCGCTCGCCCGACGTGGCGCGCACCCGCTCGGCGGCCGCGCGCAGCGTCGCCTCGATCTCCGGGTGGAGGGGCGTCGCGCCGGTGGTCGTGGTGGTCGTGATCAGCGGTCCCACGGGGTGGTGTCCTCCAGGTCGGTGACGCGCACGGTGGCGGCGCCGGCGGGCTCGTCGAGGTCGGGGGTGCACCACGCGCCGACGGTCACGGGCAGGGCGACCGGCTCGCCGGTCGCCCAGGAGCCGAGCGCGTCGAGGCCGAGGTCGAACGTCAGGGACGTCGTGGCGCCGGCCGCGACCGTGGCGCGCTGCACGCCCAGGAGCGTACGGCGTCGGGGCCGGATCCCGCGCTCGTGCCGGCGGCCGTAGAGCGGCACCGACAGGTCGACGGCGACGGGCCCGGAGTTCGTCACCTCGACCGTCAGCGCGGCGGTGGCGCCGGCGGCGAGGTCGTCCGCGCGGACGGTCGCGGCGGGGGAGCGCAGGGTCGTCGTGACGCCCGGCGCGTGCGCGGCCCCGAACGGCAGCCCCCGCACCACGGGGTGGCCGAGGTAGCCGCGGGCGGTCTCGAGGCGCTCGTCGTGCGCCACGGGCACGACGCCGTCGGCCACGGGGAACGTGGCCGGGAGCCGGCCGGAGGCCGCGCCGGCGAGGAGGGCGTCGGCGATCGCTGCGCCCCCCGTCGGGCCGGGGAACGGGACCACGAGGAGGGCGTCGACGAGCCCCGCGAGCTCGGTGAGCACCCGCGGGCGCCCGTCCACGACGACGCCGACGACGGGCCGGCCCGCCGCCCGCGCGGCGCGCGCGACGTCGAGCTGGGCCTGCGGCAGCGCGACCGAGGAGAGGTCCACGCCCTCGCCGTTCGTCGTGTCCGCGGCGGGACCCTCGACGGCGCCGTTGTCGGCGAACTCGTCGTCGTAGCTGCGGCGGCTGGTGCCGCCGAGCACGACGACGGCGACGTCCGCGTCCGCGCACGCGGCGCGGACGGCGTCGAGCGCGCCGTCGTCGAGCGGGCCGCGCAGCCGGCTGCCGGCGGCGTGCCGCACGCGGTCCGCGCCGAGCCGGTCGGCGAGCGCCGAGAGCACGGTGGACGACCCCGGGTCCTGGGGCGGGCGCGGCGGGGTGTAGTCGCCGAGCTGGGCGTCGAGGTCGTCGGCGTTGGGGCCGACGACGGCGACCGTCGCGCCGGCGCGCAGCGGCAGCACGCCGTGGTCGTGCACGAGGACCACGGCCTGCCGCGCCGCCCTCGCGACGAGCGCGACGACGTCGCGCGCGGGGCCGGGCGCGGCGGGCGCGGCGGGCGTGCCGCCGAGCAGCCCGAGCCGGTGCTTGAGGGCGAGGACGCGGTCGACGGCGCGGTCGAGCACCGCCTCGGCGACGAGCCCGCGGTCCAGCGCCTCCTCGACGTGCGTGAACGCCTCGTCCCAGAGGCTGAGGTCGACGCCCGCCTGCAGCGCGAGCGCGGCGGCCGAGGCGGGGTCGGGGGAGCTGTCACGCAGCCGGTCGATCGCCGTGCCGTCGGCCATGACGAGGCCCCGCCAGCCCCACCGGTCGCGGACGGTGCCGGTGAGCAGCTCCTCGTTGGCGCTGCACGGCACGCCGTCGACGTCGTTGTACGCGGCCATGTAGCCGGCGACGCCCGCCCGGGCGGCGGCGTACGCCGGGCGCAGGTGCAGCTCGCCGAGCTCGCGGCGCCCGATCGGGGCGCCGGAGCCGTTGCGCCCGCCGATGCCCGCCCCCTGGCCGGCGAGGTGCTTGGCGACGACCGCGACGTGGCCGCCGTCGATCGGGTCGTCGCAGGACGTCGTGCCCTGCATCCCGCGGACCGTCGCCTCGACGAGCGCCGCGGCGAGGGCCGGGTCCTCCGAGAAGCACTCCTCCGCGCGGCCCCAGCGGGGGTCGCGCAGCACGTCCAGCCCGGACACGAGCGCCACGTGCGTGCCGCGGGCGCGCGCCTCGGCGGCCACGACGGCGGCGAGCTCCTGCGCGAGCCCCGCGTCCATGCCGGCGCCCAGGGCGAGGTTGACCGGCAGCGTCGTGCCGCCGAGCGCCATGAGGCCGTGCGGGGCCTCCTCGACGAACAGCACGGGCAGCCCGTCGCCGTACCGGGTGACGTGCTCCTGGACCGCGGCGTACGCCTCGGCGCTGCGCTCCGGCGGCACGCCGTTCTCCCAGCGCACGGCGGACCACGGGTCCGCGCGCAGCACGCCGTACAGGGCGCCGAGGCCGCCCCACCGGTCGACCTCGGCGCGCAGGACGTCGGTGACGCGCGGCGCCCCGCCCGACCATCGCACCGCCTCCCAGCCCTTGAGGCGCTGGTTGACCTGGCCGATGCGGGTGCGCAGGGGCAGCGACGCCGCGGTGACGGGGGAGGGGAGGGTCATCCCTTGACCGCCCCCGACAGCAGCGCGCGCTGCATCTGGCGCTGCAGCACCGTGTAGACGAGGTAGACGGGCAGCAGCGTGAACAGCGTCCCCGCCATGAGGACGCCGTAGTCGGTGCCGGCGTCCACCTTGAGGGTCGGCAGGGCGACCTGGATGGTGCGCTGCGCGGTGTCCGGCCCGATGAGGATCAGGGGGTACAGGTAGGCGTTCCAGAACGCGAGGAAGTTGAGCAGGAGGACGGTCGCGATGCCGGGGATGCAGATCGGCAGGTAGACCTGGCGCAGCACCTGCAGCGAGGTCGCGCCGTCCATGGAGGCGGCCTCCTCGAGCTCGCGCGGGATGGTGCGCATGAAGGACGTCAGGATGACGATCGACAGCGGCAGCGCCGTCGCGGGAAGCAGCAGCACGATGAAGGTGCGCGTGTGGAACAGCCCCATGGCGGCGGCGAGCAGGAAGGTCGGGAACAGCGCCGCGAACGACGGGATGAGGAAGCCGAGGGCGAAGACGCCCTCGACGACCTTGCCGGCGCGCCCCCGGGCGCGGGCGAGCGCGAACGACGCCGGCAGCGCCAGCACCAGCGTGAGCACCAGGGCGCCGACGGTCGTGAGCACCGAGTTGGCGATCGCGAGGCCGAGGTCGGCCTGGTGGACGGCCGTCGTGAAGTTCGAGAGGTCCCAGCTGGTGGGCAGCGCGAGGGGCGACTCGAAGATCTGCTCGTTGTCCTTGAACGACGAGACGATGAAGTAGTAGAAGGGCACGAGGAGCAGGGCGGCGTAGATCCACGCGAGCGTGCCGCTCGTGATCGAGCCGATGCGGTCCCGCACCCGAAGGGCGGCGGTCTGCCGGGCCATGACGGTTCTCCTAGGGCGAGGTCGGGGATCAGTGGGTGGCGCGCAGCACGCGGCGGATGGCGCCCATGCCGACCAGGCCGATCACGAAGAGGATGACGCCGACGGCCTGGCTGTAGCCGAGGTCGGCCTCGACGAACGCCTTCTGGTAGATGAGGTAGGCGAGAGTCGTCGTCGAGGTGCCGGGGCCGCCCTGCGTCAGCAGCAGCACGTTCTGCGCGGAGTTGAACAGCATCGACAGGAACTGCAGCATCGTCACGACGCCGATGAAGTCCCGCGCGATCGGCCAGTACATGCGCCAGGCGACGCGCCAGTCGCCGGCGCCGTCGATGCGCGCGGCCTGCACGATCTCGGTGTCCACGCCGTCGAGCCGGGAGGCGATGAGCACGGCGGAGTAGCCGATGCCGCTCCACAGCTCGACGGCGATGATCGCGCCGAGCGCGGTGCTCGGGTCGGCGAGCCAGGCCGTGCCGTCGAACCCGAGCGGGCGCAGCACGCCGTTGACGAGGCCGTCCGGGTTGAGCATGGCGTAGAAGACCATGGCGGTGGCGGGCGCGGAGATGAGCGCCGGGATGAAGAGCAGGTAGCGCAGCACGCGGTGCCCGCGCGGCTTCTGCACCACGTAGAACGCGAGCAGGAACGCGAGCACGATCATGATCGGCAGCCCGATGACGATCTGCACGGCCGAGTTGCGCACGGCCGCCCAGAACGTGGGGTCGGCGAAGACGGCGCTGAAGTTGCCGAGGCCGGCGAACGTCGGCGTGGCGAGCATGCCCGGCCAGGAGAGGAACGCGATGACGAACATCGCGACCACGGGGCCGATCATGAAGACCGCGTACCAGACGAGGGCGGGCAGGGCGAGGCCGGGGAAGCGTTCGCGCAGCGGGGCGCGGCGACGAGTCCCGGCGGGGGAGCCGGGGGCGGTGGCGCGGGTGGCGGACGGGGAGCCGGCGGCGACGAGCGTGGTCATGGGAGTCCTTTCGTGGCGCCGGCGGTCAGGCCGCCTGGTAGGCCTTCTCGAACGTGTCGACGATCTGCTCGGCGGACGCGGTGCCGTAGGCCATCGCGGTCGCCTTGACCATCGGTTCGAAGACGGCGTCGGGGATGAGCAGGTCGGGCAGCATGACGGGCGTGACGTCGTCGTCCGTGAGCCGGGAGGCCTGCGCGACCAGCGGGAAGTCCTTGCTGACGGTGTCCGTGACCCGGTTCATGTCGCGCCCGGAGCCGAGGATGAAGTCGTCGACGACCTCGTCGGAGTACAGGTACTGGACGAACGGCTTGATGAGGTCGAGCTTCTTCGCGCCGTTCTCGCTGATCCAGATGCCGTGCCCGTTGTAGCTCTTGATGACGCTGGGGCGGGTCAGCACGCCGCCGGACGACGGCATCGGCCAGCCGCCGACGGTGACCTCCTTCGCCCGCTCGCCGGGGACGAGCGCGAGCGCGGAGGACATCGCGGGCACGATGGCGGCCTTGCGGGTGTTGAACTGGGTCAGCTCGGAGTCCGACGTGTAGCCCTGCACGTCGTCGACGAAGACGCCCGCGTCGCGCAGCTGGACGAAGTGCTCGACGCCCTTGAGGGCCCCGGCGCTCTCGGAGAGCTTGCCGGAGGAGAAGACGGCGCGCGCCTCGTCCGCGGTGAGGAAGCCCTGCAGGATCTGCAGGAACATCTTCTGGCCGCTCCAGTCCGAGCCGCCCACGGTGACCGGGCCGATGCCCTTGGACCGCAGGGCGTCGGCGGCCGCGATGAGCTCGTCCGACGTGGTCGGGATGTCGACGCCGGCCTCCTCGAGCAGGCCGGTGTTGAACGACACCGGCCAGTTGGTGCGCGTGAACGGGAACGCGCGCAGCCGGCCCTGCGGGTCGGTCCACTCGGTGAGCGCCTCCGGGAAGATCTTGTCCCGCAGGCCCCAGTCGTCGAGCAGGTCGGTCACCGGGATGGTGGCGCCGAGCCGCGTCCACGACAGGGTGCGTCCCATCATGTTGACGATCGCGACGTCGGCCGCCTTGCCTGCCAGCGTGCTCGTCTCGAAGACGATGGGCAGGTCCGAGCCGTTCTTGAGCTGCGCGACGGTGCGCCCGGTGCTGCGCTGGTAGGCGGCGACGACGTCCGCGAACACCTGGGCCCCGGCGACGGCGCCGCTGAGCTGGGTGTGCACGGAGATCGACCGCGGCCCGCTCCCCGCAGGGGAGAGGGCGCCGCAGCCTGCGAGCAGCGGGGTCAGCACCCCGCCGCCGATGGCCGCCTTCAGCACGGTGCGCCTGCTGACGCCGTGGGTCACTGGTCCTCCCTGAGAGCTACGGTGCGTCGTTCGAGGAGCGGAGAACGTCCTCCGCCACCGCCTTCTTGTAAAGCGGTACACATCAAGTGGCGTGCAACGTATACCGCTTTACAGAGCATGGTCAACCCCCTACTCTCGGACGCACCATGACTGCTACGAGCCCGAAACGCGTGACGATCGCCGACGTCGCCAAGCACGCCGGCGTCTCGCCCTCGGCGGTGTCCCACGCCTTCAACGGACGCCCCAACGTCTCCGAGGCCACGGCGGCCCGGATCCGGGCCGCGGCCGACGAGCTGAACTGGCGCCCGAACTATGCCAGCCGCAAGGTCTCCGGCCAGGGCGGCCGCAGCCTCGGGCTCGTCATCGCCCGCTCCCGCGAGACCTTCGGCCGGGACCCGTTCTTCATGCGCCTGCTCGCCGGCCTCACCGAGCCGCTCGCCGACATCGGCTGGTCGCTGTCGCTCACCCTCGTCCACGCCGACGAGGAGGAGCAGGTCTACCGCCAGTGGTGGGGCGAGCAGCGCGTCGACGCGTTCCTGCTGGTCGACGTGCGCAACGACGACCCGCGCCTCGCGCTCGTCGAGCAGCTGGGCGCCCCGGCGGCCCTGCTGGGCGCCCCCGTGGGCGACGTCGTGCCCGCCGTCACCGTCCAGGACGACACCGCCGTCGCGACCGTCCTCGGGCACCTCGCCGACCTCGGCCACCGCCGCGTCGCGCGCGTCACCGACGCGCCCGGCCTCGCGCACACCCGGGCCCGCGACCGGCGCTTCGCCCGCGCCGCCGGCGAGCTCGGCGTCGACGCCTCGTTCGCCGCGTGGGACCCGGCGGCGGGCGACCCGGTGGCCGACCTGCTCGGCCGGCTCGGCGACGTGACCGCCGTGGTCGTCGACAGCGAGACCGTCGCGGCCGAGATCGTCGCGCACGCGCCCGAGGTCGGCGTCCAGGTGCCCGCGCAGCTGTCCGTCGTCGCCTGGGAGGACTCGTGGGTCTCGACGCTCGTGCGCCCCCGCCTCACCGCCCTCGACGCCCCCGTGGAGGAGAGCGCGCGCACCGCCGTCGCCCTCCTCGAGCAGCTCGTGCGCGGCGAGGAGGTCACCTCCCGGAGCGTCAGCGGGCGGCGGCTGGTCGTGCGCGAGTCCACGGCGCCGGCGCCCCGATAGCCCGCGGCAGCACCCGCCCGCAGCACCCGCCCGCAGCACCGCACCACCGCACCGAGACAAGCGAGGAAGCCCTGTGACTTCGACCGCGCCGCGCTTCGGCGTCAACTACACCCCGTCCCGCGACTGGATGTTCCAGTGGATGGCCGTCGACCCCGACGTCGTCCGCGCGGACTTCGAGGCGATCGCCGGCCTCGGCGTGGACCACGTCCGCGTCTTCCCCCTGTGGCCCGTGCTGCAGCCCAACCGCACCCTGATCCGCCGCCGCGCCCTCGACGACATCGCCCTCGTCACCGACGTCGCCGCCGAGTTCGGGCTCGACGTCGCGGTCGACGTCGTCCAGGGGCACATGTCGGGCTTCGACTTCGTGCCCGCGTGGCTCGTGAACTGGCACGACGGCAACATGTTCGCCGACCAGGGCGCCGTCGACGCGCAGGCGGCCCTCGTCGCCGCCGTGTACGACGCGGTGCGCGACCGCCCCAACTTCCTGGGCCTGACGCTCGGCAACGAGCTCAACCAGTTCCTGGAGCCGAACCCCGCCGCCATGCCCGCCACCGCGGAGCAGGTGACGCACTGGATGACGTCGCTGCTCGAGGCGCCGCGCGACCGCGACCCGCGCCACGTCGTCGTGCACAGCGAGAACGACCACCTCTGGTACTGGGACGACCACTCGTTCCTGCCCGAGCACGCCTCGCGGCTCGGCGACATGACCACCGTGCACTCGTGGATCTTCAACGGCACGGCCGCGCGCTACGGCGCGCTGTCGCCGCAGTCCGTGCGGCACGCGGAGTGGATGATCGAGCTGTCGAAGGCGTTCGCGACCGACCCGGGCCGCCAGGTGTGGCTGCAGGAGGTGGGCGCCCCCTCGATGAACCTCGCCGAGGCCGAGATGCCGGAGTTCTGCACCCGCACCCTCGAGGCGGCCCTCACGACCGAGGACCTGTACGCCGTCACCTGGTGGTGCTCGCACGACGTGACCCGCGACCTCGCGGACTACAAGGACCTCGAGTACTCGCTCGGCCTGCTCGACACCGAGAACCGGGTCAAGCCGCTCGGCCGCCGCTTCGCCGAGGTCGTCGCGGAGGCCCGCCGCGGCGCGCTGCCCCTCGCGCAGGAGCGCACCGTGGGCGTCGTCGTCGACGTCGACGGCGCGGACCTGCCGCTGTCGCGGCCGTCGCTCGGGCCCGGCGGCGCCGTGTTCGAGCTCTGGCACGACCTGCGCGAGCGGGGCGCGGCCGTCGCCGTCGTGACCAGCGCGACCGCCGCCGACCCCGCGGCCCTCGCCGCGCGGGGGATCACCGAGCTGGCGCGCGCCGAGGTGCGCCCGGCCTGACGCCCGCACGCCTGTGGCCCGCCCCCTCGCGGAGGGGTGGGCCACCCGCGTCGGAGGCTCAGCTCGCCGCGGCGCGCACCAGCCCGGTGAACCGCTCCTCGAACGCGGGCGTCCAGGCGAGCACGGCGAACGCGGTGGTCCAGAAGTCGCCGTCGTCGAGGTGCGCCGCCGGGTCGAAGCCGACCGTGGCGTACCGGGTGCCGAACTTGGCCGCGGGCTGCATGAACACCACCATCTTCCCGGCGTCGTTCGCGAAGCCCGGCATGCCGTAGTACGTCTTGGGCACGAGGCCGGGGGCCACCTCGGTGACGACCCGGTACATGCCCTCGGCGATGTCCCGGTCGGTGCCCTCCAGCGGCTCGATCGCCGCGCGGACCGCCTCCTCGCCCGCGGCGCGGTTCTTGCCCGCCTTCTCCTGCTCGCGCAGCTCCTTGGCGCGCTGCTTGACGGCGGCGCGCTCGTCGGCGCTGAGCCCCTGGGACGTGGTCATGGCGTTCCTCCCGGCTGGTGGTGCGGCACCGTGCCGCGCCGCTGGGACCAGGCTAGGGAGCCGACCCGGGCCCGCGCTTCTTCGTTCCTGACCAGGTGCGGACCGCCGCCCGCGGACGACGAACGCCCCGCCGCCTCGGGGGCGGCGGGGCGTCGTGCGGCGGACCGGCGTCGGCGACCGGCCCGCACCGGGGTGTCAGGTGCCCGGTGTCAGAGGGCGTCGGACCCCGGTGCCAGGTGCGGCAGCACGTGCGCCGCGTACCGCTCGCCGACGGTGCGGGCGGTGGCCCGGGGGTCGTCGGCCCAGACCTGCTCGTTGAAGATCTCGGTCTCGACGTCGCCGGTGTACCCGGCCTCGGCGACCCAGCGGGAGATCGTCGGGAAGTCGACGTACCCGTCGCCCACGTGCCCGCGCGAGTTGAGCGGGTCGGCGGCCAGCGGCAGGCTCCAGTCGCACACCTGGTAGCCGGCGATGCGGCCCTCGGCCCCGGCCCGCGCGATCGACTCCCGCAGCCGGGGGTCCCACCACACGTGGTACGTGTCGACCACCACCCCCACGGTCTCGGGGGCGAACGGCGCGGCGAGGTCGAGCGCCTGGCCGAGGGTGGAGACCACCGCGCGGTCGGCGGCGAACATCGGGTGCAGCGCCTCGAGCACGATGCGCACGTCGTGCTCGGCCGCGAACGGCGCGAGCTCGGCGAGCCGGTCGGCCACGCGCGACCGGGCGGCGACGACGTCCCGGTCGCCCGGGCCGGCGTCGGGGCGGGGCCCCTGGCCGGGCACGCTGAGGGCGGGCAGCCCGCCCACGACGAAGACGAGCTCGCGGGTGCCGACGCCCGCGGTCTCCTCGATGGCGCGCTTGTTGTCGTCGAGCGCGGCCGCGATCCCGGCGTCGTGGGCGGCGGTGAGGAAGCCGCCCCGGCACAGGGACGACACGCGCAGGCCGGCGTCGGTGACGATCCGCGCCGCCTTGTCGGCGCCGTGCTCCTGCACCTGGTGGCGCCACAGGCCCACGGCCCCGAGGCCGGCCGCCGCGGCCGCGTCGACGGCCTCGGCGAGGGTCGCGTGCTTGACCGTGGCGGTGTTGAGCGAGCAGCGGCTCAGGTCGGGGGCGGTCATGCGGTGACCCCGTTCGTGACGAGCAGCGCGTCCAGGCGGCGGGCGGCCAGCGCCGGGTCGAGGAGCATGCCGCAGCCGTCGGCCAGGCGCGCCAGCTCCACGAGGTGCGCCAGCGAGCGGCCCGACTGCAGGCCCCCGACCAGCTGGAAGCCCGGCTGGAAGCCGTTCAGCCAGGACAGGAACGCCACGCCGGTCTTGTAGTAGTAGGTCGGCGCCGCGAAGATGTGCCGCCCCAGCTTCTCGGTCGACGCGAGGATCGCGTGCCCGCGGGCCGCGCCGTCCGGGTCGCCCGCGGCACCGGCGTCGAACGCCTGCAGCGCGGTGGACGCGGCCGGGTAGATCGCCGCGAAGATGCCGAGCAGGGCGTCGGAGTGCCCCTGCCCGTCGCCCGCGATCAGCTCCGGGTAGTTGAAGTCGTCGCCGGTGTAGAGGCGCACGGGCGAGCCGTCGAGGGCGGCCAGTGCGCGGCGCAGCCCGACCTCGTGCTGCGCGTCGAGCAGCGACACCTTGACCCCGTCGACGGTGTCCTGGTGGGCGGTGATGAGGTCGAGGAACGTCCGCGTCGCGGACTCGACGTCGTCGGACCCCCAGTAGCCCGCGAGGGCGGGGTCGAACATGGTGCCGAGCCAGTGCAGCACGACCGGGCGGTCGGCCTCCGCGAGAACGGCGTCGTAGACGCGGGCGTAGTCCTCGGGGGAGCGGGCGACCTTGGCCAGGGCCCGCGACGCCATGACGATGACCTGCGCGCCGGCCTCCTGCACCACGCGCACCTGCTCGCGGTAGGCGTCGGTGACGGCGGCCAGGCCGGCCTCGCCGGGCTCGACCGACGCCGGGTCGAGCTGGTCGGTGCCCGCGCCGCACGCGATGCGCGCGCCGACGGACGCCGCCTCGGCCGACGACCGGCGCACCAGCTCCTGCGTCGCGGCCCAGTCCAGGCCCATGCCGCGCTGCGCGGTGTCCATGGCGTCGGCGACGCCGAGGCCGTGCTCCCAGATGCGGTGCCGGTAGGCGAGCGTCGCGTCCCAGTCGACGACGGCGGGCGCGCCCGGCACGTTCTCCGCGCCGACCTGCGGCACGACGTGCGCCGCGGCGAACGCGAGGCGCGAGGAGATCGTCCCGACGGGCTTCGTCCACGGGCCCGGCGCGTGCAGCTCGCGCACCTCGGTGCCGGTGGCGCGCCCCGCGGCGTCGAACCGGGGGAGGCGGACGGTGACGCCGCTGGGCGTCAGCTCCGGCGCGAGCGTCGGGTCGAGGGTCGGGGCCGTCACAGTGAGATCTCCGGGACGTCGAGGCGGCGGCCCTCGGCCGACGACCGCAGGCCCAGCTCCGCGAGCTGGACGCCGCGCGCGGCGGACAGCAGGTCGAAGCGGTGCGGGCGGCCCGCGACGACGTCGCGCAGGAACTCCTCCCACTGCAGCTTGAAGCCGTTGTCGAGGTCGGCGTTCGCGGGGACCTCGAGCCACTGGTCGCGGAACGGCTCGGTGACGGGCAGGTCCGGGTTCCACACGGGCTTGGGGGTGTGCGCGCGCTGCTGGGCGACGCACTTGCGCAGGCCGGCGACGGCGGAGCCGTGCGTACCGTCGATCTGGAACTCCACGAGCTCGTCGCGGTAGACCCGCACGGCCCAGGAGGAGTTGATCTGCGCGACCACCGGGTCGCCGCCGGGCGTCTCGATCTCGAAGATGCCGTACGCGGCGTCGTCGGCGGTGGCGGCGTACTCCTTGCCCTGCTCGTCCCAGCGCGTCGGGATGTGGGTGGTGGTCTGCGCGTTGACGGTCTTGACGGCGCCGAGGATGCCCTCGAGGACGTAGTTCCAGTGGCAGAACATGTCCGTGGTCATGCCGCCGCCGTCCTCCTTGCGGTAGTTCCACGACGGGCGCTGCGCGGCCTGGTGGTCGCCCTCGAACACCCAGTAGCCGAACTCGCCGCGCAGCGACAGGATGCGGCCGAAGAAGCCCTCGTCGACGAGGCGGCGCAGCTTGACCAGGCCGGGCAGGTACAGCTTGTCGTGCACGACGCCGGCGGTGACGCCGGTCTCCTCGCGCAGGCGGGCGAGCTCGACGGCCTCGGCGAGCGTCTCGGCGGTCGGCTTCTCGGTGTAGACGTGCTTGCCGGCCTGCATCGCCTTGGTGAGGGTCTTGGCGCGCAGGGAGGTCATGGACGCGTCGAAGACGATGTCCGTGGCGGGGTCGGCGATGATCCCGTCGAGGTCCGTCGTGTACTCGTCCACGCCGTGCAGGGCGGCCAGCTCGGCGAGCCTGGACTCGTTGCGGCCCACCAGCACGGGCTCCACCTGGACGCGCGAGCCGTCGGCCAGCTCGACGCCGCCCTGCTCGCGGATCGGCAGGATCGAGCGCACGAGGTGCTGGCGGTAGCCCATGCGGCCCGTGACGCCGTTCATCGCGATGCGCAGGGTGCGCGTGGGTGTGCTCACTCAGGACTCCTTCGTCGTCGGCGCGGCGGCGCCGGGGTGGTGCACGGACCCTATGCCGGACGGCAGAGGAATGCGCTTTCCCGACCACGGTAAGGTGTGTCCGGCGAGCGCGTCAAGGCGTCCCGCCCGGACGGACCAGGAGGAGCACGTGGGACGAGCGAGGCTGCAGGACGTCGCGGACCGCGCGGGGGTCTCCCTCGCCACGGCGTCGCGGGTGCTCAACGGGTCGGCGCGGCAGCCGGGCGCGGAGCTGGTCGCCCGGGTGCAGGCGGCCGCCTCCGAGCTGGGGTACGTGGTGAACGCGCAGGCCCAGGCGCTGGCGCGGGCCCGCTCGGGCCTGCTCGGGCTCGTGGTGCAGGACATCTCCGACCCCTACTTCTCCTCGATCGCCGCCGGGGCGCAGAACGCCGCCCGCGACCGCGGCCGGCTCGTGCTGCTCGCCTCGACGGGGCGCGACCCCGAGGCCGAGCGCGAGGCCGTCGCCGCGTTCGCCGCGCACCGCGTGGACGCCGTCGTCGTCGCCGGCACGCGCTGGACGCCCGACGAGGACGCCGCCCTCGCCGCCGAGCTCGACGCGTTCGTCGCCGCCGGCGGCCGCTCCGTGATCGTGGGCCAGCCGGTGGGCGACGGGTCGGTCGTGCGCCCGCCGAACGCCGCCGGGGCGCGCGCCCTCGCGGAGGCGCTGCTCGCCCAGGGGCAGCGGCGCTTCGTGGTGCTCGGCGGGCCCGCCCGTGTCGTGACGTCGCGCGAGCGCACCGACGCGTTCACCGCCGCCGCGCGCGCCGGGGGCGGCACCGTCGCCGAGGTGCTCACCGCCGAGTTCTCCCGCGACGGCGGCTACGCGGCCGGCGACGACGTCGCCGAGCTGGTCCGCGACGAGCCCGCCGGCGGCGAGCCGCTGTGCGTCTTCGCCGTCACCGACGTCATGGCGATCGGCCTCATCGCCCGGCTCCGCGAGCTCGGCGTCGAGGTGCCGCGCGACGTCCGCGTCGCCGGGTTCGACGACGTCCCCACCCTGCGCGACCACGTGCCCGCCCTGTCCACCGTGCGCATCCCGCTGGAGGACATGGGCAGCCTCGCCGTCCGCGCCGCCGTCGACGACGCCGTCGGCGGCGCCGTCACCGACGTCGGCTTCGAGGTGCGGCTGCGCGACTCGACGCGCTGATCGCCCCGGAGCCTTCCGAAAATCCGTGGCGCGGCGTCGGTACGGTGCCCGCATGCATCCCGGACCGCCGCTGCTGCCGCGCTCGAGCCCGTCGGCGGAGGGTGTGCCCGCCCGCGCCGTGATCGAGCTGCTCGACCGGCTCGAGGCGGCGTCGGTCGAGTGCCACTCGCTGATGGTCGTGCGCCACGGCCGCGTCGTCGCCGAGGGCTGGTGGGCCCCGTACACGGCGGACCGGCCGCACCTGCTGTACTCGCTGACCAAGTCGTTCACCGCCGTCGCGGTGGGGCTCGCGGTGGCCGACGGGCTGCTCTCCCTCGACGACCGGGTGGTCGACGTGCTGCCCGAGAGCGCCCCGGCCGACGCCCCAGCGGACGTCCTCGCGCAGGGGCGCCGTCTCACCGTCCACCACCTGCTGTCGATGACCACCGGCCACCGCACCGACAGCCTCTCGGAGGCGTGGGAGCTCGAGCCGGGGGACCTGACGAGGGGCTTCCTACGGGTGCCGTTCACCGCCCCCGAGGGCACGGCGCACGGGTACGACAACGCCACCACCTACGTCCTGGCCCGCATGGTGGAGCGGGTCACCGGGCAGGGCCTCCCCGAGCTGCTCGACGAGCGGGTCTTCTTCCCGATGGGCATCCGCCACGCCGAGTGGGACCGTGTGGCGAGCGGCGCATCCTTCGGCTTCCACGGCCTCCACCTCACGACCGAGGCGGTGGCCGCGTTCGGCGAGCTGCTGCGGCAAGGCGGGCGGTGGGGCGACCGGCAGCTCGTGCCGCGCGAATGGGTCGAGACCGCCACGGCGTGGCACGTCCCCACGGTGCAGGTCGAGGGCTGGTCGGAGAACCCCGACGTGCTGCGCGGGTACGGGTACCAGTTCTGGAGGTCGCGGCACGGGTTCCGGGGGGAGGGCTCGTTCGGGCAGAGCTGCGTCGTCGTGCCGTCCCACGACCTCGTGGTCGCCGTGACGGCCGCGCTGTCCGGCGGCGGCGAGACGCTGCTCGGGCCGCTCTGGGAGTGCCTCCTGCCCGGGCTGGACGACCTCGCGATGGACGACGGCGGCGACCCGGCCGCCGACGCGGCCCTCGCCGAGCGGCTGCGGGGGCTCGCCCTGGCCCCCCTGACGGGGTCGGCCGGCGCGCGAGAGAGGGTGACCGCGACCGTCGACGCGTCCGCGGACGGCTCCGCGCTGGCGGACGGGACGGTCGTGACCGTCGAGCCCGACGGCGACGGCTGGCTCCTGCGCCTCGGTCCGGGCCTCGACGTCGAGGCCGGGCCCGCGCGGTGGCGGGAGAGCGCGCCGCTCGGGCGTCCCGTCGTCGCGCGCGGCGCCTGGCAGGGCAGGGTGTTCGTCGCCGACGTCGTCGTGATCACGACGCCGCACCGGGTGCGCGTGGCGGTCGATGCCGACGGGGGCACGGCCGTCGCGACGTGGAACCTCGTGCCCCTGACGGGCCCCGACCTGGCGCGGCACGTGACCGCGCCGCTGATGACGCGACCCGACGTCGCGTAGGCCGCGGCCGTCGCGAGGTCAGCCCCGGGCGAGCGTCAGGCCGAGCCCGCGGTGGGCGCGCTCGACCGTGGCGGCGTACGCGGACAGCATCCGCACGTGGCTGAACCGGGGGCGTGCGGTGACCAGCGCCGCGGTCAGCGCGTCGCGGCGGGCGGCGGCCTCGAGCCAGGCGGCCGCGATCTCCGCCGGGTCGAAGCCGGTCACCAGGCCGATGCCGTCCACGATCCGCGCGCTGTCGCCCACGGGCGTCGTCACGGGGACCGCGCCGCACATCGCGCCCTCGATCAGGCACAGCGGGGCGGCCTCGCCGAACGCGGACGTGAGCGCCACGACGTCCGACGCGGCGAGCACCCGCTCCATGTCGTGCCGCACGCCCAGCAGGTGCACGCGCGCGAGGAGGTCGGGCCGGTCGGCGAAGGCCAGCACGAGGTCGGCGCCCAGGTCCGGGTTCGCGGGGCTCATCCCCGCGCCGCACAGCACCACGTGCGCGCCGGCGTCGCGGCCGAGCAGCTCGCGGGCCGCCGCCAGGAACAGGCCCGGGTTCTTCATCGCGTCGTAGCGGGCCGCGTACGTGACGACCACGCCGTCGGCGGGGAGCCGGTGCGCGCCGCGCAGCGCCAGTCGGCGTGCCGCCGGCACGGGGCGGAAGCGGGTGAGGTCGACGCCGTTCGGGATGACGCGCAGCAGGTGCGCGGGGACGCCCGCGGCCTCGTAGGCGGCGCGGGTCGACTCCGCGCAGCACACGACCGCGGCGAGCCGCCCGTCGTCGGCCGCGCGCAGCAGGTGGCCGAGCCCGGAGCCCTGGTTCTGCGGGTCGGACCGGTGCAGGCACGCGACCACCGGGCGGTCGGGCAGCAGGTCGCGCCGGGAGAGGAGCCGCAGCGGCTGCTCCTTCAGCGACAGCACGACGTCGGTGTCGCCCAGCGCGCGGGCGAGGACCTCGGCCTCCGCGTCGGAGACGGCCTCCGGGTCGTGCGGCACCTCCGTGGACCGGCCGAGCGACGTCACCCGCACGCCGGCGGCCGTGAGCTGCCGGTAGCGGGGGTCGTCGACCATGCGCTGCCGCGCCCCCTCGCGCCGCACGTCGTCGTGGATGCTCAGCACGGCGTGCCGCTGGCGGCCCTGGCCGTGCAGGCCGGCCACCACCGACGAGTGCAGCACGCGCGCGCCGCCGCTGAAGAACCCCTCGTAGAGGGAGAGGACTCGAAGAGCCCCGCGATCGGTCGTCTGCTCAGCCATAGAGACCACCTCCTGCGCCCCAGCGTGACCGCCGATCATGTGCTGCGGATGACCGCCGTGTGACGTTCGCATGACACTTCGCGGGCCCGATGTCGGCGTTCGGTGGCACGGTGGACCCATGGTCGGCGAGCCCCTGCCCACGACGGTCGCGCTGCTGCGCGGCATCAACGTGGGCGGCCGGCACGCCGTCGCGATGCCCGACCTCGCCGCGTGCCTCGCGGACGCCGGCCTCGGCGCCGCGCGGACCGTGCAGCAGAGCGGCAACGTGCTGCTCGCGGCGGACCCGGCGAGCGGCCCCGACCTGGAGGGCACGATCGAGGCGGCGCTCGCGGACCGGTTCGGCTTCGCCGTCCCGACGCTGGTCCGCTCGCGCGACGAGCTGGCCGCCACCGTCGCCGCCGCGCCGCCGGACCACGGCTCGGACGCGCTGCGCAGCGAGGTCTTCTTCCTCAAGGCGCCGCTCACCGCGCGCGAGGTGCTCGACGCGATGCCCGAGCTGCGCGACGGCGTCGACGCCGTCGCGCCCGGCCCGGGGGCGGTCTACTTCTCCCGGGTCGCGGCGCAGGCCCGGCGGACCCGCATCCAGCGGCTCATGGGCATGCCCGTGTTCCGGCAGATGACCGTGCGCTCCTGGCGGACCACCACCCGGCTCCTGGCGCTGCTCGACGAGCCGCTGCCCGGCGCCTAGCGCCGGTCCGGTGACGCGCCGACCGGGTGCGCCCGGTCGATCGCGCGAGACGGTCCTTTCCGGGCTGCCCGGAGATCCCGAGGATCGCGGCCGCGGCACGACGACGTGCCCGGGGTGGCGACAGGAAGAGGGACGACGATGGCGTACGAAGCCGGCGGTGGCGAACGCGAGGTCCTCGACAGGAGGTCGCGCGGGTCGGGCGACGGCGTGACACCGGCCTTCGCCGCGGCGCTGGCGATCAGCGCGATCGCGGTGCTCTACCTCCTGCCGGTCGCCCTGGTGGGCGCGGCCGCGACCGGGCTCGCCGGGTGGCGCCGCCCGTGGGTCGTCGCGGCGTCCGTCGTCATCGTCGCGTGGGCGCTGCTCCGCTGGGCGTCCTTCGGGTTCCTGGTCTGACACCCCGGCGGGGTGGCCTCAGTCGAGGCAGAACTCGTTGCCCTCGACGTCCTGCATGGTGATGCAGGACTCCTCCTCGCCGTCGGCGAGCTGCGTCCACAGGTGGACGGCGCCCAGCGGCTCGAGGCGCGCCTGCTCGGCCCGCAGGGCGGCGAGGCGCTCGTCGCCTACCAGGCCGGTGCCCACGCGCACGTCCAGGTGCACGCGGTTCTTGACGACCTTGCCCTCGGGGACGCGCTGGAAGTACAGGCGCGGGCCCACGCCCGTCGGGTCGACCGCGACCGAGGTGACGCCGTCGGGCATCTCGTACCCCAGCACCTCGCACCAGAAGCGGGCGACGCGCTCCGGGTCCGCGCAGTCGAAGGTGACCTGGAACTTCCGCACCGTTGCCATGCGCCCACCGTAGGCGTCGACCCGGTCGCCGCCGAAGGAATTCAGCGGGCCAGGAGGGCGCGGATGTCGCGCTCGGCCTGCGCGGGCGCCACGGGGCGGCAGCCCAGCTCCACCCAGCGGCGCACGAGGGCGGGCTCCGCGCGCATCAGGCCCCAGCCGCGCCGCACGAGGGTCGGCACCGGCTTGCGCGACTCGGCGACGTCGCGGAGGAAGCGGAACCAGAACGTCATCACGCGCGGCCGGGCGAGGCAGATCGCGTCGGCGAGGATGCCCTCGCGCCGGCAGGCCGCGACCAGCTCGGCCGCGAAGATCCCCTCGGCGACGACGACGCGGGCGTCGCCCGCCTCGAGGACGGTCCCGCCGGTGCGGCGCGACGTCGGGATGTCGTAGACCGGCACCTCGGTGCGGCCCGTGCGGACGACGTCGCGGAGCGCGTCGAGCGCGGCCTCGGAGTCCCAGCTGCGCGGGTCGTCCCAGTCGACGATCCCGTACCGCATCGGCATCCCCGGGTGGTCGACGTCGCGGTAGAAGTCGTCGAGGTTGACCACCGGGAGGCCGAGCCGCCGCGTGAGGGCCGTCTTGCCCGACCCCGACGGCCCGGTGAGCAGCACGATCCGCCGGGCGGGCCGGCGCGCGCCCGGTGGGACCTCGAAGAGGGCGTCGGACGTCGGGGGCTCGCGGTCGGTCACGGGACACCATTGTGGCGGACATCCGTGCCGGGATCCTGGCCGGGACGGGCACCGCGCCGACGACCGGTGATGCCGCGGGCGTCGCCCCGCCGTGAACTCGATCGGCGGCGAGGGGAGATACAGGGGGACAGGCACGCCGGCACCGATGGAGGCTGTGATGAGGAGACCATGTCCGCGACGAGGAGGGTCACCGTGGCAGCGATGACCCAGATCCCTCCGCCCGCGGCCGGGGACGCCGCGATCGTCGTCGCGTCGATCGACGAACCGGAGCACTTCGCGGCCCTCTACGGCCGGTACTCGCGGCAGCTCTACCGGTACGCGTACCGGCGGGTGGGCCCCGAGCATGCCGAGGACGTCGTGGCCGACACGTTCGTCGCCGCCTTCCGCCGGCGCGAGTCGTACGACCTGACCCGGCCCGACGCGCGGCCCTGGCTGTTCGGGATCGCGACCAAGGAGATCGCGCGCTGGCACCGGGCAGAGGCCGCCCGCCTCCGGGCGCTCGCACGGTCCGGGGTGACCCCCGCCGACGACGGGATGGCCGACGCCGTGGCGGACGCGGTCAGCGCGCGGGCGGCGGCCCCCGTGCTGGCGGAGGCGCTCGCCGCACTCTCCCCGGGCGACCGCGACGTGCTTCTGCTCGCCGCCTGGGGCGACCTCACCTACGAGCAGATCGCCGGGACGCTCGAGCTCAAGATCGGCACGGTGCGCTCACGCCTGCACCGCGCCCGCCGCACGGTGCGCGCGACGCTGCGCGCCCGCGGCTGGAACGAGGAGGACTGATGGACGAGATGACCATGCTCCGGCAGACGGGCACGCTGCTCGACCCGCCGACCGCCGAGCCCCCGACCGCTCTGCGCCGCCGTGTCCTGGACGAGCTCGCGGCGGAGGACCGGACGGCACGCGTCACGCCGTCGACGGCCGGACCGGCCCGGGCGTCGCGCCTGGTCGGCGGCAACGGGCGCCGACCGGCCGGCCGCCGCGGGCCGGATGCCTGGCGGCCCGGGCGCCGGGTCGGTCGGCGCGTGGCGCTCGCGGCGGGGATCGCGGCCGTCACGGCGGGGGCGATCGCGATCGTGCCCACGGTCGGCGACGAACCGGTCGCGAGCGCTGAGGCGGTGGAGATCCTCGAGTCGGCGGCCGCGAAGGCCGCGGAGGAGACGCCGTGGGACCCGCGCCCGGACCAGCTCGTCTACTCGCGGGGCATCCAACGGGCCACCGAGGAGGGCGAGGGGCCGGACGGCGACTACGTGCTGGCGGTGGTGACCCGGACCAGGGAGTCCTGGAAGTCCGTCGATGCCGAGCACGCGGGCCTCGTCCGGGGAGTGACGGAGCCGGGTCAGGACCCGTGGAACCCCGAGGGCGGCCCGTGGGAGTCGCCGCTGGAGCCCTGCGACGGGACGTGGGACGCCTGCGCGGACATCCCGGCGTTCCCGCCCGGCATGCCGACCGACGGTGACGCCGACACCATGCTCGCGTTCCTTCGCGACACCGTCGAGCCGTACGAGGAGACGGAGGGTCGCCCGGCGGACCACCCGGACCAGGCCGTGTTCGACGAGATCGTCGGGCTGCTCGAGGACGGCGGGATGCCACCGGAGATCGTGGCCGGGCTGCTCGGCGCCGTCGCGCAGATCCCCGGGGTCACCGGGTCGGGGGAGACGACGGACGTCGCGGGACGCACCGGGGTCGGGGTGGGGCTGACGAGCGCCGGCGGTGCTCGCACCGACATCATCATCGATCCGGAGACGGACGAGGTCCTGGGGACACGTTCCGACCACCCCGGCGCGCCCGAGCCGTCCGGATGGGCCCTGCTGGAGTCCGGGGTGGTCGACGCCGTGGGCGACACGCCCTGAGCTCAGCCGGCGACCAGGAGGACGTGCAGGGTCCGCGGGCCGTGCACGCCCTCCACGCGGTCCAGCTCGATGTCCGACGTCGCGCTGGGCCCGGAGATCCAGGTGAGCGGCCGGTCGGGGTGCGCGCCGAGCAGGCGCACGGCCTCGGGCACGGTCTGCGCCGCCTGGTCCGCCCGCACCACGCACAGGTGCACGTCGGGCACGAGCGAGATCGCGCGCCGCCCCTGGTCGGGCTCGCCGTCGAGCACGATCGTGCCCGTCTCCGAGATCGCCACCCGGGCGGCCGTGACGACCGCGGCGACGGCGTCCAGGTCCGTCGCGGCCAGCGGGTGCTCCCGGGAGTCGCGCACGACCTCCGTGCCCGCCGGCAGCGCCGCCAGCCACGCGTCGTCCAGCCCGTCCGGCGCCACGACCCGCGGCGCGCCGTCAGGTCCGGACAGCCCGGTGACCAGGGTGGCGACGGTGGCGGGGACGTCCGCGGCGGTGACCTCGTGGACGTGGGCCTTGTAGTCCACGAGCCGGTCGACGAGCTGCTCGAGCACCTCGGCCGAGCCGACGGCGTGCTCCCCGGCGGCGCGGTAGGCGCGCGGCACGGGCTCCGGCCGGGGCGCGGTGCCGACCTTTCCCGCCGGCGTCGTACCCGTCCCGGGCTGGCCCAGCGCCGCCCGCACGCGGGCGAGCACCTCGGTCCTCGCGTCGCTCATCGCTCCTCCTCGCGCTCCGGCGTGGCCTGCTCGGCCGACTGCTGCGTCGGGTCGTGCTCCGCCCACCACTGGCGGAACGTCTGCCGCGGCGGGGCGGGCAGGTCGCGCGACCTGGTCCACGCGGACGCGGGCGGCGGCGCTACGGAGACGGCGTGGTCGCGGCCACCGAGGCCGCTGCCCAGCGTGGCGGCGCGGCCGGCGCGGGCGAACCGGTCGCCGTCGGCCATGACCCACGACGCGGCCTTCATGGCCGTGCGCCACGGGTCGACGGCGCGCGCCGAGCGGTCGGCGTCGACCTCGCGGGCGCGCAGGTCGACGAGGATCGACGGGATGTCGATCTTCACCGGGCACACCTCGTAGCAGGCGCCGCACAGCGACGACGCGTACGGCAGGGAGGCGTTCGGGTCGTGGTGCCCGGACACCCCGCCGGTCGCCGCCGTGAGCTGCGGGGTGAGGATGGCGCCGATCGGCCCGGGGTACACGGAGCCGTAGGCGTGGCCGCCCACCCGCTCGTAGACGGGGCACACGTTGAGGCACGCGGAGCAGCGGATGCAGTGCAGGGCGGAGCGGCCCACCTCGTCGGCGAGCACGTCGGTGCGGCCGTTGTCGAGCAGCACCAGGTGGAACTCCTGCGGCCCGTCCCCGGGCGTGACGCCCGTCCACAGCGACGTGTACGGGTTCATCCGCTCGCCGGTCGAGGAGCGGGGGAGCAGCTGCAGGAACACCTCGAGGTCGTCGAACGTGGGCACCAGCTTCTCGATCCCCATGACCGTCACCAGCGTCTCGGGCAGCGTGAGGCACATGCGCCCGTTGCCCTCGGACTCGACGACGGCGAGCGTGCCCGTGTCCGCGACGGCGAAGTTGGCGCCGCTCACGGCGACCTTGGCGGAGAGGAACTTGCGCCGCAGGTGCGCGCGGGCCGCCATCGCGAGCTCGCGCGGCACGTCCGAGAGGTCGGGCGGCGCGTCGCCCATGCGGGCGAGGAAGATGTCGCGGATCTCCGAGCGGTTGCGGTGGATCGCGGGGACCAGGATGTGCGACGGCATGTCGTCGGCGAGCTGGACGATGAGCTCGGCCAGGTCGGTCTCGATCGCGGCGATGCCCTCGTCGGCGAGCGCCTCGTTGAGGCCGATCTCCTGGGTGGCCATGGACTTGACCTTGACCACCTCGTCGGCGCCCTTGGCCTTCGCGATGTCGGCCACGATCCGGTTGGCCTCGGCCGCGTCGCGCGCCCAGTGCACGACGCCGCCGCGCGCGACGACGTTCTCCTCCAGCGTGGCCAGCAGCTCGGGGAGCTGCGCCATCACCTGCTGCTTGAGCGCCGAGCCGGCGTCGCGCAGGGCCTCCCAGTCGGGCACCTCGCCGACGACGGCGGCCCGCTTGGCGCGGATCACCTGCGTCGCGTGGCCGAGGTTGCGGCGCAGCTGGTCGTTCGCGAGCGTCTGCTTCGCCGCGGCGGGGAAGTCCTGGCCCCAGCGCAGCGGCTCCTTCGGGTGGGGGACGGGGCCGAACGGCTCCTCCGCCTCGGTGGGGCGGCGCCGCGGCCGGGGCAGCCCGAGGAACGTCTCGCTCATCGCGCGGCCCCCGTCCGCTCCGTCCGCCCCGGGCGCGTGAACGTCGTGTCGGGCAGGGGGGTGGGCTCCTCGCGCGTCGAGGCGAGCACCTCCGCCAGGTGCAGCGCCCGGACGCCGGTGCCCTGCCGGGAGAGCCCGCCGCCGATGTGCATGAGGCACGACATGTCGCCCGCGGTGAGCACCTCGGCGCCCGTGCCGCGCACGTGGGCGGTCTTGTCGGCGAGCATGGCGGCCGACGTGTCCGCGTTCTTCAGCGCGAACGTGCCGCCGAACCCGCAGCAGGTGTCCGCGGCGGGCAGCTCCACGAGGTCGATCCCCGCCACGGCCCGCAGCAGCTGCAGCGGCTTGTCGCCCACGTGCAGCATGCGCAGCGAGTGGCAGGTGGGGTGGTAGGTGACGCGGTGCGGGAACCAGGCGCCGACGTCGGTGACGCCGAGCACGTCGACCAGCAGCTCCGACAGCTCGTACGTCTTCGCCGAGACCGCCTCGGCCGTCGCGGCGAGGTCGTCGAGGCCGGCGCGGCGGCAGACCATCGCCTGCTGGTGGCGCACCGACCCGGTGCACGACCCGGACGGGATGACGACGGCGTCCCACTCGCCGTCCGCCACCGGCGCGAACGTCTCCACGTGGTTGCGGATCACCGGGACCGCCTCGCGGAAGTAGCCGGTGTTGACGTGCATCTGCCCGCAGCACGCCTGGTCGGCGGGGAACACGACCTCGTGGCCGAGCCGCTCCAGCAGGCGCACGGTCGCGCTCGGGGCTCCGGGGAACAGGGTGTCGGCGAGACAGGTGGCGGCGAGGGCGATGCGCATACGACTCCTCGGAACTCCTTCGGCGCCGCTGCGGTGCGGCGGTCGGTCCGGCGAACGGCCTGCATGGTCAGCATGGCCCGGGCGGTGCGACGACGCACGGAAGCCGGCGCCGAGCGGCCACTGTAGCCGATGTGGTCTGACCATTGCGTCGGGGGGTCGTTACGCTGAGCCCGTGCGCACCCACGAACGAGTCCTCGCCTACCTCGAGGAAGGCATCGCCGCCGGCCGCTGGGGCCTCGGCGAGCGGCTGCCCGGCGAGCGGGCGCTCGCGGAGGACCTCGGCGTCTCCCGGCCGTCCGTGCGCGAGGCGATCCGGGTCCTCGACGCGCTCGGCATCGTCCGGCCCGGGGTCGGCTCCGGGCCGAACGCCGGCGCCGTCGTCATCGACCGCCCCGCGGCCGGCCTGGGTGCCGCCGTCCGCCTGCACGTGGCCACCGGCACGCTGCCGGTGCGGGACGTCGTGGCCACGCGCGTGCTGCTCGAGTCGTGGGCCGTGGCGCAGGCCGCGGAGCGGGTGATCGACCACGCGCCCGGCGCCGCCGCCCACCTGGAGGAGGCGCGCCGGCTCCTGGCGCGGATGGAGGACGACGACGTCCCCGCCGCCGAGTTCCTCGAGCTCGACCAGGCCTTCCACCTCGAGTTCGTGCGCCTCGCGGGCAACGTGCTCGTCGAGGCCGTGATGACCGGGCTGCGCGGCGCGATCGGCGGCTACGTCGCGGTCGGCATCGAGCGCCTGCCGTCCTGGCCGCGCACCGCCGCCCGGCTGCGCACCGAGCACCGCGCCGTGCTCGACGCCGTCGCGGCGGGCGACGGCGTGGCCGCCTCCGCCGCCGTGAAGGCGCACATCGAGGGCTTCTCCCGCGAGGCCGGCGTCTGACCTCGCCCCGCCGCCGGCCGCCAGCAGGGCCCGTCGGCTCGGAGCGCGGCTCGTCGTCGCCTTCTCACCGGGGTGGCGGCGCGCTGCGTCGTGATCGCACCCGGACGGCGGAGGCCATCCCGCCGTCGCCGAAGGTCGGGTCGGGGAGCGGGGCGTCCGGGTCGGCGGCGACCGCGTCCTCCCATCGGGCCTGCCGCTCGGTGGAGCGCAGCTCGAGGGCGAGGAGCGTCTCGCGCAGGTGCGCCTCGAACAGCGGCCGGTGCTTGTCGACGATCCGGCCGTAGAGCTCGATGCGGCGGTCCATCGAGCGGACGTTCGACGAGACCGGGGTGGTGCGGTAGAGGAGCAGGGGCTCCGGCACGATCTCGATCCGCCCGCCGTGGCCGAGCATGCCGAGGAAGAAGTCCCAGTCCTCGAACCCGTGCCGCATCGCCTCGTCGTAGCCGCCGCAGCGCTCCCACGCGTCCTTGCGGACCACCGCCTCGGCGGGGCACGCGTTGCGGTGCAGGAAGTCGGCGGCGACCCCGCCGCCGGGGCGGACCACGGCGTCGAGGACGCCGCGCGCGCGCAGCCAGGACGACGCGGCGAGGACGTCGGGGCGGGCGTCGAGCACCGCGGTCGTGCGCTCGAGGTAGGTGGGCTCGAAGCGGTCGTCCCCGTCCAGCACGGCCACCAGCGGGGTGGTGGCGAGGGCGAAGCCGGCGTTGCGCGCGGCGCTGACCCCCGCGTTGGCCTGCCGGTGCACCACCACGCCGCCGGTCCTCGAGAGCCGGTCCACGACGTCGAGCGACGCGGCGTCGGTCGATCCGTCGTCGACCACGATGATCGTCTCGGGCGCCGTCGTCTGCCGCTGCGCGGAGGCCACGGCCTCGGCGACGAGCTCGCCCTGGTCGTGGGAGGTGACGACCACGCTGACGCGGGACGCCCCGCGCCGGTCGACGTCGTCCGCCGCGCTACCGCGCACGCGACGAGGCGCGCCAACTCGGCGCCCAGGTGTCGAGGCCGTTCCCAGCACCCTGCATCACACCAGCGTATGCGGTGGACCGGTGTCGGCGCGTGGATCATGCTCCTGCTCTTCCGGACCACGGTGGTGACGATCCCCCCTGGCCCAGTCGCGCTCCTCGCGTGCCTCGGTCTCCAGCGGTGGCACGGGTGCTCCCGTCGCCACCACCCGCCCGCGACTGACCGACTCCGGGGCGACTCGAGGTGCGATGCTCTGTGCGCCGCTCTCGACGCATGCGGCACGGCGGACGACGGGCCGTTCGATCGTCGACGGCGGTCGGCGACGGCGGTCACGGGAGGGGAGGGTGCGGAGTGGAGCGGGAGGCGGCGGCGAGCCTGGCGCGCGGGCTGATGACTGAGCACGGCCTGTCCGGCTGGTCGTTCCGGTTCGACCGGGCGCGGCGCCGCGCCGGGCAGTGCCGGCACGACGTCCGTGAGATCAGCGTGTCGGGCCCGCTCACCGCGCTGTACGACGAGGCCGACGTGCGCGAGGTGGTGCTGCACGAGATCGCGCACGCGCTGGTCGGCGCGCGGCACGGGCACGACGCCGCCTGGCGGGCCACGGCGCGGCGGATCGGCTCCTCGGGGCGCCGGCTCGTGCGCGACGGGAGCCCGGAGGTCGAGGGCGACTGGGTGGGCCGGTGCCCCGCCGGGCACCGCGTGACCCGCTTCCGCCGGCCGCAGCGCCCCCAGGCGTGCGGCCTCTGCTCGCCCGTCTTCGACCGGCGGTACGTGCTGTCGTGGACCTACCGCGGTCGCCCGGTCCCGGGGCTCGGCGCGGCCGCGCCGTCGGACGGCGGCGGGTCGCCTCCCGTCGCTCCCGGCTCGTCCGCGGCGGGCGCGAGGGACCCCCGGCCGGGGGTCGACCCCGCGACCGTGCGCATGGGGGAGGAGCTGCGCGTGGTCGCCCCGGGGCGGTACGACGGCGTGGTGGGCGCGCTGGTCAAGCGCGGCCGCACGCGGTTCCACCTGCAGGTCGGCCGCGTGTTGCTCACGGTGCCGTTCGGGCTGGCCGAGCGTCCCTGACCGTCCGCCGGCCCGAGAGGGACCGGCGGGCCCCGGTCCGGAGGCCGGGCGGGTGGCGGGCGCCCCACGGGCTGGTGGGATGATCGCTCCCATGAGTGAGTCCACCGCACCCGCCCTGACGCTGCCGACGGGCGCCGCAGGATCCCGCATCGTCGGTCTCGGGCACCACCAGCCCGAGAAGGTCATGACCAACGACGACATCGCGCAGCTCGTCGAGACCAACGACGAGTGGATCCGCTCGCGCACCGGCATCGTCACCAGGCACGTCGCGGCCGACGACGTCACCGTCGCCGACATGGCCACCGCCGCCGCCCGGCACGCGCTGGAGGACGCGGGCGTCGCCGGCACGGACGTCGACCTCGTGATCGTCGCGACCACCACCGCGGTGGACCGCTCGCCCAACACCGCGGGCCGCGTCGCCTACGCGCTGCGCACGGGCGTGCAGCCCGGCGCCAGCACGCCCGAGGGCGAGGACGAGCCCGACCTGCGCAACGTCGTCGGCCCCGGCGTCATCGACGTGAACACGGCCTGCTCCGGGTTCGCGTACGCCGTCGGCCTCGCCGACCAGGCCATCCGCGGCGGGTCCGCGCGCACGGCCGTCGTCGTCGGGGCGGAGAAGCTCACGTCCGTGACCGACTGGACCGACCGCAGCACCTGCATCCTCACCGCAGACGGCGCGGGCGCCGTCGTGCTGCAGGCCGCGGACGCCCCCGCCGTCGGGCCGGTCGTGTGGGGCTCCGAGCCCGAGCTCACGCCCGCCGTGCGCATCGAGGTGCCCACCGAGAAGTTCGCCCAGGACGGCCGCGCCGTCTTCAAGTGGGCCATCACCCGCGCCGCCGACCGTGCCCGCCGGGTGGTCGACGCGTCCGGCCTCACGCTCGACGACATCGGCGTCCTGGTGGCCCACCAGGCCAACCTGCGCATCATCGAGCCGCTCGCCAAGGCGCTGGGCCTCGAGGACCGCGTGGTCGTCGCGGACATCACCGAGTCGGGCAACACGTCCGCCGCCTCGATCCCGCTGGGCCTGTCCAAGTGGTGGCACGCGGGCAAGATCCCCGCCGGCACCCCCGCGCTCCTCTTCGGCTTCGGCGGCGGCTTCACCTGGGCCGGCCAGGTCGTCATCACGCCCTCGAAGTAGGCCGCTCCGCCCCGTCGCCCGTCACGCCCCGGCATCGCAACGAGCGTGCTGGCTTGCTCCTCTAACGGCCCCGTCGAGGAGCAAGCCAGCACGCTCGATCGCGTGCTCGCCGGGGGTGTGGCGGGCGACAGTGCTCCGGTAGGCTGCAGGAAACCGCTTACCCGACGTCGCCCCGGCGACTGCAAGGAGATCGATGATGCCCTCCGCCCCCGCCGCCCCGACCGGTCAGGACCGTCGGCGGTACGCCGTCGCCGGCACCGGGCACCGCGCCGGCATGTACGTGAACGCGCTGATCGGGGACCACGCCGACGACGGCGAGATCGTCGCGTGGGTCGAGCCCAACCCGGTGCGCGCCGCGGTGCACGAGGCGAAGGTCGCGACCGCCGTCGGCGGCGAGCGACCCCTCTACCACCCGGACGACCTCGAGAAGGCGCTCGACGAGCAGCGGGTGGACCGGCTCATCGTCACCTCCGTCGACCGGACGCACGCCGACCTGGTCTCCCGCGCCCTGCGGGCCGGCGTCGACGTCGTCGTCGAGAAGCCGATCGCGGCCACCGAGGACGAGGCGCGCCAGATCGCCGACGCCGTCGCCGAGACGGGCCGCGACCTCACGATGACGTTCAACTACCGCTACTCGCCCCGGAACTCCGCGCTGCGCGAGGTCATCGCGTCCGGCGAGATCGGGCAGGTGCTGAGCGTCCACTTCGACTGGGCCCTCGACACCGTGCACGGCGCCGACTACTTCCGCCGCTGGCACCGCGAGAAGGTCAACAACGGCGGCCTGCTGGTGCACAAGTCCAGCCACCACTTCGACCTCGTCAACTGGTGGATCGACGCCGTGCCGCAGCGGGTGTTCGCCAGCGGCGGTCGCCGGTTCTACGGCGACGACGCCGCGCACGCGGTCGGCTACGAGCCGACGGCGGGGGAGCGGGCCCTGGCCGAGCAGGGCGTGGACCCGTGGCGCATCGACGTCTCCGCCGACCCGTACCTCGCCGAGCTGTACGGCCCCGAGGCGCAGGCCGTCGACGGCTACCGCCGCGACCGCGGCGTCTTCGACCCGGGCATCACCACCGAGGACACGCTGGGCCTCGTCGTCGAGTACGCCGGCGGCCCGGTGCTCACCTACTCGCTCACCGCCAGCGCCCCCTGGGAGGGGTACCGCGTCGTGGTCAACGGGTCGCGCGGGCGCGCGGAGCTCGAGGTGGTCGAGCGCGGTTCCGTCGTCTTAGGCGCCGACGGCAAGGCGACCGTGGACCCGAGCTTCACCGCCACCTTCGGCGAGGACACCGTGCGTCCCGAGGGCGAGCGGCTCGTCGTGCAGAAGCACTGGGAGCGCGCGGAGGAGCGGCCCATCGTCGCCGTCGGCGCGGGCGGCCACGGCGGCGGCGACGCGCTGCTGCTCTCCGACGTCTTCCGCGGCCGCGCCGAGGCAGACCCGCTGGGCCGTGCCGCCGGCTTCCGCGACGGGCTCCGCGCGTCCGGCATCGGCTACGCCGGCAACCGCTCGCTCGCCACGGGCGACCCCGTGCGCCTCGACGACCTGGGCCTCGGCATCGATCTGTAGGCCCATCGAGCTGTAGGCCCGCCGAGATCGAGGTGTCCGTCGCGGGGTCGACCTACCGAAGGTCGACCTCGCCCCGGAGGCCTCGATCTCGGCGCGGGTGGCTCAGGAGGCCCAGGGGGCGCCGAGCTCGGCGAACGTGCGCTGGGTGCGCGCCACCTCGGCGCACCAGCGCTCGACGTCGGCCACCACGGGCCGGCGGTCGGCGCCCTCGCCGCGCCACAGGACGTGCTCGGCGGCGATCGGGGTGGGGTCGGCGCTCGTGCGGACGGCTTCGAGGACGCGCATGAACGCGCCGGTGTCGCGGACGTCGCACAGCAGTGCGCGGGACTCGTCGGCGCGGGCGGCCAGGAGGTCGTCGAGCAGGGACGTGCGCCCGTACGTCTTGTCCATCTGGGCGGCGTCGGTGCGCAGCAGGAGGCGGTCGTGCTCGTACTCGAGCGCGAGGTCGCCGCGCGTGCCGTGCACGACCACGCGCGCGGGGGAGCGCTCGGGCGCGCAGAGCGTGAGCCCGAAGCCGTAGCGCCGCCCGTGCGCGTCCTGCACGCGGACCGACGACGTGTCGTCGGCCTCGATCGGGTTGGCGCGGTACAGGTCGGTGTCCACCCAGGTGACGTCCTGCGCGGTCGTCGCCCCGCCCAGGCGCAGCGCCGTCGCGACGGCGTGGGCCAGGGGGTTGGTCACGACGCCGTCGACGACGTCCCGCCCGTCCAGCCGACGCCGCCCGGCCCAGGCGGCGCGACGCCAGTACGACACCGTGCGCACCCAGGTGCCGACGGCGCCGAGGCCGACGACGTCACCGATCTCGCCGCGCGCGAGGACGCCCGCCGCGGCGGACAGGGCGTGCGAGCCGAACGTCTGGAACCCCACCTGGCAGCGGCGGCCCGTGCGCTCGGTCACGGCGACGAGCTCGGTGTGCTCGGCGAGCGACGCCGCCGTCGGCTTCTCCAGCAGCACGTCGATGCCCGCCTCCATGGCGGCCCGGGCCAGCGGCAGGTGCGTCGGGATGGGCGTGCTCAGCACCACCACGTCCACGCGGACCGACGGCGTGGACAGCAGGTCGCCGAACGTCGGGAACCAGGGCGCGCCGGCGTCGTGCGCCTCGTGCCCCGGGCCGGGCTCGCGCGGGTCGACGACGGCGGCGAGCCGCGCCCCGCCGGCGCGCTGCAGCTCGAGCACGCGGCGCACGTGCGAGGCGCCGTGGCCGTGCAGCCCGACCACCGCGATCTGCGGGACGAGGCCGTCGGAGGTCGGGTACGTCATCGTCCACCATTCCTGGGGTGTCGTCGTGGCCCGGCCGGGGACCGGCCGGGCGTGGTTGCCGCGGTGCGTCAGCGCAGCGTGGCGGCGAGGGCGGTCGCCTCGTCGAGGTCGAGCGCGCGGTCCACGAGGGCGGCCACGATCCCGGTCTCGACGGTGCCGCCCGCGGGCACCCGCAGCGGGGTGTCCCAGGCCAGCGCGGGCCCCGCGCCCGGGTACTCGGCGGCGCGCAGGAACCAGTGCCGCGGCGGCGAGGTCTGCGCGATCAGCAGCGTCGTCGAGCGGTCCTCGGCGTACGGGTCGTGGTGCTGCTGCACGAACGCGACCCACGGCGACGCGCTGCCGTGCGCGTGCTCCTCGCCCTCGCCGCCCTCGGACAGCACGACGGTGCGCTGCGCGATCGGCGCGCGCCAGAAGACGCCGCCGTACCCCGCGCCGGGCCGCCCGTTCGTGGCGGGGGAGCGGATCTCCAGCGGGCCGTGCGAGGCGTGCAGGGTGGACCGCCACTCGAGCGCCCAGCCGTCGTCGCCCAGCAGGCGCGCTCCGAGCCGGCGCTGCTCGTCGAGCAGGGGCTCGCCGTGCTCGTCGTCCCAGCGCACGGAGTCGAGCAGCACGTGCGGGGCCAGCGGGTCGACCTCCGCGCGCGTCGTGACCTGCCGGCCGTGGTTGGGCAGCAGGGTCGGGCCGACGTCGGCGACGAACGTGCGGCCGCCCCAGAAGCTGGTGCCGTTGACGTCGGGCACGGCGACGCTCACGCCGTAGTGGTGCCGGTGGTCGACGGGCTCCGACTCGGTGAGGGGCACGCCCGCGAGCGAGTGCACCGGGTGCAGGAACGGGCGCGGGGAGTGGATGGCGGGCAGCCGCTCGCCGTCCACGTACCGCGCCAGCGGGACGCGGTCGCGCGTGTGCCGCAGCACCACCTCGCGCGTCTCGACGGACCACACGGGCCCCGGGTCGACGACCTCGGCGTCGGGCGCCGCGACGGGCGCGGGCTCGGTCACGACCGTGCGCGTGAGCCGGCGGGGCACCGGGCCGGTGCTGGAGCGGGCCTCGAGGCGGGCGGTGAAGCGGGTGGTGGACGCCGCGTGGGCGTCGTCGTCGATGACGGCGTGCAGCTCCCGCCAGGCCTGGCGGCCCAGCTCGGCCTGCGGCACGGACACGGTGGTGAGGGCGGGCGTCGCGTACCGGGCGAGGTCGATGTCGTCGTACCCGGCCACGGAGATGTCGCCGGGCACGGCCACGCCGGCCTCGTTGAGCGCGGCCAGGAGGCCGAACGCGACGAGGTCGTTGTAGGCGACGACGGCGGTGGCGCGGCTCGCGAGCACCGGGCCCGCGGCGGCGTGCCCCGAGGCAAGGTCGGCCCCGACGGCGAGCTCGACCACCTCCAGGTCCGCGTGCCGCTCGCGCGCGGTGGCGAGCCCGGCGCGCCTTGCGGCGTCCGTGGCCGCGGCGCGGGGCCCGGCCAGGTAGGCGAGGCGCCGGTGGCCGAGGCCGACCAGGTGCTCGACGACCTGCACGGTGGCCTCGGCGTAGTCGATGACGAGGCTCGGCGTGCCCGCGTGGTCGACCTCGCGGTTGATCACGGCGGCGGGGGCCACCAGCGGCAGCAGCGCGTCCAGGGCGGCGCCGGGCATGCGCGGGGCGACCAGGATGAGCGCGTCGCAGCGCATCCGTGCCTCCCGCGCGATGGCGGCCTCCTCGGACGGGTCCTCGGCGGCGTCGGCCACGAGCACACGGTAGCCGTCCTCGGCCGCGGCGGAGGTGACGCCGCGGAGGATCTGCTGGAACACGGGGTTGCCCAGGTCCGGCACGACGAGCGCGACGGTCGTGGTGCGGCCCAGCGACAGGCTGCGCGCCACGTTGCTGGGGCGGTAGTTCAGGTCGATCGCCGCCTCCTGCACGCGGGCGGCGATCGCGGGGTCGACCGTGCTGCGGCCGTTCATCACGCGGGAGACGGTGGCGCGCGAGACGCCGGCGGCGGTGGCGACGTCGGCGATGGTCACCGTCGGTCGCCGCAGGTTCACGTCAGGCATCGATGCCTCCTCGGGCTCACGAGCCGACCGTACACCATTGGAAACCGGTTGCTCTCGTGATACCTTCCCGGGAAGCAACCGGTTTCCGGGCGACGTGGCCCGGGCACCGCGGATCGAGGGAGATCGGGAGGCCGGCGATGACGCCCACCAGCACGCCGCACGGCGAGGTGCCGCGATGGCGGTGATCCAGGAGGTGGCCCGCACGCGCGGCGCGGCCAAGGAGCGACGCAGGGGCGACGGCCGGGCCGCCGCGGTCTTCCTCGCGCCGTGGTTCGCCGGGGTGGTCCTCATCACCGCGTTCCCGCTGCTTGCGTCGCTGTACCTGTCCTTTACGGACTACAGCCTGCTCGAGGCCCCCGGCTGGATCGGGCTCGAGAACTACACGCGGATGTTCGACGACCCGCGGTTCTTCCAGGCGCTCAAGGTGACCTTCACCTACGTGCTCGTCTCGGTGCCCCTGCAGCTCGCCGCCGCGCTCGCGCTCGCCGTCGTGCTCGACAAGGGCCTGCGCGGCCTGGCGTTCTACCGGTCGATCTACTACCTGCCCTCCCTGCTCGGGGGCAGCGTCGCCATCGCCATCCTGTGGCGGCAGGTGTTCGGGGCCGACGGCCTGGTCAACCAGCTGCTCGCGTTCGTCGGCATCGAGGGCGTGGGCTGGGTGTCGCACCCGGACTACGCCCTCGGCACCCTCATGGTGCTCAACGTCTGGACGTTCGGCGCGCCCATGGTCATCTTCCTGGCCGGGCTGCGGCAGGTGCCCGCCATGTACTACGAGGCCGCGTCGATCGACGGCGCCGGCCGGTGGCGCAGGTTCCGCAGCATCACGCTGCCGCTGCTCACGCCGATCATCTTCTTCAACCTGGTGCTGCAGCTCATCGGGGCGTTCCAGTCGTTCACGCAGGCGTACATCGTCAGCGGCGGCACCGGCGGCCCGGTCGACTCCACGCTCTTCTACACGCTGTACCTCTACGACAAGGGGTTCGGCTCGTACCAGATGGGGTACGCGTCGGCGATGGCGTGGTTCCTGCTGCTCGTCGTGGCGGGCATGACCGCCGTGAACTTCCTCGCCTCCAAGCTCTGGGTCTTCTACGATGACTGACGCTCCCGCGCGCCCCGAGTCGCGCCCCGCACCCGCCCGCCCCTCGCTCGCCGAGGTGGCCGCCGCCTACCCCGAGCGCCGCCCGCCGTGGCGGCGCGCCTGGGCCGCCGTCCGCCGCGTGTCCCGCCACGTGCTGCTCATCGCGTTCGGCCTCGTCATGCTCTACCCGCTGCTGTGGATGCTGGCGAGCTCCTTCAAGCCCACCTCGCTGATCTTCCGCGAGCCCGGGCTGATCCCCACCGAGTGGGACTTCAGCAACTACACCGACGGCTGGAACGCGCTGCTGCACCCGTTCGGGCACTACCTGCTGAACTCGGCGCTCGTCGTGCTCGGCTCCGTGCTCGGCAACCTGGTCTCCTGCTCGATGGCGGCCTACGCCTTCGCCCGGTTGAAGTTCCGGGGCCGCAACCTGTGGTTCGCCGTCATGCTCATGTCGATCATGCTGCCGATCCACGTGATCATCGTGCCGCAGTACATCCTGTTCTCGTCGCTGTCCTGGATCAACACGTTCCTGCCGCTGATCGTGCCGAAGCTGCTGGCCACGGACGCGTTCTTCATCTTCCTCATGGTGCAGTTCTTCCGCGGCATCCCGAAGGACCTCGACGAGGCGGCCCGGCTCGACGGGTGCGGCCACGGCCGCATCTTCCTGCGGATCATGCTGCCGCTGTCCCTGCCGGCCCTCGCCACCACCGCGATCTTCACCTTCATCTGGACCTGGAACGACTTCTTCAGCCAGCTGATCTTCCTGACGAAGCCGGAGATGTACACCGTGCCGATCGCGCTGCGCACGTTCGTCGACTCCACGAGCAACAGCTCGTGGGGGCCCCTGTTCGCGATGTCGATCGTGTCGCTGGTCCCCGTGTTCCTCGTCTTCCTCTTCGGCCAGAAGTACCTGGTCAAGGGCATCGCCACCACCGGCATCAAGTAGCCCGCCGCTCATCCCACCGCACGGTCCGCACCGTCGTTCGAAGGAGAACCTCATGCGAGTCACAGCCACCCGCGCGACGCGCCGCCGCGGCGCCGCGCTCGTCGCCCTCACGGCGGTCGGGGCGCTCGCCCTGACCGCCTGCTCCGGCGGCGACTCGGGCATCGTGCCCTCCGACCAGGACGGCGGGAAGGACGGCGACGTCGAGATCCGCTTCTCCTGGTGGGGGTCGGACGACCGGCACAAGACGACCCAGGAGATCCTCGACCTGTTCGAGGAGAAGAACCCCGGCATCACCGTCGTGCCGGACTACACCGACTGGGGCGGCTACTGGGACAAGCTCGCCACCGCCACGGCCGGCGGCGACACCCCCGACGTCATCACCCAGGAGGAGCGGTACCTGTCGGACTACGCCTCCCGCGGCGTGATCGCCGACCTCGGTGCGCTCGACATCGACACGTCCGAGATCTCCGACGACATCCTGACCACCGGCGAGGTGGGCGGCACCCTGGTGGGCATCCCGACCGGCGTGAACGCGTACGCGCTGGTGGCGGACCCGAAGATCTTCGCCGACGCGGGCGTGGACATGCCCGACGACACGACGTGGACCTGGGAGGACTACGTCGACGTCGCCGGCAAGATCTCGAAGGGCGCCGGCAAGGGCGTGTGGGGCACGCAGGACTACGGCTTCAACGAGGCCGGCCTCGCCGTCCTCGCGCGGCAGAAGGGCGAGACGCTCTACACGCCGGACGGCAAGCTCGGCGTCTCGAAGGAGACCGTGGCCCAGTTCTTCCAGACGTCGCTGGACCTCATGGCGAACGGCGGCCAGCCCGACGCGTCACGCTCGGTCGAGTACCAGAACGCCGGCCCGGAGGGCTCGCTGCTCGGCACCAACTCCGGGGCCATGGGCGTGTGGTGGAGCAACCAGCTCGGGGCGCTGTCCGACGCCTCCGGCCGGGACCTGGAGCTGCTGCGCCTGCCCGGCGAGTCCGAGGGCGAGCGCACCGGCATGTACTTCAAGCCGGCGATGTACTACTCCGTGTCGGCCAAGAGCGAGCATCCCCAGGAGGCGGCCAAGCTGGTCGACTTCCTGCTCAACGACCCCGAGGCCGCGAAGCTGCAGCTCACCGACCGCGGCCTGCCGGCCAACCTGAGCGTCCGGGAGGCGATCCTCCCCGACCTCACCGCCGCCGACCAGCGGATGGCCGACTTCATGGCCGACCTCGAGGACGACGTCGTGGACAACCCGCCGGTGCCGCCGAACGGCGCCAACGAGATGCAGGACATCATCACGCGCATCAACACCGAGGTGCTGTTCGAGCGCATGACGCCCGCCCAGGCCGCCGACGCCTTCCTCAAGGACGTGGGCGCGGCGATCGGCGGCTGACCGTTCCGTCCGAATCGAGTGTGCTGACGTGATCCTCGAACGGCCCGTTTGAGGATCACGTCAAAACGCTCGATCGCTCTCCGAGTGGTCAGGACGGGTCCACGACGCGCGCGACGACGGCGCAGCGGTCGTCGCCCGGCGCCGCGCCGGTGGCGGCGCGCACGAGCAGGTGGCGCAGGGCGTCGCGCTCGGCGGCGTCCAGCCCGGCGAGCAGGTCGTCCTCGGCCGTCCGGACGCGGGCGTCCAGGTCGGCGAGGACGGCGCGGCCGTGGTCCGTCACGACGATGCGGCGCGCGCGCCGGTCGGCCGGGTCCGGCTGCCGCTCGACGAGTCCGCAGCCGGCGAGCTCGTCGAGCAGGTAGGTCATCACGGTGCGGTCGATGCCGAGCCGGGCGGCCAGCGCCGCCTGCGTGGGCGGGGCGTCGCGCGTGACGGCGGCGAGCACCTCGTAGCCCCGCCCGCCGTGGGGCACGTCGGCGCACGCGGCCGCGACCCGGGCGCTCCACTCCCGCAGCAGCGCCGCGAGGGACCAGCCCAGCGGGGACGGGTCGACCGGGGCGGCGGAGTCGGCGGGGCCGCCGGTGTCGGCCGTGCCGCGCGGGCGGCGGGTCCGGTCGGTCGTGGTGCTCACCTCGCCATCGTAAGGGGAATGGGCGGTCGGCCAGAAGAGTTGCCGCTGATATCGTCTGTGCGACAGACGATCTCCCGTCGCGAGCGGGAGCGGTCCTCCCCGCGAAAGGCCCCGCATGACGGACTACGGCCACGACCTGGTCTTCGGCACGTTCCTCACCCCGACCAACCGCGACCCGCAGCAGCCCGTGCGCCTCGCCCAGGTCACCGAGGCGGCCGGGCTCGACCTGGTGACGTTCCAGGACCACCCGTACCAGCCCGGGTTCCTCGACACGTGGACGCTGCTGTCGTGGGTGGCCGCGCAGACCGAGCGGGTGACCGTCGCGGGCAACGTGCTCAACCTGCCGCTGCGGCCGCCGGCCGTGCTCGCGCGCGCCGTCGCGTCCCTCGACCTGCTGTCCGGCGGGCGGGCGGCCCTCGGCCTCGGCGCCGGCGGCTTCTGGGACCCGATCGTCGCGATGGGCGGCACGCGCCTCACGCCGGGGGAGTCCGTGGACGCGCTCGACGAGGCCCTCGACATCATCCGCGGCATCTGGGACGGCCAGGAGCGCCGCCCGCTGCGCGTCGAGGGTGCCCACCACCGCGTCGTCGGCGCCAAGCGCGGGCCCGAGCCCGCCCACGACGTCCCGATCTGGCTCGGCGCGCTCAAGCCCCGCATGCTGCGCCTCATCGCCCGCAAGGCCGACGGCTGGCTGCCGTCGCTCGCCTACCTCAAGGACGGCGACCTGCAGCGCGGCCACGCGATCATCGACGAGGCGGCCGAGGCCGCGGGCCGGCACCCGGCCGAGATCCGGCGCCTGCTCAACGTGCAGGGTGCCGTCAGCGACGAGCCGCGCGGCTTCCTCCAGGGCCCCGTGGAGCAGTGGGTCGACGAGCTGGCCGCCCTCGCGCTCGAGGACGGCATCGGCACGGTCATCCTCGCGGCCGACGACCCGAGCCTCATCCAGGTGTACGGGCAGGAGGTCGCGCCCGCCGTGCGGGAGCTGGTGGCGCGGGAGCGCGCGTCGTCGGGCACGGCCCCGGCGGCGTCCCGGCGCGGTGCGCGGGCGATCGCCCTGCGGCGCCCCGGCATCGACTACGCCGCCGTCCCCGCGGCGCTGGCGGCCACCGCCGTCGAGCCCGGCGACCGCGCGTACGACGGCGTCCGGCACAACTACCTGCGCTCCGGCGCGCCGGGCCTCGTGCTGCGGCCGCGGGACGCGCAGCAGGTGGCCGAGGCCGTGCGGTTCGCGCGGTCGCAGCAGGTGCCGCTGGGCGTGCGGTCGGGCGGCCACGGCATCAGCGGCCGGTCGACCAACGACGGCGGCGTCGTCGTCGACCTCGGCGCGCTCGACCAGGTCGAGGTGGTCGACGAGGCCACCCGGCGGGTGCGGGTCGGCGTCGGAGCCACGTGGGGCCGCGTCGCCGAGGAGCTGGCACCGCGCGGCTGGGCCATCAGCTCCGGCGACTCCGGCGGGGTCGGCGTCGGCGGGCTCGCCACCGCGGGCGGCGTCGGCTTCCTGGGCCGCGCCTACGGGCTGACGATCGACCACGTGGTCGCGGCCGAGGTCGTCACCGCGGACGGCCGCGTGGTGCTCGCGTCGGCCGACGAGCACCCCGACCTGTTCTGGGGCCTGCGCGGCGCGGGCGGCAACCTGGGCGTCGTGACGTGGGTCGAGATCGAGGCCATGGCCCTCGGCGACCAGGGCCACGTCGTCTTCTCCCAGATGACGCTCGACGCGACCGACGTCGCGGGCACCCTCGAGCGCTGGGGCGCCGTCGTCGAGTCCGCGCCGCGCGAGCTCACGAGCTTCCTCATCCTGTCCCCGGGCCGCCGCGGCCGCCTCGCCGACGGCAGCGACGACCAGGGCCCGGTCGCCCAGCTCATGACGGTCTGGGCGGGCGACGACACGGACGCCGCCGTCGAGCAGCTCGAGCGGCTCGCCGGGGCCGGCCCGCTGCTGGCCCACCAGGCGTACCTGCTGCCGTACGCGGGCGTCGTGCAGGCCGGCGAGAAGCACCACCAGGGCGGCGGGGACCCGGCCGTCCGGTCCGGGCTGGTCGCGCACCTGGACGGGCCGACGGCCCGCGCGTTCGAGAAACTGGCCCTGTCGGGCGAGGCGTACTTCCTGCAGGTCCGCGCGACCGGCGGCGCCGCGCACGACGTCGAGGCGGACGCGACGGCGTACGCCCACCGGCACCAGAACTTCCTGCTGTCGGCGATGTCCTCCGACCAGGGCCGGCTCGACGCGGTCTGGGACGACGTCATGGCGCCGTACACCGACGGGCTGTACCTGTCGTTCGACACCGACACCCGGCCCGAGCGGATCACCGACGCCTTCCCCGGGCCCACGCTCGCCCGCCTGCGCGAGGTGAAGCGCGACTGGGACCCCGACAACGTGTTCCGCGCCAACTTCCCGGTGCCGCCCGCCGAGTGATCGCACCGCGCGTGACGTCGGCCGGGTGCGCGAGGATGGGGCCATGCCTCTCGCACCTCGGTACCTGGCCGACGACGCCCGCTACGAGTCGATGACCTACCGCCGCACGGGCCACTCCGGCCTCGACCTGCCCGCCCTGTCGCTGGGCCTGTGGCACAACTTCGGCGACGTGAACCCGTTCGACACGCAGCGCGCCATCCTGCGCCGTGCCTTCGACCTCGGCATCACCCACTTCGACCTCGCGAACAACTACGGCCCGCCCTACGGCTCGGCGGAGGAGAACTTCGGCCGCCACCTGGCCAAGGACCTCGCGCCGTACCGCGACGAGCTCGTGATCTCCACCAAGGCCGGCTACGACATGTGGCCGGGCCCGTACGGCGACCACGGCTCGCGCAAGTACCTGCTCTCGTCGCTCGACCAGTCGCTGACCCGCATGGGCCTGGACCACGTCGACGTCTTCTACCACCACCGGCCCGACCCCGCGACGCCGCTCACCGAGACGATGGGCGCGCTCGCGTCCGCCGTCCAGCAGGGCAAGGCCACGTACGTGGGGGTGTCGAACTACTCGCCGTCGCGCACCCGCGAGGCCGCGCAGGTGCTCGCCGACCTGGGCGTGCCGCTGCTCATCCACCAGCCCAGCTACTCGATGTTCAACCGGCACGTCGAGATCGCGGACCGCGAGGACGCGTACGACGGCCGGCAGAGCGAGTCCCTGCTCGACGTCGTCGAGGACCTCGGCGTCGGCACGATCGTCTTCTCGCCGCTGTCGCAGGGCCTGCTCACGGGCCGGTACCTGGGCGGCTCGGCGCCGGAGGGCTCGCGCGCGGCCCGCAGCGACTCGCCGTTCCTGTCGTCGTCGAACCTCACCGACACGTACCTGGACCGCGCCCGGGCGCTGAACGCGGTCGCGGAGGGCCGCGGGCAGACGCTCGCGCAGCTCGCCCTCTCGTGGGTGCTGCGCGACGACCGCGTGACGTCGGCGCTGATCGGCGCGTCGTCGGTGGCGCAGCTCGAGGACAACGTGGCCGCGCTGCGCGCCCCGGCGCTCACCGACGAGGAGATCGCCGCGATCGAGCCGCACGCCGTCGACGGCACCGGCCGCTGAGCATCCCGCGGCCGAGAGGGGAGCAGGGATGGTGGTCTGCTGGTTCGTCGGGCTGACGACGCTGGACGTCGTGCACCGGGCCTCGGCCCGCCCGGGCCCGGACGAGAAGGTCACGGCCGTGCGGCAGGACGTCGCGGCCGGGGGGCCCGCGGCCAACGCGGCGGTCACGGCCGCGGCGCTCGAGGCGCACGCCGTCCTGGTGAGCGCCCTGGGCGCCGGGCCCGTCGCCCAGGCGGCGCGGGCCGACCTCGACGAGCGCGAGGTGCAGGTGCACGACGTCGCGGGCCCGGACGAGGAGTTCCCGCTCGCGGTCTCGGCGGTCCTCGTCGACGACGCGACGGGGCAGCGGTCCGTGGTCTCGCCCGACGCGGCCCTCGTCGCGGTGCGCGCCCCGCGGCCCGACGCGATCGCGGGGCTGCCGCGCCCGGACGTCGTGCTGCTCGACGGCCACCACCCCGAGATCGCGCGGGCCGTGCTGGCGCACGTCGCCGAGCTACGCCCCCGGCCGCTGGTCGTGCTGGACGGCGGCCGGTGGCGGCCGGTGTTCGCGGAGCTGCTGCCCGCGGCGGACGTCGCGGCGCTCAGCGCCGCCTTCACCGTGCCGGCCGAGCTGGTCCCCGGCGCGACCGACGCCGCCCACGGCGCGCTGCTGCTCGGGGCGGGGTCCGTGGTGGTCACCCACGGCGCGGCCCCGGTGGAGTGGGCGCGGCCGCGGCGCGCCGACGACGGTGCCGTCGAGGTCGGGGAGCGGGGCACCGTGCCCGTGCCGGAGGTGGACGTGCAGGACACCCTCGGCGCCGGCGACGCGTTCCACGGCGCGCTGGCCGTGGCCCTCGCCCGCGGGGAGGCGCTGCCCGACGCCTGCGCCACGGCGGTGCGCGTGGCGAGCACGCGCGTGCGGAAGGTCGGCCCGCGGTCCTGGCTCGCGCACCTTCCCGAGCTGACGGAGCCGCACGGAGGGGCGGCCCGACCCGGCCCGGAGCCCGCGCGGGACGAGGGGTGACCCCGGTCGCGGCGACGACGGCGGAGCTCGTCGCGCGCGCCCGGCGGCTGGCGGTGCCCGGCGAGCGGCGGGTGCTCGGCATCGTCGGCCCGCCGGGGGCGGGGAAGTCCACGCTCGCACGCGCCGTCGTCGACGGGCTCGGCCCGGCCCTCGCCGTCGAGGTCGGGATGGACGGCTACCACCTGTCGAACGCGGTGCTCGCGGACCTCGGCCGCCGCGACCGCAAGGGCGCGATCGACACGTTCGACGACGCCGGGTACGCCGCGCTGGTGGCACGCCTCGCGGAGGCCCGGCCCGGCGACCCGCCGGTGTACGCGCCCGTCTTCCGCCGCGAGATCGAGGAGCCCGTCGCGGCCGGCGTGGCCGTCCCCTCCGACGTGCCGCTGGTCGTGACGGAGGGCAACTACCTGCTCGCGCCCACCGGTGCGTGGCCGCGGGCGCGGGCGCGGATGGCGCAGGTCTGGTACCTCGACGTCCCCGACGCCGTGCGCCTCGCCCGGCTCGAGGAGCGCCACCACGCCTTCGGCAAGAGCCGCGACGACGCGCGCCGCTGGGCGAACGGCTCCGACCAGGTCAACGCGGACGCCGTCGCCGCCACGCGCGCCGCGGCCGACGTCGTCGTGCGCTGGGCCGCCTGACCGCCCGCACCCCAGCGTGCCGGAGGGTCAGGCCGTGCGGTCCAGGAGGGCGCGGTCGACGGGGGCGGCGAGCGGCTCGCCGGCCAGGAGGCGCAGCACCTCGTCGACGGCGAACGCGCCCATGCGGTGCAGCTCCAGCCCGATCGAGCCCGCGACGTGCGGGGTGAGCAGCACGTTCGGGTGGTCGTAGAGCGGCGAGTCGGCGGGGAGGACGTCGGGCGTCGTGACGTCGAGGACGGCGTAGACGCGCCCCGCGATCACGGCCTCCGTCAGCGCGTCGGTGTCGACGAGGGCGCCCCGCGCGGTGTTCACGAGCGTCGCGCCGGGGCGCATCGCCGCCAGCCGCCGGGCGTCGATCAGGTGACGGGTCTCGGGCAGGTCGGGGGCGTGCAGGGACACGACGTCGCTCGTGGCCACCAGGGTGTCCAGGTCGACGAGGCGCGCGCCCAGCGCCGCGGCCGTGGCCTCGTCCGCGTACGGGTCGCTGAGGAGGAGGTCGAGGTCGAACGGCGCGAGCAGCTCCAGCACGCGGCGCCCGATCTTCGACGCCCCGACGACGCCGACCGTGCGTCGGTAGTTGCCGGCGTCGGGCACCTCGACGCTCCAGTTCTCCGCACGCCGGTCGGCGCGGTAGCGCGCAGCGATGGGCAGGATCCTCTTGTTGGCGAGCAGGATCGTCGCGACGGTGTACTCCGCGACCGGCTGGGCGTTGACCCCGGCGGCCGTGCTCACGGGGAGGCCCGCGTCCCAGAACTCCGGCGGCAGGTGGTGCCGCACCGAGCCGGCGGCGTGCACGACGCCGCGCAGCCGCGGCGCGTGGCCGAGCGCGTCGCGGGTGATCGGCGGGCACCCCCAGCCCGTGAGCAGCACGTCCGTGCGCGCGAGGACGTCGCGGGCGGCGTCGTCGGTCAGGTCGTGCAGCACGCCCGGCTCGAGGCGGGCGACGGCGCGCAGCCGGTCCAGGTCCTCGGCGGCGAACAGCCGGTCGGGCAGCCCGGGCTGCATGGCCAGGGTCACCGTGGGAACGCTCGGGGTGCTGCCGGGCTGCATGGTCTCTCCTCGTGGCGGGCCGTGGGTCGTCATTGTGCGCGGGCCCGGCCGACCGGGGTCAACCGGATCCGTGCAGAACGAACAGAGTCGGTCACGGGGCGGAGGTCGAGTCCCGCACGACGAGGCGTGGCAGCAGCGTGACCTGCTGCGTCGCCGGCGCGGCGCCGCGCGACAGCCGCCGCACGGCGAGCTCGACCGCGGCGCGGCCCACGTCGTGCTTCGGCGGCGCGACCGCCGTGAGGGGCACCGGCGCCAGGGCCGACATCTCGTCGTCGTAGGCCACGATCGACAGGTCCTCGGGGACGCGCACGCCCCGGTCCGTCGCGAGGCCGAGCAGCACGAGGGCGTCGTCGTCCGCGTGGACCAGCAGCCCTCGGGTGCCGGTCGCGGAGCAGCGGCGCAGCAGGTCGTCGAGCCGGCGGTCGCGCTCGGCGATGCCGTCGGCCTCGGTGGCGAGCTCGACCGGCGCGAACCCGGCGGCGGCGATCTCCCGCGGCCCGGTGGCGTCGCGGAAGCCGTCGACCAGCCAGGACGACGTGGGCGTCGACGTCCGGACGGCCAGCCCGACCTTCTCGTGCCCGAGGTCCGCCAGGTGCTCGACGGCGAGCCGGGCGCCGGCGGCGTGGTCGGTGCGCGCGTACTCGGCGTCGGGGCCGTCCCACCAGCGCTCGACGAGGACCACCGGGACCTGGACGGACCCCGGCCAGCGCGGGGGCTCGACCTGCGGCGGTCGCGCGGTCGCGACGAGGAGCGCGTCGACGCCCGCGCGCAGCATCCGCTCCACGAGGCGTTCCTCCTCCGCGACGTCGTACCGCGACACGGCGAGGACCAGGCGCATGCCCGCCCGGGCCGCGGCCTCCTCCGCCCCGGCCACGACGCTCCGGTAGTAGTAGCGCGACGCAGGCAGGATCATCCCGAGCGTGGCGAGCGGCCGTCGCGACCCGGCGCCGGCCGCGGGCAGGGTGGCGCCGCCGTGCACGCGCTCGAGGTCGCCGGCGTCGACGAGCGCCGCGATGTCGCGGCGGACGGTCACCTCGGAGACGCCGAGGCGGCCCGCGAGCTCCGCCACCTTGACGAAGCCGCGCAGGCGCGCCTCGTTGCGGATCAGCTCGTGCCGGTGTGCCGCCAGGCCCGGGCCGCGTGGGTCGCTCATGACCGCGAGCCTATGTTCGGGTCTGTACGACCTCCTTGCCGGTCGGCGGCGCGGCCCGGTTGACTCGTCGCACGCCCGCTCGTCGCGGGCGTCCGCGAGGAGGGGGACACGGTGGGCGAGACGTGGACGCGGGAGCGGTGGGCGGACCTCGCGGACCGGATGCTGCTGGCGGTGCGGCCGTACGCGTCGGACGGTCACGCGCGCGTCGTCCTGCCCGGCCGGCCCGGCGGGCTCGGCACCGACGTCGACGGCCTCGAGGGGTTCGCGCGGACGTTCCTCGCGGCGGGCTTCCGGCTGGCGGGCGAGCGTGGCGCCGACCCGCTCGGCCTGGCGGACTGGTACGCGCGGGGGCTGGCCGCGGGGACGGACCCGTCGTCCGCCGAGCGCTGGCTGCGCCCCGACGAGCACGGCCAGGCGAAGGTGGAGGCGGCGTCGATCGCCCTCGTCCTCGACCTCACGCGCCCGTGGCTGTGGGACCGGCTGGACGCCGGCGTGCAGGAGCGGGTGGTCGACTACCTCGCCACCGTCGTCGGCGACGACGGGTACGCCGACAACAACTGGGTCTGGTTCCGGATCGTCACCGAGCAGTTCCTCCGGTCGGTGGGCGGCCCGTGGTCGGCCGAGGACATGGAGCGCGACCTCGCGCGGCACGAGGACTTCTGGCGCACCGACGGCTGGTACTCCGACGGGCCGCAGCGGGCCTACGACCACTACGTCGGCTGGGCGATGCACCTGTACCCGGTGCTGTGGTCGCGCATGGCCGGCGCGCAGGATCTCGCCGGGCCGCGCGCTCCCGCGTACCTGGAACGCCTGGACCGGTTCGTGGCCGACGCCGTGCACCTCGTCGGGGCGGACGGCTCGCCGCTGGTCCAGGGCCGCAGCCTGGTCTACCGCTTCGCGGCGGCCGCGCCGTTCTGGGTGGGCGCGCTCGCCCAGGTGCCGAGCACGTCGCCGGGGCTGCTGCGCCGGGCGGCGTCGGGCGTCGTGGGCCACTTCGTCGACCGCGGCGCCCCGGACGAGCGTGGCCTGCTCACCCTCGGCTGGCACCACGAGTGGCGCGCGATGGCGCAGGCGTACTCCGGCACCGGCTCGCCGTACTGGGCGAGCAAGGGCCTCCTGGGGCTCGCGCTGCCTGCCGACCACCCGGCGTGGACCGCGCCGGAGGAGCCGCTGCCGGTCGAGGCCGGCGACACCCTGCTGGTGGCCCGCGCCCCGGGCTGGGCGGTCGCGGGCACGCGCGACGACGGCGTCGTGCGCGTCTACAACCACGGGACGGACCACGCGGCCGAGGGCGACGAGACCGGTGACTCGCCGCTGTACGCGCGGCTCGGGTACTCGACGGCGACGTCGCCCCTGCTGGACGCCGAGGGGTGGACGGACCCGCTCGACCAGTCCGTCGTGCTGCTCGACGCCGAGGGGCGGGCCACGCACCGCACGGGCTTCCGCACGCTGGAGGCCCGCACGACGTCCGACCCCGACGACCCCGACAGCCCCGACGGGGACAGCGCGACCGCCGCGATCCTGGCGTCGCGGGCGCGCGCCCACTGGCTGGACGCGGAGCCGGCCGCGTTCGACGCCGGCTCCGGGCTCACCGGGGACGCGCACCCCGCGGGCACGGTCACGACGGTGAGCGTGGTGCGCGGCGCGTGGGAGGTGCGGCTGGTCCGCGTCGAGGAGCCGTCGCCGGTCGCCGTCGCGCTGCGCGTCGGGGGCTGGCCGGTCAGCGGGGACGACGCGCGGCCCGACGGCCCACACGCCGCCCGCGCGAGCGCGCTCCGGTCGACGCTCATGCCGGTCGTTCCGGGCCCCGGAGCAGGAGAGGTCCCGGGCTCCTCTCCGGCATGGCTCGCGGGCGTGGCCGCGGCCGACGACGCCACGCCCCTCGGGTCGCGCACCGCGACGCCGTGGGTGGCCGCGGAGCCGGTCCCCGTCGGTCACTGGCTGGCGGTCGTCGTCGGGCTCCACGGTGGCCTGCGGGACGCTCGCCAGCAGGACGAGCCGGTCGTGCCGGACGTCGAGGTCACGGACGTCCGGGCGGCGGGGACGGAGGTCCGCGTGCGCTGGCCGGACGGCGCCGTCACCCGCGCGGCGCTCCCGGTGGCCTGACCCGCGCCGGCATCGGGCGTGCGGTCGGCACCGGGCGTGCGGTCGACACCGGCGCGGGGCCGGGGACGGGCGGGTAGCGGGCGGGGAACGCAGGGCGGGCCGGCTCCGCTCGACGACCGCGCATCCGGCGTGTCGCGCGCCCGCGGACGTTGTCATTTCGCGTGGAGTCGGCCGCCCGCACATGGCGCCTGCTGGGGCGGCGCCGATTCGCCCGTGCCCGATTCTCGACCTGAGCAGGAGCCGCGATCGCTGGGCAGGATTCGGTGCGGCTGTGGCGGAGGCTCGTGCTGAGCAGGAGCCGTGACGGCTGGGTCGAACCGGGCGCGGCTGCGCCGGGGTTCGTGCTGATCAGGAGCCGTGACGGCTGGGCAGGATTCGGTGTGGCTGTGGCGGAGGTTCGCGCTGAGCAGGAGCCGTGACGGCTGGGCAGGATGAGGTGCGGCTGCCCCCGGAGGTTCGTGCTGAGCGGGCCTGGAGTCGGCAGAGCCGGACAACGTGCGCGTTTGCGGACCGCACGCGAAACGGCAACGTCCGCGGACACGCGGCGCGCCGACCGGCACGGCGCGCGACACGGCGAGCGACACGGCGAGCGACACGGCGAGCGACACGGCGAGCGACACGGCGAGCGACACCGCGCCGTCGCCGGTGCCGTGTCGGTCAGAGCGCGCGCCGCGCCTCGTCGATGAGCGGCTGGATGCGGTAGGGGATGAGCTCGCCCATCGACAGCGACGTCTCGGTGCGCTCGACGCCGTCGACGGCGAGGATGGCCGCGTCGATGCGGAACAGGTGGTCCGTGTCCCGGCACACGACCTGCACGCGCAGGTCGGCGGTGCCGCTGCGGCCGAACGCCTGCACCACCTCGGGGATCTGCCGGAGCGCGTCGACGATGCGGCCCAGCTCCTTCTGCCGCACCTCGACCTCGAGGAACGCGGTGAGGGGGTGCCCCAGGAACTGCGGGTTGACCCGCCGGTCGAAGTCGAGGAAGGCGCCGGACTCCTCCAGCCGCGCGAGCCGCGCGTGCACCGTGTTCCGGGACAGCCGCAGGCGTTCCGCGAGCGCGGCGATCGTGGCCCTCGGGTCCTCGGCGAGGGCCGTCAGAAGGCTCAGGTCCACGGCGTCGTAGCTGCGCACATCGACCAGCCTAACGGGGGTGGGCTGCGCACTCTGCGCAGCCGGTCGTGAGGTGCTGGTCGCGCCCTGTGAGCGGCGTTACGTTCGCGGTATCCGGCGCTCGACGAGGAGCTACCGGCGACACGCGAGGTGAGGCGACGATGCCCAGCACCATGGGTTCGACGTCCCGCGACGACCTGTCACGAGCGGGCGGAGCGCGGACGGAGACGGCGTCCGGAACGACGGACGAGACGTATGCAGACGGCACGGTACGGCTGCTCGACGAGAAGGGCGTGCGGCACCCCGACCCGGGGCTCGACCGCTGGCTGACGGATGTCGACGCGGGCACCGACGAGGCCCGCGCGGCGCTGCTGGCGCTGTACGAGGAGATGGTCGTGGCCCGGCGCATCGACGCCGAGGCGACGGCGCTGCAGCGGCAGGGTGAGCTGGCCCTGTGGCCGCCGCTGCAGGGCCAGGAGGCGGCGCAGGTGGGCTCGGCGGCCGCGCTGCGCGGGGACGACTTCGTCTTCTCCAGCTACCGCGAGCACGCGGTGGCGCGCAAGCGCGGGGTGTCCCCGGTGGACCTGCTGCGCGTGTGGCGCGGGGTCACGGCGTCGGGCTGGGACCCGTACGCGGTGAACATGGCGACGCCGCAGGTCATCATCGGCGCGCAGGCCCTGCACGGCGTGGGCTATGCGCTGGGGATCCAGGCCGACGTCGAGCGCGGCGTCGTCGTCCCGGGCGAGGACGGCTCGGCCGCCGTCGTCGCGTACGTGGGCGACGGCGCGATGAGCCAGGGCGACGTCAACGAGGCGTTCGTGTTCGCCGCCACCTGGCAGGTGCCGCTGGTGCTGTTCTGCCAGAACAACCAGTGGGCGATCTCCGAGCCGGTGACGCTGCAGTCGGGCGTGCCGCTGGTCCGGCGGGCGTCGGGGTTCGGCGTCCCGGGCGTGCGGGTGGACGGCAACGACGTGCTGGCCGTGCTCGCCGTGACCCGCGAGGCGCTGCACCGCGCGCGCACGGGCGGCGGCCCCACGTTCGTCGAGGCCGTGACGTACCGCATGGGCCCGCACACCACCGCCGACGACCCCACCCGCTACCGCGACGCGTCCGAGCTGGACGTGTGGGCCGAGCGCGACCCGATCGCGCGGCTCGCCTCGTACCTGCGCGCGGGTGGCCAGCTCACCGACGACGACGAGGCCCGCGTGCGCGCGGCGGCCGACGCCGTGGCCGCCGAGCTGCGGGCCGGCGTCGTCGCCATCGAGGACCCGCCGCCGCTGAGCGTCTTCGACCACGTGTACGCCGAGGAGCACCCGACGGTGCGCGCCGAGCGCGCGGAGCACGAGGCCTACCTGGCGGGCTTCGCCGACACCACCATCGACACGACCACCGGCACGACGAGCGGCGAGGGGGCCGACCGATGACGACCCAGACGCTCACCCTCGCCAAGGCGCTCGGCGCCGGCCTCCGCCGGGCGATGACCGACGACCCGTCGGTCATGGTGCTCGGCGAGGACATCGGCCGCCTCGGCGGCGTGTACCGCGTGACCGACGGGCTCCAGGCGGAGTTCGGGCCGCGCCGCGTGGTGGACACGCCGCTCGCGGAGTCCGGCATCCTCGGCACCGCCGTCGGCCTCGCGTACCGCGGGTACCGGCCGGTGGTGGAGATCCAGTTCGACGGCTTCGTCTACGTGGCGTTCGACCAGATCGTCAGCCAGCTCGCCAAGATGCACGCCCGCACCAACGGGAAGGTGACGCTGCCCGTGACGATCCGCATCCCCGTGGCCGGCGGCATCGGCGCCGCGGAGCACCACTCCGAGTCGCCCGAGGCGTACTTCGTGCACACGGCCGGGCTGCGCGTGGTCTCGGTGTCGAACCCGCAGGACGCCGCGACCGTGCTCCGCCAGGCGATCGCGTGCGACGACCCGGTGGTCTTCTTCGAGCCGAAGCGCCGCTACCACGTCAAGGGCGACGTCGACCCGGACCTGCCGCTCGACGACGCGGCCCCCATGGGGACCGCACGTGTCGTGGCGCGGGGCGACGACGTCACCCTGGTGACGTTCGGGTCGCACGTCGCGACCGCGCTCGACGCCGCCGTCGCCGCGTCCGACGAGGGCGTCTCGGTCGAGGTGATCGACCTGCGCTCCCTGTCGCCGATCGACCACGACACGGTCGCCGCCTCCGTGCGGCGCACCGGCCGGCTGGTCGTGCTGCACGAGGGGCCGCGGCAGGCGGGCGTCGGCGCCGAGATCGCCACGAGCATGACCGAGCGCTGCTTCGACTTCCTCGAGGCGCCGCCCGTGCGCGTCACCGGGTACGACATCCCGTACCCGCCGGCCAAGCTGGAGGGCAACCAGGTGCCGGACCTCGACCGCGTGCTCGTCGGCATCGACCGCGTCCTGGGCCGCACCCCGGCGTCGGGCGCCACCGCCGGCGTGGAGGTGGGAGCGTGATGGCGACGCGCGAGTTCCGGCTGCCGGACCTGGGCGAGGGGCTGACCGAGTCCGAGGTCGTCGAGTGGCGCGTCGCGGTGGGCGACGCCGTCGAGCTCAACCAGGTGATCGCCGAGGTGGAGACCGCCAAGGCGCTGGTCGAGCTGCCGTCCCCGGTCGCCGGCGTCGTGCGCGTGCTGCACGCCGAGGAGGGCCAGACCGTCGAGGTCGGCGAGCCGCTGGTGACCTTCGACCTGTCCGGGGCCGCCGAGCGGTCGGGACCAGCCGACGGCATGCCCGGCGCAGGACCCGACAGCTCGGCGGCGGACGAGGGCCCGGAGCCGAACCTCGTCGGGTACGGCGCGCGGCCCGAGCGCACGGGGCGCCCGGCGCGGCGACGCCGGCGCGAGGTCCTCGCCCCGGAGCCGACGGCCGCCCCGGCCGCCGCTGCCGTGCCGCCGAACGGGACGGCGTCCGCCCCCGCGACGTCGGGTGGTCGCGGGGAGCGGCCGCGCTCGACGCCGGTGGTCCGGGCCGTGGCGCGGCAGCGCGGGCTCGACCTGACGACGGTCGTCGGCAGCGGCCCCCACGGGCGCATCACGCGGGACGACGTCGAGGCGGCGTCGGCCCCGGCCGCCCCCGCGGCGGCGCGCCCGGCACC
>NZ_JBHVFQ010000012.1:0-130147 GCF_042801555.1 Isoptericola sp. NPDC057559
ACGCCGGTACGCGGGGTGCGCAAGCGCACCGCCGCGGCGATGGTGGCGAGCGCGGCGGCCCCGCAGGCGTCGGTGTTCCTCACCGTGGACGCCACCGCGAGCATGGAGCTGCTGGCGCGGCTCAAGACGCACCCGATGGCCGGCGGGCAGCGCATCACCGTGCTGGCGCTGGTGGCGCGGGCCCTGTGCGCGCTGCTTCCCGCGCACCCGTCGCTCACGAGCCGCTGGGTGGACCTGCCGGACGGCGAGGCCGAGATCGTGCGGCCCGCGCACGTGAACCTCGGCATCGCCGTCGCCACGGACCGGGGCCTGGTGGTGCCGCACGTGCCGGCGGCGGACACCCTGTCGCTCACCGGGCTCGCCGCCGCGCTCACGGACCTCACGACCACGGCCCGCGCCGGCCGCACCACGCCGGAGCGGCTGACGAACGGCACGCTGACCATCACCAACGTCGGCGTCTTCGGCGTGGACGCGGGCACGCCGATCCTCAACCCGGGGGAGCCCGCCATCCTCGGCCTCGGCCAGGTGGTCCGCCGCCCGTGGGAGCACGACGGCGAGGTGGCGCTGCGCCAGGTGACGACGCTCAGCCTCACGTTCGACCACCGCGTGGTCGACGGCGAGCAGGGCGCCCGGTTCCTCGCCGAGCTCGGGGCGGTGCTCGCCGACCCGGCGCTCGCCCTCCTGCTCGGCGGCGACGCCCCGGCCGCCGACGGCCCGACCGAGGGGGAGGCCCCGTGACCGTCCTCGACTCCGCCGTCGACCCCCGCGCCGACGCGGCCCGCGCCAACGACGAGGCCCAGCGGGCGCTCGCGGACCGGCTCCGCGAGCGCACGGCCGCGGCCGCGCTCGGCGGCACGGAGCGGGCGCGCGACCAGCACACGTCGCGCGGCAAGCTGCTGCCGCGCGACCGCGTGGCCCGCCTGCTGGACGAGGGCAGCCCGTTCCTCGAGGTCGCGCCGCTCGCCGCCTACGGCCTGGACGACGGCGCCTGGCCGGGCGCGGGCGTCATCGCCGGCGTAGGGCTGGTGAGCGGGCGGCAGGTGATGGTGGTGTGCAACGACGCGACCGTCAAGGGCGGCACGTACCACCCGCTCACCGTGAAGAAGCACCTGCGGGCGCAGGAGATCGCGCTGGAGAACCGGCTGCCGTGCGTGTACCTCGTGGACTCGGGCGGCGCGTTCCTGCCGCGGCAGGACGAGGTGTTCCCCGACCGCGACCACTTCGGGCGGATCTTCTACCACCAGGCGAAGCTGTCGGCGGCACGCATCCCGCAGATCTCGGCGGTGCTCGGCTCCTGCACGGCGGGCGGTGCCTACGTGCCGGCCATGAGCGACGAGACCGTCATCGTGCGGGACCAGGGCACGATCTTCCTGGGCGGTCCGCCGCTGGTGAAGGCCGCGATCGGCGAGGACGTCTCGGCGGAGGAGCTGGGCGGCGGGGAGCTGCACGCGCGGCGGTCCGGCGTCGTCGACCACCTCGCCGAGGACGACGAGCACGCGCTCGACCTGGTCCGCGACATCGTCAGCACGCTGCCGCCGGACCCCGCGCCGGCGTGGGACGTCGCGCCGTCCCGGGAGCCGGTCGTCGACCCGCAGGGCCTGTACGCCGCCGTGCCGGTGGACGTGCAGCAGCCGTACGACCCGCGCGAGGTGATCGCCAGGATCGTCGACGGCAGCGAGCTGCACGAGTTCAAGCCGGAGTACGGCACCACGCTCGTCACGGGGTTCGCGCGCATCCACGGGCACCCGGTCGGGGTGCTGGCCAACGCGGGCGTGCTCTTCCGCGAGTCGGCGCTCAAGGGGGCGCACTTCGTCGAGCTGTGCGACCAGCGCGGCATCCCGCTGCTGTTCCTGCAGAACATCTCCGGGTTCATGGTGGGCCGCGACGCGGAGGCCGGCGGCATCGCGAAGGACGGCGCCAAGATGGTCACGGCCGTCGCGACCACGCGCGTGCCGAAGCTGACCGTCATCGTGGGCGGCTCGTTCGGCGCCGGGAACTACGCCATGTGCGGGCGGGCGTACTCGCCGCGCTTCCTGTGGTCGTGGCCCGGGTCGCGGATCTCCGTGATGGGCGGGGCGCAGGCGTCGTCGGTGCTCGCCACGGTGAAGCGCGACCAGCTCGCCCGCCGCGGCGAGGAGTGGGACCCGGCCGAGGAGGAGTCGTTCCGCGCGGAGATCCGTGACGGCTACGAGGTGGCCGGCGACCCGTACCACGCCACGTCGCGCCTGTGGGACGACGGCATCGTCGACCCGCCCGACACCCGCCGCGTGCTGGGCCTCGCGCTGGGCGTGTGCGCGCGCACGCCCCTGCCCGGCGCCGACGACTCCGAGCCCCGCTTCGGGCTCTTCCGGATGTGAGGGCGATGGACACCCGAGGTCTTTCCGGCACCGCGTTCACCACCGTCCTCGTGGCCAACCGCGGGGAGATCGCGTGCCGCGTGATCGGCACGCTGCGCCGCCTGGGGATCCGCTCCGTCGCCGTGTACTCGGACGCCGACTCCGGCGCCCGGCACGTGCGCGAGGCCGACGTCGCCGTGCGGCTCGGCCCCGCGCAGGCGGCCCGGAGCTACCTCGACGTCGAGGCCGTGGTCGCGGCCGCCGTCGCGACGGGCGCCGACGCGATCCACCCCGGCTACGGCTTCCTGTCCGAGAACCCGGCCCTGGCGCGGGCGTGCGAGCGCGCCGGGATCGTCTTCGTCGGGCCGCCCGTCGCCGCCGTGGAGACCATGGCGGACAAGGCGGCCGCGAAGCGGCTCGTCGCCGCGCACGACGTGCCCGTGCTGCCCGGGACCGTCGACGACGGCCTCGACGACGCGGCCCTGGTCGCCGCGGCCGACGACGTCGGGTTCCCGCTGCTGGTCAAGCCCGTCGCGGGCGGTGGCGGCAAGGGGATGGAGGTGGTGCGCACGGCGGACGAGCTGCCGGGCGCGCTGGCCTCGGCCCGGCGCGTGGCCGCGTCGTCGTTCGGCGACGACGGGCTGCTCCTGGAGCGGCTCGTGGGACGGCCGCGACACATCGAGGTGCAGGTGCTCGCCGACACCCACGGCTCCGTCGTGCACCTCGGCGAGCGCGAGTGCACGCTGCAGCGCCGCCACCAGAAGGTGGTGGAGGAGGCGCCGTCCCCCGTCGTGGACGAGGCGACCCGGGCGCGGCTCGGCGAGGCCGCCTGCGCGGTGGCGCGGTCGGTCGGCTACGTCGGCGCGGGCACCGTCGAGTTCCTGGCTCCCGGCGACGACCCGAGCACGTTCTGGTTCATCGAGATGAACACCCGCCTGCAGGTGGAGCACCCGGTCACGGAGCTGGTGACCGGCCTCGACCTGGTGGAGCTGCAGCTGCGCGTCGCGGCGGGCGAGCCCCTCGGCCTCGCGCAGGACGACGTCGCCCTGCGGGGGCACGCCGTCGAGGCCCGCCTGTACGCCGAGTCGCCGGCGCGCGGGTTCCTGCCCGCCGCGGGCCGCGTGCTGCGCTACGACGACGCCGGCGCGCCGGCCGGGCCCGGCGCCACGCCCCTGCGCCTGGACAGCGGGCTGCTGCCGGGCGCCGAGGTGACCGGCGACTACGACCCGATGCTGGCCAAGGCCGTCGCCTGGGCGCCCGACCGGGCCCGGGCGGTGGAGCGGCTCGACGGCCTGCTCGCCGACGTCGTCGTGCTGGGCGTCGAGACCAACGCCGGCTTCCTGCGCGACCTGCTCGCCGACGACGACGTGCGCGCAGGCCGCCTCGACACCGGCCTCATCGACCGCTTCGTGGCGGACCGCGGCGAGCCGGCGCTCGACGCGGACGCCGTCGCGGCGGGCCGGGCTCCCGACGCCTCGCTGGTCGCGGCGGCGCTGCTCGTGCTCGCCGGCCCGGAGCACGCGGCCGGTGCGTGGGCCTCGGACGGCTTCCGCCTCAACGGGCGCGCCGCGCCGCGCCGCGCGGTGCTCGTCGACGCGACGGGGGCCGAGCACGCCGTCGCCGTCGCCGGGACCGCGGACACCGCCGTCGTCACGACCGGCGACGGCGAGCCGGTCCGCGCGTCCTTGCGCCCGCTCGTCGACCCGCACGGCGACCCGCAGGCCGGCGGCCGCCACCTGCTCACCGTCGACGGCGTCACCCGGACCGTGGCGAGCGCGCTCGACGCCACGACCGCGACGGTGTGGGTGCACGTGGACGGGCGGACGTCGTCGTTCGCCGTGCCGGGGCGGGCGGCGCTGGCCTCGCGCCGGCGCGCCGAGCGCGCCCTCACCGGCGGTGGCGACGACGGCGCCGCGCGGTCCGCGGCGGTGCGGGTCGCGATGCCCGGCACCGTGTCCGCCGTGCCCGTCGCGGACGGCGACGTCGTGGCGGCGGGCCAGCCCGTCGTCGTCGTCGAGGCGATGAAGATGGAGCACCCGCTGCTCGCGCCCGTCGCCGGCGTCGTCCGCGTCGACGTGCGCACGGGCGACCAGGTGCGCCTCGACCAGGTCGTCGCCGTCGTCGACCCGCCCGCCGACACCCCTGTGCGCAACCCCGCAGACCCCGCTCCCGCCCCGGCAGACCCCGCCGTCGCGGCAGCACACTCCGACACCCGAGGAGCGTCATGATCAGCGAGACCCAGTCCACCGTGCTCACCGACGAGCAGCGGAAGCTCAGCGCCGTGGTGCGCGAGTTCGCGGACCAGGTGGTGGCCCCTGCGGCCTACCGGTACGACACCGAGCGGCGCCTGCCGGTCGAGATCATCGCCCAGATGGGCGAGCTCGGGCTGTTCGGCCTGCCGTTCCCCGTGGACGTGGGCGGGCAGGGCAAGGACTACGTGTCCCTGTGCCTCGCGGTGGAGGCGCTCGCCCGCGTGGACCAGTCGATCGCGGTGACGCTCGAGGCCGGCGTCGGGCTGGGGATCATGCCGATCTTCCGGCACGGCACGGAGGAGCAGAAGCAGCGCTGGCTGCCCGACCTCGTCTCCGGGCGGGCGCTCGCCGCCTTCGGGCTCACCGAGGCGGGCGCCGGCTCCGACGCCGGGGCCACCCGCACCACGGCCCGGCTCGACGAGGCCGCCGGCGAGTGGGTGATCGACGGCTCCAAGCAGTTCATCACCAACTCCGGCACGCCGATCACCAGCGTCGTCACCGTCACCGCGGTGACGGGCGAGCGGACCGGCGCCGACGGCGCCGTGCACAAGGAGCTGTCGTCGTTCCTCGTGCCCTCGGGCACGCCCGGCTTCGCCGTCGGCCCCAGCTACGACAAGGTCGGCTGGCACACCTCCGACACGCACCCGCTGACGCTCGACGGCGTGCGGGTCCCGGCCGGGAACCTGCTGGGCGAGCAGGGGCGCGGCTACGCGAACTTCCTGCGCGCGCTCGACGAGGGCCGCATCGCCTTCGCCGCGCTCGCGACGGGCGCGGCGCAGGGCTGCCTGGAGGAGGCTCTGCGCTACTCGCGCGAGCGCGAGGTCTTCGGCCACGCGATCGGCAGCAACCAGCACATCGCGTTCACGCTGGCGCGCATGCAGGCGCGGGTGCACTCGGCGCGGCTGTGCTGGCTGGACGCCGCGCTCAAGCAGGTGCACGGCAAGCCGTTCAAGGCCGAGGCGTCCGTGGCCAAGCTGGTGGGCGGCGAGGCGGCGATGGCCAACGCCCGCGACGCCACGCAGATCTTCGGCGGCTACGGCTTCCTCAACGAGAACCCGGTGGCGCGGCACTACCGGGACTCCAAGGTGCTCGAGGTGGGCGAGGGCACCACGGAGGTGCAGCTCATGGTCATCGCCCGCGACCTGGGGCTCGCGTCGTGAGCCCCACCGGGGAGGAAGGAGCACGTCATGCGTGACGAGGTGCAGCGGGGGCTGTACTACGACGAGCTGGAGCCCGACGTGCGGTACGTGCACCGGCCGGGCCGCACGATGACGGAGGCGGACGACGTGCTGTTCACGTCCGTCACGATGAACCCGCAGGGGCTGCACCTGGACGCGGCGTGGGCGGCGACGCAGCCGTTCGGCCGCCCCCTGGTGAACTCGATGCTCACGCTGGCCACGCTGGTGGGGCTGTCGGTGGCGCACCTGACGCGGGGCACGCTGGTGGCGAACCTCGGCTTCACGGAGGTGGCGTTCCCGCACCCGATGTTCCACGGCGACACCCTGTACGGGGAGACGACGGTGGCCGACCGGCGGCCGTCGCGCTCGCGCCCGGGGCAGGGGATCGTCACCGTGGAGCACGTGGGCCGCAACCAGGACGGCGACGTCGTGGCGCGGGCGGTGCGCACGATGCTGATGTGGACCCGCGAGGGGCACGAGGAGCACGAGCACCGGCTGGCGGCCGAGCACGGCGGGGGAGTGCTGTGAACCCCGCCCCGTTCACCCTCGGCCCGGCGCTGCTGTTCTGCCCCGCGGACCGGCCCGACCGGTTCGCGAAGGCCCTGGACCGCGCGGACGCGGCGATCCTCGACCTGGAGGACGCCGTCGCGCCCGGCCGCAAGGAGGCCGCCCGCGCCGCGCTCGTGGAGACCCCGCTCGACCCGGACCGGGTGGTCGTGCGGGTCAACGCGGTCGGCACCCCGGACCACGACGCGGACCTGGCGGCCCTGGCGCGCACCCCGTACCGCACGGTGATGCTGCCGAAGGCGGACGGGCGCTTCGTCGGCCCGTTGCTGGCGCCGGACGGGCGCCCCTACGCCGTCGTCGCCCTGTGCGAGACGGCCGCGGGGGTGCTCGCGGCGCCGGCGCTGGCCGCGCGGCCGGACGTCGTCGCGCTCGCCTGGGGCGCCGAGGACCTGGTGGCCTCCCTGCACGGCACGTCCAGCCGGGGCGCCGACGGCGGGTACCGCGACGTCGCCCGGCACGCCCGGTCCGCGGTGCTGCTGGCCGCGGGCGCCGCGGGCAAGGCGGCGGTCGACGCCGTGCACCTGGAGCTCGACGACCTCGCCGGGCTGCGCGCCGAGGCCCTCGACGCCGCGGCCAGCGGGTTCGTGGCGTCGCTGTGCGTGCACCCGAGCCACGTGGCGGTCGTGCGGGCCGCGTTCGCGCCGTCGGAGGCCGAGGTGGAGCGGGCGCGCGAGGTGCTCGCCGCGGCGTCGGGGCGGGCCGAGGCGCTCACCGCGCTGGCCGGTGCCGACGGACGGGACGGCACCGCCGACGCGGGCGTGCTCACGGTCGGCGGACAGATGGTCGACGCGCCGCTCCTGCGGCACGCTGAGGCGGTGCTGCGGCGCGCCGCGCAGGCGGAGCCGGGCACCGAGGACGACGGGCCGCGCGCTCCCGACGGGGCCGCCGGCGGACGTACGGTCGAGGAGAACGGGGGAGCACGATGACGAGGACCACCACCCGGCGGCAGCCCAGCGCCGTGGCCGCGCTGGAGGGGCTGCTGCACGACGGCATGACGATCGCCGTCGGAGGGTTCGGCCTGAGCGGCAACCCGAACGACCTCATCGAGGCGGTGCGCGACTCGGGCGTGCGGGACCTGACGATCGTGTCCAACAACATGGGCGTGGACGGCAAGGGCCTGGGCATCCTGCTGGAGAACGACCAGGTGCGGCGCGTGCTCGCGTCGTACGTGGGGGAGAACAAGCTGTTCGCGCAGCAGTACCTGGACGGCGCGCTCGAGGTCGAGTTCGTGCCGCAGGGCACCCTCGCGGAGCGGCTGCGCGCGGGCGGCGCCGGCATCCCCGCCTTCTACACCCCGACGGGCGTCGGGACGCCGGTGGCGGAGGGCAAGCCGGTCGACGAGATCGACGGCCGCCGCTATGTGCTGGAGCGCGCCATCGTGGCGGACCTGTCCCTCGTGCACGCGCGCCGCGCCGACCTGTTCGGCAACCTCGTCTACCGGTACACGGCGCGCAACTTCAACCCGGTGATCGCGACGGCCGGTCGGGTGACGGTGGTCGAGGCGGAGGAGATCACCGACGAGCCGATCGACCCGGACGTCGTCGTGACGCCGGGCATCTACACGCACCGGCTCGTGCTCGCGCGCGAGCGGGTCAAGGACATCGAGCAGCGGACGGTGCGCCCCGCCACGAACCACAGCCCGGCGGGCACGGCGACGACGGCGGGAGGTGCGGCATGACCTGGACGCGCGACGAGATGGCCGCGGTGGCCGCCGCCGAGCTGCACGACGGCGACTACGTCAACCTCGGCATCGGCATCCCGACGCTGGTGGCGAACCACCTGCCGGCCGGGGTGGGGATCACCCTGCAGAGCGAGAACGGCCTGCTCGGCATCGGCCCGTTCCCGCTCGAGGGCGAGGAGGACGCCGACCTCATCAACGCCGGCAAGCAGACGGTCACGGCGGTGCCGGGGGCCAGCTACTTCGACGCGGCGGCGTCGTTCGCGATGATCCGCGGCGGCCACGTCGACATCGCGATCCTCGGCGCGCTGCAGGTGTCCGCCACGGGCGACCTGGCGAGCTGGACCGTGCCCGGCAAGCTCGTCAAGGGCATGGGCGGGGCGATGGACCTCGTGGTCGGCGCGCGGCGCATCGTCGCGCTGATGGAGCACGTCGCCCGCGACGGCTCGCCCAAGCTGCGCAGCCGCTGCACCCTGCCGCTGACGGGGGAGGGCGTGGTCGACCGGATCGTCACCGACCGCGCCGTGCTGGACGTGACCGACCACGGGCTGGAAGCCGCGTTCGTGCTGCGCCGGCTCGCGCCCGGGGTGAGCGTCGACGACGTTCGCGAGGCCACCGAGGCGGAGGTCCTCGTGGAGCTGGAGGACGAGAAGGATGTCGGGACGGGTCATGGCGTGCCAACGCCGATCGACTGAGGAGGAACTGTCATGACCGTGATCGTGGGGTACCGGCGGACGGCGTTCGTGCGCTCCAACGGGGCGTTCGCCACCGTGCCGGCGACGGCGCTGGGCGCGCACGCGCTGGCGGGGGCGCTCGCGGCGGCGGGCATCGCGCCCACCGAGGTGGAGATCGTCGTGGGCGGGCAGGTGCTGCAGGGCGGCGCGGGGCAGAACCCCGCCCGGCAGGCGGGCGTCGGCGCGGGGGTGCCGATGACGGTGCCGGCGATCACGCTCAACGCCGTCTGTCTGTCCGGGGCGGAGGCGGTGACGCAGGCGCACCGGCTCATCGCGGGCGGGGAGGCGCAGGTGGTGGCCGTCGTCGGGATGGAGTCGATGACGCTCGCGCCGCACGCGTGGGTGGGTTCGCGGGCCGGGAAGAAGTTCGGCCCGGTGGAGCTGGTCGACACGATGGCGCACGACGGGCTGACCGACGCCTTCGAGCGGGACTCGATGGGGCTCAGCACGGAGCGGCACGGCGAGCGGATGGCCGCCGCGGCGTGGAACACCCGCGCCGCGCAGGACGACCTGGCCCTCGCGTCGCACGCGCGGGCCGCGAAGGCGGCGGACCTGCTGGCCGAGGAGATCGTGCCGTTCGAGGTGCCGGGGCGCCGCGGCGCGGTGGTGGTCGACACCGACGACGGCGTGCGGCCCGACTCCACGATCGAGGGGCTGGCGCGGCTGCGGCCCGCGTTCCGCGAGGACGGCACGATCACCGCGGGCAACGCGTCGCAGATCTCCGACGGCGCGGCCGCCCTGGTGCTCATGGCGGACGACGCCGCCGCGGCCCGCGGCCTCACCGGGGTGCGGGTGCGGTCGCACGCGCTGGTCGCGGGGCCCGACGTCGGGCTGCACGCCCAGCCCGCGAACGCGATCGGTGCCGCCTGCGAGCGGGCCGGCGTGTCCCCGCGCGACCTCGCCGCGGTCGAGATCAACGAGGCGTTCGCCGCCGTCGTGCTCGCGTCCGTGGACATGCTCGGCCTCGACCCGGAGCTGGTGAACGCGCACGGCGGCGCCATCGCGCTGGGTCACCCGATCGGCGCGTCCGGCGCCCGCGTCGTGGGGCACCTGGCGCGGCGGCTGGAGCTGCTCGGCCCCGGGTCCGTCGGCGTGGCCGCGCTCTGCGGCGGTGGGGGGCAGGGGTCGGCGGTGCTGCTGGAGGCCTGACCGCCCGGACCGGACCATGAATCGAGCGTGCTGACGTGATCCTCGAACGACCCGTTCGAGGATCACGTCAGCACGCTCGATGCCGTCCCCGCCGGAGCCGTGGCGGCTCAGCGGACGGCGGCCACGGTCACGAGGACGAACGCGGCGACGATGACGGCGACGCGCACGAGGTGGAGGCGGTTCCACCGGTCCTTCTGCTCGCGCCAGTCCGCGGGGAGCGTGTCGGGCGTCCACTCCTTCGACCGGTCGTTGATGGGGACCAGCAGCGCGACGGACATCACGACGCTGACGAGCATCAGTGCCACGGAGGTCCAGGCGAGGGCCGCGGCCTCGGGGGTGACCAGCGCGGTGCCGGCGATGAGGAGCGTCGCGCCGATGTACCAGAACGGCATGAGGCGCCCGAGCATCCGGCCGCCGTGCGCGCGGGCGAGGACCGCGGCGTCGTCGGGCAGGCCGTCGAAGATCGGGTTCATGACGAACATGACGGACGCCTCCACGCCGACCAGCAGCCCGGTGACGACGACGGCGACGATGGGCAACCACTCCATGACGACCTCTTCCTGGACCGTAGGATCTAGCAGTGCTAGGAAACGTATCAGCGATTCGCTAGCAGTGCTAGGGTCGGTTCATGACGACCCCCGCAGCAGCCCGCCGAGCCCGCCAGGTCGAGGAGCGCCGGGAGCTGATCGTCGCCGCGGCCCGCGCCCTCGCCGAGGAGCAGGGGTGGGAGGCCGTGACCACCCGGCGGCTCGCGGACGCGATCGAGCACAGCCAGCCCGTGCTCTACGGGCACTTCCCCCAGGGGCGCACCGAGATCGTCACCGCCGTCGCGCTGGCGGGGTTCGAGGAGCTGGCGGCCGCGCTCGCGCCGTCCGCCGCCGCACAGGGGAAGGACGCCGACCGCGTGCGCGCGCTCGTGGTGGCCTACCTCGACTTCGCCGCGCGCCACCCGGCCACCTACGACGCGATGTTCCTGCTCCCCGTCGTCGTCCCGTTCGCGGCGGACGACACCCCGGCGGTCATGAAGGAGGGCTTCGCGGCGATCGCCGGCACTCTCGCGGGGCTGCGGCATCCGCCCGCCGACCCCGCGACGGCGGCCGAGGTGCTCTGGAGCGCCGTGCACGGGCTCGCCTCGCTGCACCGGGCGGGCCGGCTCTCCGCCGACGCCGACGACCGGCGCGTCGACGCCCTGGTGCGGGCCTTCGCCCCCTGAGGGCCCGCGGGCGCCCCGGACGCGCCGAGGGCCGCCGTCCGGTCGGACGACGGCCCTCGGTGGTGGTGACGGGCGGGGTCAGCCGTCCGTCGCCGGGATGTTCGCCAGCAGGGCGCTCAGCGCGCTGGCCTGGGTGCGCCAGTCGTACACGTTGGCCTTCTCCGACCCGCTGCCGCCGGCCCAGCGCAGGCCGAGCCGGTCGTCACCGTTGCGGTCGTGGGCCCAGACGGACCCCGCCTGCCGGTCGACGAACTCCTGGTACGGGTGGCCGTCGAGGGCGTCGTTGAGGTCGCCCACGTACCGCAGGAAGATGCCCTTGAACTGCTTGGCGTTGTCGTCGCAGGTGCCCGCCGGGTCGCACTCCTCGGTGAGGATCCCGTCGGTGACCAGCTCCGGGTCGGTGGTGCCGGCGTCCGCGAGCTGGCGCACGGTCGCGAGGACCGACGCGTCGCCGGTGGCCCGGTACAGCTCGAGGCCGCCGCCCAGGAACACGCCCTGGTTGTAGGTCCACACGGTGCCGCCGTTGTTCTCGCAGTCACCGTTCAGACCGTCGTTCACCAGCCCGTCGGCGTTGATCATGCCGCTGGAGGTGATCCAGTCCCAGCCGGCCTGGGACCGCCCGAGCCACGTCGTGTCGCCCTCGATGCGGTTGTGGAGCTCGGCGCTCAGCCGCACCCACAGCCCGTTGGTGACGGCGTTCTTGTACGTGCGCTCGTGGTCCCACCACACGCCGCCGCCGCAGGTGCTGGTGTCCCAGTAGCCGTTGACGAACTCGCCGATGGTCTCCGCCATGTCGAGGTACTTCTTGTCGCCGGTGAGGTCGTACGCCTGGACCCAGGCGAGGCCCCACCACTCGGAGTCGTCGATCGCGCGGCTGGTGAAGTTGCCCCACAGCTCGTCGCCGGAGAGCTCGCCCGCGGGGAACTTCCCCTTGTTGCGCTCGAACGTGCGGTCCACCTGCGGCAGGTAGCTCAGGTCGCCGGTGCGCTGCATGTACTCGATGACGGTCTCCGTCGCGACGGCGGAGTTCCACCAGCTCGACGGCCACCAGGCCTTGCCGGTGTCGTAGTCGCCCATGAGCACCTCGGCCGCGCGGGTGGCCCGCACGGTCGACGGCGGGGAGGCGATCAGCTCGTCCAGGAGCGGCAGCAGGGCCGCCTTCGCGAGCTTGCTCGCCTTGTTCTCCTTCGCGTCGGCCACGGTCGAGCGGAGCTCGGCCAGGGCCTTCGCTAGCGGGGCGGCGTGGTTGCCGTCCGCGGCGTCCTGCGCGTCCTCGACCAGGCCGAGAAGGGTGCGCGAGAGGCCCTTGTTGACGTCGCCGCTGCGGGTCAGGTCGCCGATCTGGGCCCGGACGAGGTCGAGGCCCTCGCCGTGCCCGACCCACTGCGACACGACCAGCTCGAGGTCCTCGCGGACGCGGTCGGGCAGGCGGCTCTCCGGCGTCGTGTCCATGACGGCCTTGAGCGCGCGCACCTGGGCACGGACGCCGTCGGCGTCACCCTTGCCCTCGGCCGCCCGGGCGGCGTCGAGGACGTCGCCCAGCTCCCGCGCCGTGCGGGCGGGGATCTCGCGGTCGTGCCGGGCGTCGTCGACGACGGCGGCGATCTCCGCGACGCGCGGCTGGTGGGCCAGGAGCTCCAGCTCGGACAGGGCCGTGGCCTTGTCCTGGGAGGAGGTCACGACGATCCGGTAGTGCCCGTAGATCCCCGGGTCGGCCACCGAGAACGCCCGCGTCTGCTGACGCTCGGCGAACTTCTGCCCGCGCCGGGTGTCCAGGGTGACCCACTTCCTGCCGTCGGCCGAGCCCTGCAGGGTCCAGGCCTTCGGGTCCGCGCCCTTCTCGGCCGCCGACGTCAGCGTGTACATGGTCACGCGGGCCGTGCGGCCCTTGAGCTCGTAGGCCACGGAGGGCTTGGCCGAGGTGAACGTCGTCGACGTGGCCGACGTGTCGTCGAACAGCGTGCCGGCCTTCGCGACGGAGTCGTCCGTGGTCGCCGTCCCCTTCTTCGGGCCGGTGACGTCGGCGAGCGGGTCGGGCACGTCGTCGCCCTGCGTGATCGAGGGGAGCGCGTCGTCCTCGCCGGTGCCCCACGCGGACGGCGTCGGGCCCATGTCGAACACGATCGTCCCGCCCGCGGTCAGCTGCTCGTGCGTGAAGGACGTCGACGTCTGGGGCTTGCCGTTCACGGTGACGCCCTGGATGTAGATGTTCTTCGCGCTGTTCTTCGGCGCGCTGAGCACGAGGTCCTTGCCGCCGGCGAGGTGGATCGTCGCCTTCGTGAACAGCGGGGAGCCGATCGCGTAGGTGGGGCTGCCCACCTGCAGCGGGTAGAAGCCGAGCGCGTTGAAGACCTGCCAGCCGGACATCTCGCCGTTGTCCTCGTCGCCGGGGTAGCCCTGGCCGATCTCGCTGCCCACGAAGCCGCGGGCGAGCGCCTCGCGGACGATCTCCTGCGTCTTGGAGGGCTGGCCGACGGCGTCGTACAGGTACGGGATGTGGTGCGAGACCTGGTTGCTCAGGCCCCACTGACCGATCCGGACGGCCTTGGCCTCGCGCATCTCGTGGATGACGCCGCCGTACGCGCCGGGGTACTGCGCCGTCTCCGGGGTGCTGAAGAACTCGTCGAGCTTGTCGGCGAGCTTGTCCCGGCCGCCGTACAGGTTCGCCAGGCCCTGCGGGTCCTGGACCGCGTGGAACGCGAAGTTCCAGCCGTCGGTCTCCGTGTACGGGCTGCCCCACGCGCGCGGGTCGAAGTCGGCGGCGGACTGCGACCAGCCGCCGTCGGCGTCCTTCGCCCGGAAGAACCCGGTCTCGGGGTCGAACAGGCGCACGTAGTTCTGCGACCGGTTCAGGTAGTACTCGTAGTTGTCCGCGTACTCCTGGTGGCGCGGGTCGGAGGCGTCGGTGGAGTCCAGCAGCTTCTTCGACATCGTCGCGATGCCGTAGTCGTTGAGGTAGTCCTCCAGCGACCACGACGCGCTCTCGTGCGTCGAGGCGGGCGTGTAGCCGAGGAACGTCGCCTGCTCCTGGCCCTTGCGGCCCACGTGCTCGTTCGGCGGCGCCACGGACGCGTTCTTCAGTGCCGCGTCGTACGCCCGCTGCACGTCGATGTCCTCGACGCCCTTGCCCAGCACGTCGGAGAACGCGACGTCGGAGCTGGTGCCGGTCATGGAGTTCGCGTAGCCCGGGGCGGACCAGCGCGAGACCCAGCCCCCGTCGTCGTACTGCTGGGTCATCCCGTCGACCATCTCGGCGGCGTCCCCCGGGTACAGCAGGGAGTACGCGGGCCAGGTGGTGCGGTAGGTGTCCCAGAAGCCGTTGTTGACGAAGACCTTCCCGTCGACGATCTTCGCCCCGGTCCTCGTGGCCGTGGTGCCCGCGGGCGCGGGGTCGAGGCTCGTGCCCGACTGGTCCACGTGCTTCCACTCGGGCGCGGCCGCCGTGCCGACGTTCTCGTGCCCGGAGTTCGGGTACAGGTTGAGGCGGTAGAGGTTCGAGTAGAGCGTGGTGAGCTGGTCGGCCGAGGCGCCCTCCACGTCGATCACGCCGAGCTTGGCGTCCCACAGGTCCTGCGCGCGGTCGCGCACCTGCTCGAACGTGTCGTCGCCGGCGATCTCGAGGTCGAGGTTGTGCTTGGCCTGCTCGACGCCGATGAGCGACGTCGCGATCCGCATCTCGACGGTCCTGGTCGTCGAGGTGTCGAACGTCAGGTAGCCCGCCACCTTGTCGCGGTCCCCGACGGTGAGCTTGTCGCCCGCCGTGGCGGGCCGGTCGAACGTCGCGTAGACGTACATCCGCTTGTAGCCGTTGCTCTGGCTGCCGCCCGCGACGTCGGTGTAGCCGGACAGGGTGCCGGTCCTCGGGTCGAGGGTCAGCCCGCCGTCGTTGCGCACGTTGTCGAACAGGACGTTCGACTCGTCGCCGGTGAACGTGAACCGGAACATCGCCGCGTGGTCGGTGGGGGCGATCTCGGTCTTCATGCCGTCGTCGAACGTGACGCCGTAGTAGTACGGGCGCGCGGTCTCGTTGTCGTGGCTGAAGGTCTTGGCCCGCACGGAGCGGGTCGCGTCGGGCGTGCCGGTCGCGGTGGACGGCATCACCTGGAACATCTGGCGGTCGGCGATCCACGGGCTCGGCTCGTGGCTGAGGTTGAAGGACTCGATCTGCGGCCGGTTCTGGCCGTCGTTGTCCTTCTGGTAGGCGTACAGCCAGTTGGTGGACCCGGAGTCGGTCGACGGCGTCCAGAAGTTGAAGCCGTGCGGCACCGCCGTGGCGGGGATGTTGTTGCCGCGGGAGAAGTCGCCGGTGGAGTTGGTGCCGCGCGTCGTCAGCACGTGGTCCGACGGGTGGTCGGAGGTGTGCTGCGCCGGCGCGTCGGCGATGGAGATGTCGTCGACCCAGCCGCTGAAGTCGGCCGGCCCGGCCGCGTTGTCGTAGCCGACGAGGACGCGGTCGATCGTCTTGCCGGCCGCGACGTCGCCGAGGTCGCTCTGCACGGCGTTCCACTGGTTGACGTACAGCGCCTTGGCGTCGCCCTGGCCCTGCGGGTCGAGGGCGAAGCCGTGGCCGTCGGTGGCGGCGAGGTCGCTGAGGTAGGTCCCGTCGGTGAACGCGAGGTCGACGGCGACGTGCGTGCTGGCGTAGGACTGGTCCTTCTCCGACGCCTCGGGGAACAGCTTGTACGACAGCTGCGTGTCGTCGCCCACGGGGACGTCGACGTCGAGCACGCGGTTGTACGCGTACCCGCGGCCGTCGGCGGTCTGGCTGCCCGCGTAGCGCAGGGCGTGCGTGCCGGTCCAGCCGGCCTGCGTCTTCGCGGCGTAGGCGCTGGCGGGGCCGGTGCCGAGCGTCGTCGCCATCGGGGTGGCCGGTGCGGCCTCGGTGGAGACGAGCCACTCGGCGAGCTGGGTGCCGTCGCTGCCGGAGTTCTCGGTGACCTTGAGGCGGTAGTAGCGGAACGACCTCGGCTCCGCGACCGTGTACTGGCGGGTCTCGAGGCGCTCGGCGAAGCCCTGGTTGGTCCGGGTGTCGAGGGTGGTCCAGGCGTCGCCGTCGTTCGACCCCTCGAGCTTCCAGGACCGCGGGTCGCGGTCGGGGGCGTCGCCCGCGGACGCGAGCGCGTAGGTCGCGACGGGGGCGGCCTTCTCGAGCTCGTAGGTCACCGAGGGCGTCCGGGAGCCGACCAGCCACTTGCTGCTCACGTCGCCGTCGGCCAGGTTGGCCGCGACCTCGTTCGGAGCGTTCTCGCCGCTGGCGGTCACCTTCGCGACGGTGTCCGTGACGTCGCCCGGGAAGTCGATCGTGCCGGGCTTCAGACGCTGGACCGACGCGTCGGCGACGACGACGTCGAGCGCGCCGCTGTTGTGGGTCCGGACCTGGAACTGCGGCCGGCCGCCGCCGCTGGCGGGGCGGGCGATGTCGACGGTCACGGTCTTCGGCTCGGCCGTGAGCGTGACCTCCTCGCCGCCGACGTCGCGGTTGCCGTCGTAGACGTTGAGGAACACGGTGCCGCTGCCGCTGAGGGTCACCGACGCGCGGAGCGGGACGCCGCGCTCGAGGTCGGGCAGCGGCACCTGGACCCAGGTCTCGCCGGCGGACTGCATGGCCCAGTGCATCGCGGAGTCGTCCGCCGCGGCGGTCGGCTCGAGCGTGCCGGGCACGTTGCCGACGCCGTTCTGGAACGGGCCCTCCCAGGCGAGGGCGTCGGTCGCGTCGGCGAGCAGGTTGTCGCCGACCGGGGTGCTGGGGCTGCGCTCCAGCACGGTGGTGCCGACGACGCCCGACGAGCGGGGGCCGTCGGGGCCCTGCTCGGCTTCGCTGTCCCAGGTGGGCTGCGGGTCGTCGGGCTCGAACGACGTGAAGAACGACCCGCCGTCGGCGCTCGGGGCGGCGGGGGCGGCCGTCGCGACGCCCGCGACGCCGACGCCGGTGGCGCCGAGCGCGAGCGCGAGGACGGGCGAGACGGTGAGCTGCAGGCAGCGGGCGCGCCCCGCGGCACGTGGCCGCGGCGGCGCGGTCGGGGGTGGGGTGGTCGGGCGTGAAGGCATCAGTGACCTCGTGGCTCGGGGCGGCAGGGATCGCCACCGACTGACAGCGTTGTCTTTCGGAGCACACCAGACCACAACTCCGGCATTTACTCAATATGAAAGACGAAACTCGTCTGCGTGGTGGGTGGCGCCCGCGCGGCGACTGCGCCACGCTCGGGGCCCGTGACCTCCCCATCGATCGCCCGCATCCTGATCCTGGCCGGCCGCGGCCGCCACGAGGACCCCTGGCACGACCACGCCGCCACGTCGCACCGGCTCGCGCTGGTGCTCTCCGGGCTGGAGGTCGGCGCCGGCGCCCCGGACGTCGTCGTGCGGAGCACGTCCCCCGAGGCGCTCGACGACCTCGACGACGTCGACCTGCTCGTCGTCAACGCGGGCACCTCCTGGCCGGGTTTCCGGGAGGCCGGCATCGGACCCGACGACGCGGCGTGGGCGCCGTTCCACGCTCGCCTCGACGCGTGGGCGCGCTCCGGCGGCCGGATCCTCGCCGTGCACCAGGCGGCCAACGCGTTCGGCGACCACCCCGCCTGGGAGGAGGTGCTCGGCGGCCGGTGGGTGCCGGGGACCTCGATGCACCCGCCGCTCGGGCCCACCACCGTGCCGCTCGCGGTCGGTGCCCACCCGATCACGGAGGGCCTGGGGTCCGTCGACGTCGTCGACGAGCGCTACTGCCGCCTGCGGGTGGCGCCGACGTCGCAGGTGCTGGGCTGGGTGACGGACGACGAGGGCGAGCGGCACCCCGCCCTGTGGGTCGCCGACGGGCACGGCGGGCGCACCGTCTACTCCGGCCTCGGCCACGACGGGCGCTCCTACGACTCGCCGTCGCACGCCGAGCTCCTGCGCCGCGCGGCGACCTGGCTGCTGGAGGGCTGACGCGTGCGCGTCCTCGGCGTGGGGGTGCTCTTCATCGTGGCGGTCGTCGCGACCACCTATGCGGTCGAGGCGCTGGCCCCCGACCTTCCGCCCTGGGGCAGGTCACTCGTGATGGCGCCGGTCTTCGTCGTCGGCGGCCTGTCCGTCCGGGCCGCCGCGGTGCGGCGGCGCGCGGAGAAGTCTCGGCGTGAAGTATCTTGACGTCGAGAGACTTCGACGACGAGGAGACGACATGCGACTGCACCACGTCCAGGTGGCCTGTCCCCGCGGCGGCGAGGCCGCCGCGCGCGCGTTCTACGGCGGCGGGCTCGGGCTGACCGAGGTGGCGAAGCCGCCGGAGCTGGCGGGCCGCGGCGGCTGCTGGTTCCGCGGCTACGACGACGCGGGGGTGGTCGTGGCCGAGATCCACGTCGGCGTGGAGGACCCGTTCGCGCCGGCGCGCAAGGCCCACCCGGCCCTGGTCGTCGACGACGCCGCCACCCTCGACGCCACCGCCGACCGGCTCGAGGGTGCCGGCTTCGACGTCGACCGCACCGAGCGTGAGTCGTTCACCGGCTACCTCCGGTTCCACACCCGCGACGGCGCCGGCAACCGGGTCGAGGTGCTCGCCCCCGCCTGACGGCGTCGCCGCGAGACGGCGCCCCGGCCTACTGCTGGTTCGGCAGCGGGTGGCCCTCGGAGGCCTGCACCACGACGATCCCCTCCCCGGTGAGCCCCAGCTGGTACGCCTCGCCGGAGCCGCGGCCGATGGCGGCGCCGAGCTTCGCGGTCTTGCGCACGGTGCTGCGGAGCGACGTCGACCAGAGCACCACGCTCTGCATGTCGACGTACGTCGGCTCGTCCACCTGCAGCACCACGGGGGTGCCGTAGGCGGTGACGGCGAGGGCGCCGGAGCCCGTGAACGTGGTGTTGAACAGCCCGCCGCTGAGCATGGACGCGCCTTGGACGCGGTTGATGTCCCAGGTGAGGGTGCTCTCGAAGGCGAGGATGTTGCTGCCGGAGACGGTGACGCTCTCGTTCTCCAGGTACAGGACGAACACCTCGTCCGCGTCCTGCGCGAGGAAGACGTCGCCGCTGCCCGAGACCTTCATGAGGGACATGCCCTCCCCGGTGAAGGCCTTCTTGAACAGCTTGGTGACGCCGCCGGCGCCCTCGTAGGCGAAGTCGACGTCGCCCTGGTAGGCGACCATCGCGCCCTGCTTGGCGAAGAAGAAACCGCCGGAGCCGGCGAGGTCCACCTTGAGCATCCGCGGGTTGACGAGCTGGAAGCTGCCGGGCTCGCCCTGCGGCTCGGTGTGGTTCATGAGGCTGCTGCGCATGGTCTCCATCCTTCCGTCCGGCCGGCCCGCGGGCATCCGCCGGAGGGAGGAGGGCGGGTCGGTCAGGTGGAGGCTTCGAGCCGCCGCCGCAGGTCCGACACCTCGCGCTCCAGGCGTTCGGCCGACCGGTACTGCACGAGCCCTCCGTGGGCGACCGTGCGTGCGGAGTCCTCGTCGCAGCCCAGCGTGACGGCCACGCGCGTGACGGCGTCGTCGTCCGACGCGGCCGCGAGCACCTCGTCGACCAACCGGGGGAGCACGGACCGCGCGGCCAGCAACGCCGTCGTGCGGTCCAGGCGCCGGCGCAGCGCCGTGGCCTCCTCCTGCGGGGAGGACGTCTCCGGGCGGCGGCCGGCGATGTCGTCGGCGGTCAGGTCGAGGGTCAGGGGTGTCTCCGTCCCGAGGCCGATCCCGGGGAGCACGGCGTCGACGAGGGTCTGGCCCGGCCGCGCCCGGGCCCACTCGGAGCCGCCGACCCTCACCGGCAGACGCGCGTACTCGCCCGAGTCGAGCGGGACGGCGAACAGCTCGCTGCCGGAGTAGGCGAAGCCGAAGCCGCCACGTTCCTTCCCGGCGGACCGCAGCACGCCCACCGCAAGGAGGTGCTCCCCCTCCCGCGGCGCCCAGGGCGCGGTCCCCACGTTGACGAGGTCGACCGCGAGGTGGTCGAGGTCGGGGGCGGCGAGCGTCGGGCCCGCCCAGCGCAGGACCAGCCCGCGGGCGCGCTCCGGGTCGACGGGCAGGGCACGGTTCGGAGGGGCCATGCGCCGAGCATCCCAGGACCGCGGGAGCGCGCAAGAGGGCGGGCGAGCGGTGTCAGGACGCCCCGGGGAACCCGGCCTGGCGCCACGCCTCGTAGACGACGATCGACGCGGCGTTGGTGAGGTTCAGCGACCGCCGGCCGGGGAGCATGGGGATCTTCACGCGGTCGGTGACGCGCGGGTGGTCCAGGGCCGCGTCGGGCAGGCCGGTGGGCTCGGGGCCGAACAGCAGCACGTCCCCGGGCCGGTACGCGACGTCGGTGTACGTGGTGGTCGCGTGCGCGGTGAACGCGAAGACGCGGGCGTCGGGCAGGGCGTCGAGAGCGGCGTCGAACGACGGGTGCACGTCCGTGACGGCGAGGTCGTGGTAGTCGAGGCCGGCGCGCTTGAGCTTGGCCTCCGACAGGTCGAAGCCCAGCGGCTCCACGAGGTGCAGGCGCGCCCCGGTGACGGCCGCGAGCCGGATGGCCGAGCCCGTGTTCCCGGGGATCCGCGGCTCGTAGTAGACGACGTGGGCGAACGGGGACGGCGGGGCGGCGGGCTGGTCGGGCACGGCCCGATTCTCCCACCCGGAGGCGTGCGGGTCAGCCGTCCGCCTGCTACTCGGCCGCGGCCGCCTCGGACCCCGGCGCCCCGCCGTTCATCCGGACGACCTTGCCCTTCAGGGAGAAGTCCACCCATCCGGAGTGGTAGTCGTCGGTGGTGGAGACGGCGACGCGGGGCGGGCTGGGCTTCTCGTCGGCGAACACGTAGCGAGCGACGCGCAGGGACGGGTCCTCCTCGTCGATGCCGGTGAGGCGGCCGGCCTCCTCGACGAGCCCCGGCAGCGTGGCCCAGTCGACGTCGGTGGCGTCGAACAGCTCGCGCGGCACGTCCTCCGGCTCCGGCTGGATGAGCGACGGGCCGGTGCGCTCCGCGGTGCCGTCGCGGTACTGCCACTCGTCGGTGGTGCCGGCGCCCGGCGACGTGGGCGCGGTGACGAGCACGAACTGGTCGTACACGCCCACCTCGGTGACGTCCGTGCCCGAGAGCGCCAGGACGGCCTCGATCGCGGGCTCCAGGTTGCCGGGCGTGAACATGGAGGTCTCGGCGGCGGCCGTGGCCTCGCTCTCGGCCCGGATCTCGTCGATCGAGCTGCCCTGGAGCAGCTGGCCTGCCTCGGCCCACGCCGGGTACAGCGCGGCGGCGCCGCCCAGCACGGCCAGCACCGGGAAGACGACGAACGGGATGTGCCGGATCGCGCCGGGCGCGCGGCCCTGGCGCGGGGGCGCCCAGACGTCGGCGACGGGCGCCTCGCGCACCTGCCGGTCGTTCGCCGCGCGCGCCGCCCACTCCGGGTCGGGGGCGTCGTCGATCGCGACCTCCGGGCGCTCGGCGTCGAGCTGCGTCACGACCCGCACCGCCCCCGGCTGCATGGACGGCAGGTGCGCCAGGTTCACGACCCGCCGCGTGGTGGTGCGGTACGGCCCGCGGCCCTGGCGGGGCACCACCAGGAGCTCGATGTCGCACACGGGCTGGTCGTTGACGCTGGACCCGGTCGCGTCGATGCGCACCACGCGGGCCAGCATGGTGCGGCCCGCCGCCTTGGCGGCGGCCGTCTGCCGGGGGTTCGCGACGCCGGTCGACCCCACGACGCTGCCGATGATGGTCAGCGGCAGGCAGATGCTGGCCACGACGATCGCCACCATCCGCAGGGTCGTGTAGAACGCGGCGCCGGTGAGGGCGTCGCCGAGGATCGACGCCGCCAGCACGCCGAGGGACAGAGCGAACAGGCAGCGGATCACCGGAACATTCTGCCTGGTCCGGGGGCGGATACCGACCGGCCCCCGGTCGGCGGGCGTACGATGGCGGCATGTCGATGCGCGCGTGCTGGTGGTGGCTGCCTCCGCAGCCGTGACCCGACGCGCCCACCAGCACCCGTCCCGAGCTGCCTGTCGCAGCCGGGACGTTTTTCGTGTCCGGACGGACCGACGGGCGGCGAACCCCCGAAGGAGCCGCACCAGGTCCGTCCTGTCCGCCCCCGCCGCCTCCCCCGTCCCCGCGCCGTCCCCGGCGGCCACGGCGAGCGCCGCCGTCGCGCAGGCCCGCTCGGCCGAGATCGAGGCCGAGATCGCCCGCGACCCGGGCCGCTTCCGCGTCCTCACCGGCGACCGGCCGACGGGCGCCCTGCACCTCGGCCACCTGCTCGCCACCCTCGACAACCGGGTGCGGCTGCAGGACGCCGGGGTCGAGGTGGTCCTCGTCGTCGCCGACTACCAGGTCATCACCGACCGGGACGACGCCGGCGACCTGCCCGCCGTCGTGCGCGAGGTGGTGCTCGACTACCTCGCCGCGGGCGTCGACCCCGCCCGCAGCACCGTGTTCACGCACTCCGCCGTCCCGGCGCTGAACCAGCTGCTGCTGCCGTTCCTGTCGCTGGTCAGCGTCGCGGAGCTGGAGCGCAACCCCACCGTGAAGGCGGAGGCCGCGGACGCGGAGAGGCGGCAGGGGCGCGGCATGTCCGGGCTGCTGTTCACCTACCCGGTGCACCAGGCCGCGGACATCCTGTTCTGCCACGGCAACCTCGTGCCCGTGGGCCTCGACCAGCTGCCGCACCTGGAGACGACGCGGATCGTCGCGCGGCGGTTCAACCAGCGCTACGCGACCGCGAGCCCGTACTTCCCGGAGCCGGAGGCGCTGCTCACGCCGTCGCTGACGGTGCTGGGGAACGACGGCGCCAAGATGAGCAAGTCGCGGGGCAACGCGCTGGAGCTGCGCGCGTCGGAGGACGACACGGTGCGCTTCTTCCGCCGGGCCCGCACGGACTCCGAGCGGCACATCGCCTACGACCCCGACGGGCGTCCCGAGGTGGCGAACCTGCTGCGGATCGGCGCGCACTTCGCGGGCACGACGCCGCAGGAGCTGGCCGACCAGGTGGGGGACGCCGGTGCCGGCCGCCTCAAGTCCGTCGTGACGGAGGCGGTCGTGGAGGGGCTGCGGCCGCTGCGCGAGCGCCGGCGTGCCCTCGCGTCGGACGGCCCCGCCGTCGTGCGGGACGTCCTCGCGCGGGGCAACGCCCGGGCGAACGAGGTCGCGGACCGCACGCTGGCCGACGTCCGCGAGCTCATGGGCACCGTGTACGCCTGAGCGGCGGGGTCCCTCAGGCGATCCCGTGGAGCGCGTCGCGCGTCACCTCGTGGCCGAGCGGCCGGCCCTCGAGGTGGCGCGCGACCTCGTCCACGACGATGGCGCCCTGGCGCAGGCGGCCCTCGACGGTCGCGGCCGCGTGGTGCGGGGTGAGCAGCACGTTGGGCAGCCGCCGCAGGGGGTGGTCGCGGGGCAGGGGCTCGTCGTCGTACACGTCGAGCGCCGCGTCGATCCGTCCCGTCGTGAGCTCGCGCACGAGGGCGTCCTCGTCGGTCAGCCACGACCGCGCGGTGTTGACCAGCCCCGCGCCGTCCGGCATGAGCCCCAGCTCGCGGGCGCCCACCAGGTGGCGGGTCTCGGGCAGCGTCGGGGCGTGGATCATCGTCACGCGGCTGGTGGCCAGGAGCTCGTCGAGCGGGAGCAGCCCGACGCCCAGGGCCGCCGCGTCGGCCGCCGTGAGCGTCGGGTCGGCGACCACGACCTCGGCGCCGAGGGCGCGCAGCATCGCGATGGCGGCGCGCCCGGTGCGGGACGCCCCGAGCACGCCGACGCGCGAGCCCGCGATCTCGTGGCGCGGCGGCGCGTCCTCGGCGCGCTCCCACGGGGCGCCGTCGTGCAGCGCGTTGTGGAACCGGGGCAGCCGGTGCAGCAGCGCGAGGGCGAACGCGACCGACACCTCGGCGACCGGGCGGGCCATGCCCTGGCCCGCCTGCGTCACCCGGACCCCGCGGTCGAAGAGCTCGGACGAGACGAACGGCTTCACCGAGGCCCCGGTGTGCGCCACGAGGCGCAGCGACGGGAGGAGGTCGAGCACGGTGGCGTCCAGGCGCGGCGTCCCCCAGGAGATGACGAGCACCCGCGCCCGGGCCCGCACCTGAGGGTCGGCCGCCGCCAGCGCCGCGACCAGCCCCGCGGGCTCGTCCACGGCGACGACGTCGACGGCCGCCTCCAGGGCCGACCAGGCGTCGGGCGCGAAGAACTCGTCGCGCAGCCCGGGGGCGACCGCGACGACGGCCACGGGGCGAGCGGTCCCGGCGGCCGTCATGCGAGCCACGCGTCCCGGTGCTCGGCGATCAGCGCGTCGTCCGCGGCGGCGAGCCACGGGTACGACGCGGTCACGCGGGTCAGCTCCTCGGCCTGCCCGGGAGACAGGGTCTCCGCGGGGTCGAGGCACCAGATGCCGTCGAGCAGGCCCTGGCGCCGCAGCACCTCGTGCACGCCGGCGATGACGCCCGCGAAGTCGTGGGCGGCGTCGAACACCGCGGCGTTCGCGTCCGTGAGGGCGGACTGCCGCGCGACGAGGGCCGCGAGCGCTCCCGGGTCTGGCACGGTGGCGGTGCTCGTGCCGGGCGGCGGGTCGCCGTGCGCGGCGTGGGCCAGGCGCAGCGTCTCGACCGCGCCGGCGGTCCAGACCGCCCACTGACCGAGCAGGCCGCCGACGAACCGGGCGCGGTAGGTGGACGTGCCCCCGTCCGGGGCGGCCACCGGCACGTCGAGCCGCGACACGAGGTCGGCCACGATGGCGTCGTCGTTCCCCGTGTACAGGGCGATCTGGTCGCCGCGGCCGGACGCGGCGACGCCCCGCAGCACGTCGAGGGTCCGGTAGCGGTGGAAGGGCGCCGCCTTGATCGCGACGACCGCCTCGATCGACGCGTACTCGCGCCAGAAGCCGACCGACAGGCGCGGGCCGCCGATCGCCTCCTGGAGGTAGAAGCCGATCACGGGCAGCACCTCGCCCACGGCCCGGGCCCGGTCGAGCAGCACCCGCTCGACCTCCTCGCGCGTCCCCGTCAGCCCGGGCACGCGCGGCGCGAGCAGCACGGCGTCGTAGCCCAGGCCGGCGGCGAGCTCCGCCTCGGCGACGGCCTGCCGCACGTCGCCCGCGGCGCCCGCGACCTGGACGAGCGGCCGCGGGCCGGGCTCCGCCGCCCCGGCGGGCGCACGACCGGCGATCGTGTCCCGCGAGACCTCGGCGGCGAGCTCCAGCACGGGGCGGAGGAGGCCGTGCTCGCGGATCTCGAACTGCGTGGTGTGCACGCCCACGGCCACGCCCCCGGCGCCGGCCGCGTGGTAGTAGCGGGTGAGGGCGCGCTGGCGCCGCTCGTCGAGCCGGCGGCCGGCGTCGAGGGCGAGCGGCTGCGCGGGGATCACGGTGCCCGCGCGCAGCAGCGCGCCGACGTCGTCCGCCAGGCGGGGCACCTCGACCGGGGCGGCCGTCATCAGAACTTCCCGTCGCGGACGGCGAACTTGGTCGGCTTGCCCGACGTCGGCAGCCCGGCGGCCAGCCACGCGGCCTGCCACTCCACCAGGGTCCGCAGCGGCACCTGGGGGTAGCCGAAGAGCTCGTGGCAGCGGCTCGCGTCGTTGAGCAGCGCCGTGGGCGACTCGGTGCCCGTGAAGGACACCTCGCGGCCCAGGGCGGCGCCGAGCTGCGTCGCGAGCCGGCGCACGGACGCGGTCTCCGGCCCGGTGAGGTTGATGGCCGTGGCGGGCGCGGACGCGTGCCCGAGGGCGCGCAGCGCGACCTCGTTGGCGTAGCCCTGCCACACCACGTTGACGTGCCCGGTGGTGACGTCCACGGGCTCGCCCGCGAGGATCGGGGACGCGACGTCGAACAGCACGCCGTAGCGCAGGTCGACGGCGTAGTTGAGCCGGACGGTGGCGACCTTCGTGCCGCGGGTGAGGGCCACGTGCTCGAACAGCCGCTCGCGTCCCAGGCAGCTCATCGCGTACTCGCCGACGGGCCCCACCGGGTGGTCCTCGGCGCAGCCGCCCGACCCGACCGGCACGAGCGGGTACACATTGCCGGTGGAGAACGCGGCGATCGTGGAGTCGGCGTAGCGCCGGGCGACGTCGTGCACCAGCGCGGCGTTCGCCGCCCACGCGAGCGACGGCGCGGAGGTCGTGCCGAACTTGGCCCCCACCATGTAGACGACGTCGGCCGCGTCGGGCAGCGCGGACAGGTCGGCGTCGGGGCCCATCAGGTCGGCCGTGACGACGTCCACCCCGGCGTCCCGCAGGGTGTCGGCCTGCGCGGCGTCGGACCAGCGGGAGACGGCGTGCACGGCGTCTCCGGAGCGACCGGCGGCGTCGAGGGCCCGCCGGGCGAGGACGGTGAGGGAGGGGCCCATCTTGCCGCCCGCGCCGAGGATCACGAGGTCGCCCGTGCGGGCGGCCATGTCCTCGACGAGCGCGGGGGACGGGGTGGTGAGCAGGCGCTCCAGCTCGGCCACGGAGGCCGGGGCCGAGAGGCGGGCGGACGGTGCGGTGGTCGTCGTCATGCGTGCGGTCATCCCTTGATTCCGGACATCGTGACGCCCTCCTGGAAGTAGCGCTGGGCCACGAGGTAGGCGGCGAAGATCGGCACGAACGAGATGGTCGCGCCGGCGAGGATCATGTTGAGCGGCACGTCCTGCTGCTGCAGCGAGGCGATGCCGACGGTGAGGGTCCAGTGCTCCGTGCCCTGGCCGATGATGAGCGGCCACAGGAAGTCGTTCCAGTGCCACAGGAAGACGAACGTGCCGAGCGTCGCGAGGATCGGCTTGCACAGCGGCAGGACGATCGAGACGAAGATGCGCCACTCCGAGGCGCCGTCGAGCTTGGCCGCCTCGAACAGCTCGTCGGGCAGGTCCACGATGAACTGCCGCATGAGGAAGACGGCCTGCGCGTTCGCCAGGGTCGGCAGGATGAGGCCCCAGTAGGTGTCGAGGCCGCCCGCCTGCGCGATGAGGATGAACGTCGGGATGAGGGTCACGTGGTACGGCACCATGACCATCGCGAGGAACGACCAGAACATCGTCTCGCGGCCCGGGAACCGCTTCTTGGCGAACGCGTAGCCGGCCATCGCGGACAGGGCGAGCACCGCCACGACCGACACGGCCGAGTAGATCAGCGTGTTGACGAACCACGTGCCGATCCCGCCGGCGGAGAGCACCCGCTCGTAGGCGCCCGTGCCGAGGTTCGTCGGCAGCAGCGACGCGGGGAACTCGATCGCGGCGGCCGGCTTCAGCGACAGGACGACCATCGCGTAGAACGGGAAGATCGTCACGACGGCGGCCACGGAGAGCACGACGTAGCGCACGACCTTGCCGCCGAGGGTCGGCTCCATGCCCGAGCCGCGCGAGCGGCGGCGCCGCGCGGGAGGGCTCGCGGGGCGCGGGGCGGCCGCGGGGGGCGGCGTGGTGACCTGGGTCGTCATGGTCACTTCTCCTTCCCGATGACGGCTCGCTGCACGAGGGCGACGACGAGCGTGAGGACGAACAGGGCGACGCCGAGGGCGCTGGCGTACCCGAGGTCGAAGTACTTGAAGCCCTGGTTGTAGATCTCGTAGACGAGGCTGTAGCTCGCCCGGGCGGGCCCGCCGCCGGTCATCATGTAGACGAGGTCGAAGATCTGGAACGACGCGGTCGTCTCGATGACCGCGAGGAAGAACAGGGTCGGCTTGAGCTGCGGCACGATGATGTTCCAGAACCGCTGCCAGCCGTTGGCGCCGTCGATCGCCGCGGCCTCCTCGAGCTCGCGGGGGAGGTCCTGCATCCGGGCCAGCAGGATCAGCATCCCGTAGCCGAACCGGGACCAGATGGCCACGAGCGCGAGCGCGGGCAGGACGAACGTCGTCGACCCCAGCCACGAGTCGGTCGACAGCCCGAGCAGCCCCATGAGCTTCGACCAGGGTCCGCCGGTCGAGAACACCCAGGTGAAGACGGTCGCCGCGAGCACGAGGCTCGTCACGACGGGCAGGAAGAACACCGACCGGTACAGCCGCGAGCCGCGGAACCCGCGCCGCACCAGCAGCGCCATGAGGGTCGAGATCGCGAGCTGGACCGGGACGATGAGGACGCTCAGCACGATCGTCACGCGCAGCGCGGACCAGAACACCGGGTCGACGACCAGCCGGCGGAAGTTGTCCAGCCCGGTCCACTCGGCGCCGGCGCCGATCGTGTAGTCGAAGAAGCTCAGGCCGACGCCGGCGATCGCCGGCCCGAAGCGGAAGAGCAGGAAGAGCAGGAACGCCGGCAGCGCGAACAGCAGGCCGATGCGGGCCTCGCGCCGCGCCATCGTGCGGCGCAGGGCGCCCGGCCGGCCGGGAGGCCGGGGGCCGGTCGCCGCGCCCGGGGCGGGTGCGGTCGGGGTGGTGGTCGTCATGGGTGGTTCTCCTTCGCGGCGCGGGCGCCGGGCGCCGGGAGGCGGGCTCCCGGCGCCCGGCACGTCCGTGCACGGTGCGTCGGTCCGCTCCGGACCCGCGCGGGTGGGTCAGCCGAGCAGGGGCGCAGCCGCCGCGGCGGCGTCCTCGAGCGCCTGCTCCGGGGTCTTCTCGCCGATGAGCGCGGCCTGGATCTCCGGGGCGAGGACGCCCATGACCTCGCGGGACTTCTCGTTGAGGTCGCCGGAGGTGGTGGCGTCGAGCGTGTCCTCGAGGGCCGTCATGGTCTTGTCGCCCTCGTAGAGGCCCGTCTGGTCGCTGTACGGCCCGAACCAGCCGGAGGCCTGGGCGTACTCGGCGCTGACCTCGTCGCTCGTGGCGAACGCGAGCCACTTGCCGGCCGCGTCCAGGTCGTCCGAGCCCTTCATCAGCGACAGCGAGCCGACGGTGCCGTAGCCGATCGACTTGGCCTCCTTGAGGGACGGCAGCACGACCACGTTGTCCTCGCCCCAGAAGGACGCGACGTCGGCCGGACCCTGCTGCCAGGTGCAGGCGATCTTGCCCTGGGCGGTGCGGGTCTGCTCGAACGCCGGGATCGTGGTCAGCAGGTCCTTCTCGACGTAGCCGCCCTCGGCGAGGTCGGTGATGAACTGCAGCGCCTCGACGCCCTCGGGGGAGTCGAACGCGACCCCCGTGCCGTCCTCGGTGAACACCGAGCCGCCCGCCTGCCACAGGAGCGGGTAGAACGACTCGTTGAGCGTCGCGTCGACGGCGCCCCAGTAGTTGGTGACGTCGTAGCCCGCGTCCTTGAACTCCGGCGCCAGCGCCATGAGGTCGTCCCACGTGGCGGGGTAGTTGCCGGACTCGCCGATCGCGTCGAACGCGGCGGCGTTGCAGACCAGGGGCTTGGAGTTCATGATCAGCGGCGACCCGAGCATGGCGTCGTCGATCGTCACGGCGGCCTTGGCGTTCTCGCGCAGCCCGGCCGACTGGTCGGTGACGAAGTTGTCGACGGCGGCGAGGGACTTCGCGTACTTCGGCAGCTGGTCGGGGATGAGGTAGACGACGTCCGGCCCCTTGTTGCCGGCGATGGCGGTCGCGAGCGTCTCGTCGCGGCCGGCCCAGGGGTAGATTTCGACGTTCACGTCGACGTCGGGGTTCTCCTTCGTGAACTCCGCGATCTTCTCGTCCCAGAACTTCTTGTGGGCGGCCTCGTCCGCGATGACCGGGTAGGTCCACATGGTGACGGAGCCGGAGGCGGCACCGTCCTCGGGCTCGGGGACGGCGTCGCCGCCCGTGGTGCCGCCGCCGCACGCCGTGAGGGCGCCGAGCGAGGCGAGGGCGAGGGCGGCGGTCCAGCCGCGCCGGATCGTGCGCTGGGTCATCGACTTCTCCTTCGGGAGTGCCCGGGCCGCTCCAGTGCGTCCGGGCGATGGGCTGTGTCGGGTGTCGAGCAGGTCGGTGCCGTCCGGGGGGACGGGTCGGTCGGCGGCGGTCACCGGGCGGGGACGTCGACGACGGTGCGGTGGTGCCGGGACTCCTCGGCGGCGAAGACCGCGAGGTGGGACTGGAGGGACTCGACGGCGCCGGAGCGCACGTGGCTCGGGTCGCCGGTGGCGACGGCGCGCACGAAGGCGTCCATGACGCCGCTGTCGCCGCCGCCGTGGTCGTCGGCGGCGTTGGTCGCGCCGTGGTGGCCGCCGTCGTGCACGGTCACGCTCCCGTCGCGGAAGTCGGTGACGCGCACCTTCTCGCCGTCGCCGTCGAGGCAGCCGTGGGTGCCGAAGATCTGCGTCTTGCGGTGGTCCTGCTCGCTGAACGCCGTCATCGTGAAGGTGGCGGCGGAGCCCCCGTCGAGCTCCATCGCGACGACCTGGTGGTCCACGACGTCGTTGTCGGAGGCGTAGACGCAGCGGCCGTAGTCGCCGGTGCGCAGGGCGTCGAGGACGCCCGCCTCGTCGGTCGCGTCGGTGATCACCGAGACGGGCCAGATCGGGCCCTGCTCGCGCAGCGTGGTCAGGTAGAGCCGGGGCGCCGAGTAGGGGCAGGTGGGCTCGAGGGGGCAGTCGAGGCACCGGTCCGCGGCGCCCTCCGGCCGCTCCTCGGGGCGGAAGTGCTTGAGGGAGCCGAAGCTCGCGACGCTCGTGATGCGCTTGCCGGTGACGTACCGGATCCAGTCGAGGTCGTGGCTCGACTTGGCGAGGAGCATCGGGCTGGACGTCCGCTCGGTGCGCCACGGGCCCCGCACGTACGAGTGGGCGTCGTGCCACCAGCCGACCGGCTCCAGGTGCTGCACGTTGACGATCTCGCCGAGGACCCCGGAGTCCACGACCGACTTCACCAGGTCCGTGTACGGCATGTAGCGCATGACGTGGCAGACCCCGAACAAGGTGCCCGCCGCCTCGACCGCGTCCACGACGGCGCGGCACTCCTCCGGGCTCGGGGCCAGGGGCTTCTCCACCAGGACGGCGTAGCCCTGGGGGGCCAGCGCGACGACGGGGTCGCGGTGCTCGCGGTCCTGCGTCGCGACGATCACCATGTCCGCGACGCGGCCGTCGGCGTGGTCGGTGCCGGCGGCGACGAGGTCCCGCCAGCCCTCGAGCTCGAGCACCTCGGGCGTCGTCTCACCGGCTCCCGCGCGGGACTCGCGGGCCTGCGCGGCGACGAGGCCGCGCTGGTGGGGGCGCGGGTCGGCGACCGCGACGAGGCGCGCCCGGTCGGGGTGCGCCGCGATCCAGCGGGCGTACGTCTGGCCGCGGTTCCCCGCGCCGACGAGGGCGACGGTCACGACCTGGGGGGTGGGGGTCACGTGCGGTCCTTGCTCCGTTGCGATGGGTGCTGCGTGGGGTCGTACTGTGGGTGCCCGTCCCGCGCGGGGGCGGGCGCCCGTCCAGAGAATCTGCTATTTGCTATAGCACTCTGCCAGAGGGATGTTACGCCAGACGGGCCCGGGTGTTAACTCCCTCACGACGGCCGGTCCACCTGGTACCGATTTGTGACCTCGATCCCGAAGGTGGCCGGGAGCGGCCCCCACGGCGGCCGGGTCCCGCCCGTCCCCGCGCCGAGTGGGGCGGGGCGGGGACGGGCGGGGACCAGGGAGCCGGACGGGTCGCGCCGTCAGAGGACGAGCGAGCCCGCCGTCGCCACGCGCGGGCCGTCCTCCGGGAACGCGGTGCGCGTGACGCCCTGCTCGACCGTCCCCGTCTGCACGAGAGTCGATCCCTCGCCGAACGCCGCCGGCGCGAGCTCGACCCTCCCTCCGGCGAACCGTGAGCCGACGGCGGCCCACCGGTTCGTGCCCTGGGTCAGCACCGCGTGGGCCGTGCCGTCCCCGGCCGTGGACGCCAGCCCGTCGAGCGCCCACGTCACGGTGGCCGTCGCCGCCCTGCGGGACAGGAACGCCCCGCCGGCGGGGGCGCCCTCCAGGCGCGCGCCGCCGCCGGCGCGCACGGTCTGGTCCTTGGCGCCCGCGGCCACCAGGGCGACGTTCCGCAGCACGCCGCCGCGCACCGTGACGTCGCCGGAGACCGTGAGGGTGCCCGCGCCCTCCGCGGCCTCGAGGACGCAGTCCTCGAGCACCACGGGGCCGGAGCCGGCGAACGACGCGTTCCTCAGCCCGCTCAGCGCGGTGCGCACCAGGTGGACCGGTCGCGTCACGTTCGCCTGGGTGACCGGGGTGTCGGGCAGGACGGCGAACCGCGACCCCTCGATGACGTTCGGTCGCGCGGAGCGGTCCGAGGCCTGCGAGACGATGAGGGTGTCGTCGGCCTGGCAGCCGCGCAGCTGCACGCCGTCGGCGTTCACCCACATCATCCCCGAGCCGGCCAGGCCCTCCTTGCGGATCACCTGCACGTCGGTGAGCGTGAGGTCGGTGACCTTGACGCGGGCCACGAACCACGAGCACACGTGCCGGGTGACGGTGATGCGCTTGGCGGAGGAGCCCCACGCCGCGCCGGAGTTGGCGAACGTCATGAGGCCGGAGTTCCCCACGTACGTGAGGTCGTGCTCGTACTGGCCGTGCGTGACGAACGGGCCCTGGTCGTCGCCGTCCCCGTGGCAGTTCTCCACGAGCCCGTACGACGACGCGGTCCAGTCGTTGAGGTGCCGCGCGTTGCTCGTGTGGCAGTCCACGACGTGCCCGTAGTTGCAGTAGATCTGCTGGGTCAGGTAGCCCGCGCCGCCCCACGTCACCGACGCCGGGTTGGTGAGGGAGCAGCCCGACGTGCGGAAGAACGTGCTCCACCGGCGCATGACGAGCGGCCAGAAGGTGGCCACGCCGTGCACGTCCTCCACGTCGCAGCCGACCGCGTACTCGTAGGCGATCGGGTGCGAGCCCGTGTACTGGTCGCCGTCGGGCCGACCCACGAACGACAGGTGGCGCACGTGCACCTGCTCCACCGGCTCCACGCGCGTCCAGGTCAGGGTGCGCCCCTTGGCCAGCTCCCAGCCCGCCTTGTAGTTGACGCGCACGTGGGTGGCGTCGACGACCTGCGTCACCTGGACCAGGCGCTGGAGCTCCTTCTCCCAGCGGCCCGACAGCGCGTTCACCTCGAGGGCGTACCACTGCCCGACCTCGAACCGGGACGAGTCGGCGACCTCGTAGTCGTCCCGGAGCTCGGGCATGACCGCGGTGAGCGTGTTCGTCCGGACGTCGTCCGTGACGGTGCCCCGGAAGAACAGCACCGCGGCGAACGGGTCGTCCTGCCCGGCGTCCTCGATGCCCTCGGTGGTCATCGTGTGCCCGCCGAAGTCGAGCTCGAGGTGCGAGCGCGTGAAGCGGTGGCGGCGCACGAAGGCGAGGTCGCTGTGCGCCTCGATGCGGCTGACGCTCGCGTCGCCGACGAGGGCGTCCAGCGCGTCGTCGGCCGGTGCCTGCGGGCCGAAGAGCCCGAACCAGCGGAAGTCGGCGGTGCCGGTGTGCAGGGTGTGCCAGCGGCCCCTCGCCCCGGCGTCCGCGGGCGCGAGCACCGTGCCGCCGTTGGGTCGGGCGGTGGAGCGGGCGTCGTAGCGCACGAGCCGCGCGGCCCCGTCGCCGGCCTTCGCGTGGCCGAGCAGCTGGGCCACGGTGCCGTCGTCGAGCTTCTTCGCCTGCCAGCCGACGAGCTGGGCGACGGTGGTGGCGACGACGACGTCGGTGGCGGGCTTGTCGGCCTTGTCGGCCTTGGCCGCCGCGAGCGGTGCGGCGCTCGCCGCGGTCGTGCCCGCGGCGGCTCCCGCGACGACGAGCCCGCCGATGCCGGCGACGCGCAGCAGCGCGCGCCGCGAGGGGACCTCGGTCGCCTCGGTGGTGGGGGTGGTGGGGGTGGTGGTCATCGTCCGTCCTTCCTTCGGTACGGGTGGGGCGGTGGTGCGGGTCAGCCGAGCGACGCGTGCAGCACGGTCGCGGGGCCGGGCTGGGGGACGGCGTCGACGCCGTCGAACGTGCACCCGGCGTGCAGCACGGGCGCGGCGGCGTCGAGGTCGAGGCGCCCGCCGGCGAACCGGGTGCCGGTGGCCTGGTACGAGGACGGGCCGGCGTCGAGGGCGACGTGCGCGGCGCCGTCCGGCACCGTGAGGTCGGCGCCGCGCAGGTGCACGGCGACGGCACCGGTCCCGGCCCGGGACACGAGGGCGCCTGCCGTGGTCGTGCCCGTCATCGTCGTGCCGTCGACGGTGAGGCGCTGGTCGCGGGCGCCGCTCAGGACGATCCCGGCGCCGGTCCACCGGCCGCCGCGCACGGTGACGTCCGCCGACCCGACGCTCATCGGGGCGGCGACCTCGTCGCCCGTGGCCCCGACGACCTCGCAGTCCGTGAAGGTCACGGGACCGGGGCCGCGCAGCACGGTGCCGTCGACGCCGGTGAACCGGGTCCGCACGAAGTGCACGGGGCTCGTCACGGGCGTCTGGTGCAGCACGGAGCCGGGCGGCAGCGCGAAGGAGCAGTCCTCGACGACGGTCGGGCGGGACGACAGGGCGGACCGCTGCCCCACGGCGAAGAACCCGGCCGAGCAGCCGCGCAGCCGGGCGCCGTCGGCGTTGATCGTCAGGGTGGCCTGGGGGTCGAACGTCGAGCGGGCCACGACGTGCACGTCCTCCAGCGTGAGGTCGGTGATCTTCGTGCCGACCACGAACCACGACGCCACGTGCCGCCGCACGGTGATCCGCTTGGCCGCCGTGCCCCACTGCGCGCCCGAGTTGGCGATGTCCATGAGCCCGCTGCAGCCCGAGAACACGAGGTCGTGCTCGTACTGGCCGTGCGTCGTGAACGGGTTGCCGCCCTCGTCGTCGCCGTCGCCGTGGCAGTTCTCCACGAGGCAGTAGGCCGAGGCCGTGAGGTCGTTGAGGTGCCGGGCGTTGTGGCTCCGGCAGTCGACGACGTGCCCGTACAGGGAGTAGATCTGCTGCGTGAGGTAGCCGGCGCCGCCGTAGAAGACGGTCGGGGGGTTGGACACCGAGCACCGCCGGGTGACGAAGTGCGTGTTCCAGCGCCGCATGATCACCGGCCACCAGGTGCGCTCGCCGTGCACCTCCTCGACGTCGCACCGCACCGCGTACTCGAAGGCCACGGGGTGCGAGCCGGTGTACTCCCGGTCGTCCGGGAGCTCGCCGTCCTCCGGGCCGTCGAAGGGGCCGGCGCCGAGGAAGCGCAGGTGCCGCACGTGGACCTGCTCGACGGGCTCCACCGGCGTCCAGGTCAGGGTGCGGCCCGCCGGCAGCTCCCAGCCGTTCTTGTAGTCGACGCGCACGTGCGTGCCGTCCACCACCTCGGTCACCTCGACCAGCCGCTGCAGCTCGCGCTCGTCGCGGCCGCCCCCCGGCCGGGGGTCGGACTGCACGGCCCACCACTGCCCGACGGCGAACGCGGCGGAGTCGGCCACCTCGAAGACGTCCGCGAGGTCGGGCAGCGGGGCGGTGAGCACCCGCGTCTGGGTGGCGTCGCCGACGCGGCCCCGGAAGAAGAGCAGGGCGCCGAACGGGTTGTCGTGGCTGTTGCGCTCGATGCCGTCGGTGTCGACGGTGTGCCCGCCGAAGTCGAGCTCGAGACGGGAGCGCGTGAACGTGTGCCGGCGGCGGAACAGCAGGTCCGTGTGCGCCTCGATGCGTGTCACCGCGGGGTCGCGCACCAGGGCGTCGAGCGCGTCGTCGGCGGGGCTCTCGGGGCCGAGGTGCCCGAACCAGCGGAAGTCCGCGGTGCCGGCGTGCACCGTGTGCCAGCGCCCGGTGGCGCCCGCGTCGCGCGGGGCCAGCACGGTGCCGCCGTTCGCGGCGGTGGTCGACCGGGCGTCGAAGCGCAGCAGCCGGCCGGCGCCGTCGCCGGGGGCGGCGTGGCCGAGGAGCCGCGCGACGGTCCCGTGCGCGAGGTCGCGGGAGCGCCAGCCGGTGAGCTCGGCGAGGTGGGCCGCGACGCGGGTCGGGGCGGAGCGGTCGGGGCGGGTCTGGGGTGCGCCGGCCGCGCGGCCGGTCGTGGTGATGGAGGTCAAGGGAGACACCCTTCGGGACGGTCGGGACGACGGTCCGTCCGGGGCGAGCGACGGGGGTGGTGCTCCGCGTACCGGCCCGGGGCTGCGGGTGGTCGGCGAGCGGTCCTGCGGGGCCGGGCGGGTCCTGCGGTGCGCCGACGGTGGTGCGCGTCGTTGCGCCGTCCCGAGCAGAGTAGCCAAATCCTATAGCAACGTCAACGGCTGACCGAGGAGCGTTGATGCAGGTCAGAGCGCTGAGAGGATCTCGTCGATGCCATAGCATCCGAGATCAGACGTAGTCTCCCGGCCAGTGGAACCCGGCGCCGACGGCGGACGGCGACCCCCGGAGCGCGTCCACCTCCGCCCGGCCGGCACCGACCGGCCGGAGCATCCCCGTCGCGTCGACCGACGGCGTGGCCTCGGCCAGCACCGCCCGGGCGAACGCCAGGCCGGCCGCGTCCTGCGGCAGCCGGACCTCGACCGAGGCGGCGCGGTGGTGACGGGCGCGGGCCAGCGCGGCGTCCGCGAGGGCGGTCGTGGCCGCAGGGTGCCCGGGGGCGGCCGGGTCGACGGCGAGCTCGCGGACCCGCAGGGTCGGGCCCGGCTCGAGGACCACGTACCCGACGACCTCGCCGTCGGTCGCGCGCGCCGTGAGCAGCTCGCACGACCGGAACCACAGCGGGACCCGCCGCTGCCAGTGGTCCTCCGTGCGGACGGTGGCGAGGGGGCGGCGCCGTCCGTCGTCGCCCGTGTCGGCCGCGTCGTGCAGGCGGGCGAGCGGCCGCCACGGAAGCGCCGGGCCCCAGCCCTGGTCCCACGGGTCGCCCGGCAGGCGGTCGACGCGGACCGCGGGCGGGCCGGCGGGCCGGTCGTCGAGCAGGTCGGGAGCCGGGAGGTCGGGGGTCGCCGGGGCGGGGCGCGGGGGCCCGGTGAGCACGGGCACGCCGAACGTCTCGAACCCGCTGGACCGGTAGACGCCCGGGGTGCCGGTGAAGAGCAGCGCGACGTCCGTGCCGGCCGCCGCCATCTGCTCGAGCGCGACGGCGAGCGCGCGGCGCACCAGACCGCGGCCCCGGGCCTCCGGCGCGGCCGCCACGTTCGCGACGCACCCGGCGCGCAGTGCGCGCGTGCCGTCCGCCGAGGTCACGACCCGTGGCGTCCAGTACACCGACGCCAGCACGGCGCCGTCCCGGCCGGGCGCGACGGCGAGGACGGTGCGCCCCAGGCGGCCGTCGTCGGACTCGTAGACCGGGACCATGAGGGGGGCGTCGAACGCCCGGGCCCACAGGGCGTAGAGCGCCGCGGCGTCGGTGGCGGAGGCGGTCCGGAGCTGCACGGCTGAGATGGCTGACCCCTTCCTGGCGGAGGCGCGGCGCCACCTGTTGACGGTTTGCTATAGCAGGATTAACGTCGGCCGCACGTTCGTCGGCGAGCGACGGACGAGCATCGCGCGGAGGGTCGGGCTGGCCCCTCGTCGCACCAGGACGGGCGCGCCGCGGCCGTCCGCACCGCCCGTGCCCCGCCGTCGCGCTCCGGAGCGCTCAGTCGTCGTCCTGCGTGTGCGGGGCGAGGCGTGCCGCCGCCGCCCCGACGTGCTCGGCCATCACGCGGCGGGCCGCCTCGGGGTCGCCCCCGGCGATCGCGTCGACGATCTCCTCGTGGGTCTGCGCGTGCGCGACGCGCGCGGCCGGCTCCAGCGCCACGTTGGCCGCCCGCAGGAAGCCCGTGATCCGGCTGCGGAGCTGCGCGTTCAGCGCCATGAGCATCCGGTGGTCGGCCATCTCCCAGATCTGCTCGTGGAAGCGCCGGTCCAGCTCGAAGACGCGCGCGGCGCTGCCCTTCTCGGCCGCCTGCACCATCTGCTGCACGATCTTGCGCAGCCGCGCCTCCTTGGCTGCGTCCCAGTCCTGCTGCACGCGGACGACGGCGAACTGCTCCAGCAGGGTGCGCAGGCTGGAGATCTCCTCGAGGTCCCGGCGGGTGAGCGCCGCCACGCGGGCGCCGCGGTGGGGGAGCCGTTCGACGAGCCCCTCCTCGGTGAGGCGGGTGAGCGCCTCGCGCACCGGGATGTGGCTCGTCCCCAGGCGCTCGGCGAGCTTGCGCTCCACCAGTCGTTCGCCGGGTTCCAGCTCGCCGGAGAAGATCGCCTCCCGCAGCTCCACGGTGACGCGGTCGGCCACGTTGAGGTCGGGCACGTTCTTCAGCGCCATTGCTACTCCGTCGGTCGGGTGGGGCAGGGGCCGGTTCCGGTTCGGTGGTGGCGCCGGCGGGGGTCGCCGCGCCTGTGGCGCGCCCCGCGGTCCACCCGGGTGCGACGCCTGGCCGGGGGCCCGGCGCCGAGACGCACATGCTATAGCATCGGCGGCGTCGACGACTGGAGGATCGATGGCGACTCTGCACGACCGGGTGCCCGTGCCCGCGTTCCACGGCCTGGCCGGCGTCGCGACGCGTGACGTCAGCCCACCCGTGGGGATCCGCGCCCGCAACTGGGGGCCCGCGGACTGGGACGCCGCCGAGGGGCAGCACCGGTCCATGGCCCTGACGGCGGTGGCCCTCGCCGGGGCCGACGGCGACCCGGTGGTGACGATGACCGTCGACGGCACCTGGTGGCGCCGCGTCGACGACGAGGCCGGGGTGCGCCACCGCGTCCTCGAGGCCCTGGGCCTGCCCGCCGAGCGGCTGCTGATCTCCCTGTCGCACACCCACGCCGGCCCGGTGCTGTGCGCGGGCGACGCCGACCTGCCGGGCGGGGACCTCGTGCCGGGGTACCTCGACGCGCTCGCCGCCGCGGCCGTCGACGCCGGGCGCGAGGCCCTCGGCGCGCTGCGCCCCGCCGTCCTCGAGTGGACCACCGGCCGCTGCGCCCTCGCGGCCGACCGGGAGCTGCTCGTGGAGACGCCGGACGAGCCGCGGCCCGTCGTCGGCTGGAACCCCGAGGTGCCCGCCGACGACACCGTGCTGGTCGGCCGCCTCACCGCCGCCGACGGCGACGGGCCCGGCCGTCCGCTCGCCACGATCGTCAACTACGCCTGCCACCCCACCACGCTCTCGTGGCAGAACCGGCTCGTCTCCCCGGACTACGTGGGCGCCATGCGGGACCTGGTCCAGGGGGCGACGGGGGCGCCGGTCGCGTTCCTCCAGGGGGCGTCCGGCGAGCTCGCCCCGCGCCAGCAGTACACGGGCGACCTCGCGGTGGCCGACCGGCACGGCGAGGCGCTCGGGCACGCCGTGCTCGCCGCGCTCGCCGAGCTGCCCCCGCCCGGCACGTCCTGGGAGCTCACGCGGGTGGTGGAGTCCGGCGCGCCGCTGGGCGTCTGGGAGCCGGCGCCGTCCGCGGGGTCCACGACGCTCGCCGTGCGGCAGGAGGACGTCGAGCTCGACCTGCGCCCCCTGCCGACCATCGCCGAGCTCGAGCAGGAGTGGGCCGGCATCGACCCCGGCTCGCGGGAGGAGCGCCTGCGCCGCGCGCGCAACCTGCGCGACGGCTACGTCACCGGGCCCACCGTCCGGCACCCCGCGTGGGTCTGGCAGGTCGGCGACGCGATCCTCGTCGCGCACCCGGGGGAGGCGTACTCCCGGCTCCAGCGGACCGTCCGGGAGCACGCCGCCGGCCGACCCGTCGTCGTCGCCAACCTCACCAACGGGCCGGGCTTCGTCTACCTCCCCACCGACGTCGCGTACGAGCGCGGCGCCTACCAGGCGTGGCAGACGCCCGTCGCCCCCGGGTCCCTGGCCCGGCTCGAGGCGCACGCCGCCCGGCTCATCGACACCCTGCCCGGCACGCCGGGCGAGAAGGAGGACCAGTGACCGACCCGACCCCGACCCGCGCGCCGCTCGCGATCGTCACCGGCGGCGCCGCCGGCATCGGACGGCAGCTCGCCGAGCGGCTCGCCGCCGAGGGCCACCGCGTCGTGTGCCCCGACGTCGCGCAGCACGACCTGCCCGCCCTCGGCGACGGCCCCGTCCCGACGGCCGCGGGGCTCGTCTGGACGTCCCTGGACGTGACGGACCCCGAGGCCGTGCGCGCGACCTTCGACGACCTCGCCGCGCGGTTCGGCGGGATCGACGTCCTGGTGAACAACGCGGGCATCCAGCGCCACCGCGGCCTGGAGGACCTCACGTTCGCCGAGTGGTCGGCGGTGGTGGACGTCAACCTGCACGGCGTCTTCTCGTGCCTGCAGGCCGCCGGCCGGCACATGCTCGCGGCCGGGCGCGGGGCCGTCGTCAACATCTCGTCGGTGTCCTCGCGCGGCTCGGCCGGCCGCGCCCCGTACGCCACGACCAAGGCCGCGGTGGTCGCGCTCACGGCGACGGCCGGCGCGGAGTGGGCGGCGCGGGGCGTACGCGTCAACGCGGTGGCGCCGGGGTACATCGACACCGGGGTGTTCCGCCAGGGCGTCGCGGCGGGGACCCTCTCGGAGGAGACGATCCTCGCGCGCATCCCCGCCGGCCGGCTGGCCGACGCGTCCGAGGTGGCGAACGCCGTCGCGTTCCTGGCCTCCGACCAGGCGTCCTACGTGGTCGGGCAGACCCTCTACGTCGACGGCGGCTTCATGGTCGACTACGGCGTGCCGCTCGCGAAGAAGCCGGAGTGACGCGCTGATGGCCCGCGTGACCGAGGTCCGCACGCACACCGTCGCCGTGCCGTTGCCGCAGCCCCTGCCGCTGGGCGCGATGACCGTGACGCGGCGCGAGTACGTCGCCGTGGAGGTGCTCGCCGAGCCGGAGCCGGGGGAGGCGGACGGCCCGCTGGTCGGCGTCGCCTACGCGCTCACGCGGGAGGCGCCGATGGCGGAGCTCGTCGAGCGGCTCGTGGCGCCGCACGTCGTGGGGCGCCGGGTCGCGGGTCCCGACGACGTCCGCGCCGCCTGGGACGCGATGCTGCGCGGCTCGGCGATCGTCGGGCGGGTCGGCCTGGTGCGCCGGGCGATCGGGCTCGTCGACGTGGCCCTGTGGGACGTCGCCGGGCAGGCGACGGGCCGCCCGGTCTGGAGCCTGCTGGGCGCCGACCGCGCCCCGCGCCCGGCGGTCCTCGTCGCCGCGTACCCGACGCCGGGGCGCACCGCCGCCGACGTCGCCGACGAGGTGCTCGGGCACGCCGCCGAGGGGTGGCCGCTGCTGAAGATCTCGCGCTCGCCGGACCGCGCGCTCATGCGCGACGTGATCGCCCGGGTGCGGGCGGGGCTCGCGGAGCGCGGCCGGCGCACGGTCCCGGGCCGGGACGGCCTCGTCGTCGACGTCGGCTTCGGCTGGCGCGACGCGGAGGAGGCGCTCGCCGACCTCGCCGCCTGGGGCGTCGCGGCACCGGGCGGCGAGCCCGCCCTGGCGTGGCTCGAGGACCCGCTGCTGCCGGAGGACGCGGCGGGTGCGGCCCGGGTCCGGGCCGCGACCGGGCTGCCGCTGAGCATCGGCGACGAGGTCACCGACCCGGAGGTCCACGCCCGGCTCGCCGCGCTCGGCGCCCTCGACGTGCCGCGGGTCGACGTCGTCGCGATCGGCGGCCTCACGCCGGCCGCCGGGCTCGTGCGTTCCTGGCGCGGCGCCGGGCCGGCGCCGTCGAGCCATGTCTACCCGGAGGTCAGCGTGCACCTGGGCGTCGGCGTCGAGACCTTCGACCGGTCCCCCCACGGCAACCCCTACGACCCGGCGCCCCTGCTCGTGACGGGCGGGCCGACGTTCGACGGCGGCCGCGCGACGCCGCCGGCAGCGCCGGGCCTGGGCTTCGGCCTGTCCCCGCGGTTCTTCCCGGGGGCGGCGCGATGAGCGCGCGCAGCGTCGTCGTCACGGGCTCCGGCAAGGGCATCGGCCGGGCGATCGCGGCCCGGCTCGCCGCCGACGGCTGGGTCGTGGTCGGCGTGGAGCGGAGCCGGGGGTCGGGCAGCATCGAGGACGGGGTCTGCGCCGCCGTCGTGCTGGGCGACTCGCGGGAGCGCGGGGTGCACCGCGAGGCCGCCCGCCGGGCGCGGGAGCTCGCCCCGCTGGCGGGCTGGGTGAACAACGCCGGGGTCACGCGGACCACGCCCCTGCACGCCCTCGCCGACCCGGCGCGCGAGGCCGAGGTGGAGGCCACGGTGCGCGAGATCGTCGACATCAACGGCCTGGGCTACCTCTGGGGCGCGGCCGCCGCGGTGGAGGCGTTCACGGACCAGGTCTCGGGCGGGGCGATCGTCAACGTCGGGTCCATCCACGGGCGGGCCTCCTTCGCCGACCACGCCGCGTACGAGCTCACGAAGGGTGGGATCGACGCCCTCGCGCGCAGCGTCGCCGTCACGTACGGGCGCTACGGCATCCGCGCCAACACGGTCGCGCCGGGCGGTGTCCGCACGCCCCACCTCGAGGCGCAGATCGCCGCGGCCGCCGACCCCGCGGCCGAGGAGCGGCACCTGTCGCAGGGGCCGCCCCTGGGGCGGATCGCGACGGCCGAGGAGGTCGCGGCGGTCGTCGCGTTCCTGCTGTCCGACGAGGCGGCCTACGTCTCGGGGCAGTCGCTCGCGGCGGACGGGGCGTGGACCGCGTCCTTCGGCACGCCGCCGTCCGACCCGGAGCTCGACCGGCGCTACGGGCTGGCCTGAGGCCGCGCGTCAGGCCTTGAGCATGCTGGCGCGGGCGATGGCGCCGTCGGTGACGTCGAACGTCGCCACCGTCTCGCCCGTGCCGCTCGTGCTCGTCACGAGCTCGCGCGCCACGAGCCACCGCTCGCCGAACGCGACCGACGTCGTGATCTCGCAGTGCAGGGCGGGGTCCTCGAAGCGCCCCGCGTAGAAGGTGCGCAGGGCGTCGCGGCCCACGAGGGGCTCGGGCGTCACGCCGGTCACGACGGCGTCGGCGGCGTACGTGGTGAGGAAGCGGTCGAGGTCGCGGGCGTTGAAGGCGTCGACCTGCTCGGCGACGACGGTGGCAGCGGTGGGCACGGGTCCTCCGGGTGGTGGGGTGATGGGGCGGTACGTGCGGTGGGGCGGCGGCCTCAGTCGATCCGGACGCCGCCGTTGACGTCGTAGGTGGCGCCCGTGACGAACGCGGCGCGCGGGTCGGCGAGGGAGCCGATGACCCAGGCGACGTCCTCCGGGGTGCCGAAGTCCCCGAGGGGGATGGACGAGGTGAGCGCGGCGCGCCCGGCGTCGTCGAGCTGGTCGGTGATGCGGCTGGTGACCGGGCCGGGGGCCACCGCGTTCACGCGGATGCGCTCGTCGGCGAGGATGCGGGCGAAGGACCGCGTGATCGCGAGGATCGCGCCCTTGGACGCCGCGTAGTGGACGCCCGTCCTGAGAGCGCCCTGCTGGCCGGCGATCGACGCGACGTTGACGATGGCGCGGTCGTCGTCCGAGCGGTCGGCGGCGCCCCGCCCGGCGCGCAGGAGCGGCAGCGCCGCGCGGGACAGCACGAAGGTGCCGCGCGCGTTGGTCTCCATGACCTGGTCCCACTCGTCGAGCTCGATGTCGTCCAGCGCGCGGTACGGGCAGGTGCCGCCGTTGTTGACGAGCACGTGCAGCCGGCCCCAGGTCGCGGTCACCTCGTCGACGAGCGCCGCGACGGACGCCGGGTCGCGCAGGTCGAGGCGGGACACGCGCACGTCCGCGCCCGCCCCCGCGCAGCGCTCCGCCGTCGCCGTCGCGCCCGCCTCGTCGTGGGCGTAGGTGAGCCAGACGTCGTGGCCCTGCTCGGCGAGGTGGACGGCGGACGCGGCGCCGATGCCGGAGCTGGCGCCGGTGATGAGGGCGAGTCGTCGGGACATGGACGGAACGCTATAGCACCCGGAAGGCGCCGCGCACCCGGTTCGAGGGCCGGGCGGTTGGGTGAGGAATGCTATCTGCTATAGCATTCCCGCATGAGCTCCGACACCGTCGTCATCACCGACTGCGACCTGCCGTCCACCGCCTGCGAGGACACCGTCGGAGCCGCCGGCCTGCGCGCCGTGGGCGCCGCGGCGCGCACCGAGGAGGAGGTCGTCGAGGCCGTGCGGGCGGCCGGGGGCGCCCAGGCGCTCGTCGTCCAGTGGGCACCGATCACGGCCCGCGTGCTCGACGCGGTCGGCGGACCCGGGGGCGTGCGCCTCGTCTCCCGGATGGGGATCGGCTACGACATGGTCGACGTCGCCGCCGCCACCGAGCGCGGCATCGCCGTCGCGAACACCCCGACCTACTGCATCGAGGAGGTCGCGTCGCACACGCTCGCGATGGTGCTCGGACTCGGGCGCGGGCTCGTCGGGTACGACCGTGACGTGCGGGCCGGTCGCTGGGCGCCCACCGCGGCCCGTCCCGCCGCCGTCCGTCCGTCGACGACGACGGTCGGCGTGGTGGGGTACGGCCGCATCGGCTCCGAGGTGGCGCGGGGCCTGGCCGCCCTGGGCTTCCGGGTGCTCGTGCACGACCCGGTGGTGCCGGCGGCGGACGTCGAGGCCGCGGGCCACCTGCCGGCGTCCTTCGAGGAGCTGCTCGCCGCCGTCGACGTCATCACCCTGCACGCGCCGCTCACCGACGACACCCGGCACCTGCTGAACCGCGACACGCTCGCCTCGGCGCGTCCCGGCGTCCTCGTCGTCAACACCTGCCGAGGGCCGCTCGTGGACGAGGAGGCCCTCGCGGACGCGATCGAGGCCGGCCACGTCGGCGGCGCGGCGCTCGACGTCTTCGCCCACGAGCCGCTGCCGGCCGGCAGCCGGCTGCGGTCGCTCGACACGGTCGTGCTGACCCCGCACGCCGCCTGGTTCTCGCCCGAGGCCATGGCCGACCTGCCCGTCCACACCGCGCGCAACGCCGTCGACTTCCTCGCGGGCCGGCCGGTGCCCTCGGTCGTCAACCCCGGGTTCGCCCGCGTGCTCGCGCGCTGACGCCGCCCCCGCCGCCCCGCCGCCCCCCACCGCCTCACGCCCCTGGAGCCTCCGTGCAGCTCGTCCGTCTCGGCCCCGCCGGCCAGGAACGCCCCGCCGTCCGCCACGACGGCGTCACGTACTCGCTCTCCCCGCTCACGCGCGACGTCGACGGGGCGTTCCTCGCGGCGGACGGCGTCGCGCGCACGCGCGCGGCCCTCGCCGCCGGCGGCCTGCCGGTGCTCGACGGGGCCGAGTCCCTGCGGGTCGGGCCGCCGGTCGCGCGGCCCACGGCCCTCGTCTGCGTCGGCCAGAACTACGCGGCCCACGCCGCCGAGTCGGGCGCCGCCCCGCCCGAGGCGCCGATCGTCTTCTGGAAGCACTCGAACACCGTGGTCGGCCCCTACGACGACGTCCTCGTGCCGCCGGGCGCCACGACCGTGGACTGGGAGGTCGAGCTCGGCGTCGTCGTCGGGCGCCGCGCCCGGTATCTCGCCTCGCCCGAGGAGGCGGCCGCGCACGTCGCGGGGTACGTCCTCTCGCACGACGTGTCGGAGCGCGACTACCAGCTCGAGCACTCCGGCGGGCAGTGGTCGAAGGGCAAGAGCTGCGAGACGTTCAACCCTCTGGGGCCCTGGCTCGTGCCGGCGGACGAGGTCGACGCCGGCGGGCTGCGCCTGCGTTCGTGGGTCAACGGCGAGGCGCGCCAGGACTCGACGACGGCCGACATGATCTTCGACGTGCCGTTCCTCGTCTGGCACCTGAGCCGGTACATGGTGCTCGAGCCGGGCGACGTCATCAACACCGGGACACCGCAGGGCGTCGCGCTGTCCGGCCGGTTCCCGTACCTGCGGGACGGCGACGTCGTGACCCTCGAGATCGACGGGCTGGGGCGCGCGGAGCAGCGCGTGCGCGACGCCGTCGTCTGACCCGACGGCGCGGGCTCAGCCGGCGAAGGGCAGCGCCGGCAGGCCGCGCACGCCCACCTCCACCCGGAACAGGGAGCCGGCCTCCGGCTCCGCGCCGGCCGCGAGACCCTGCCTGGACGTCGTGACGTACAGCGTGTCGAGCCGCTCGCCCCCGAAGGCGCAGGCGGTCACCTGGGAGGCCGGCAGCCGGACCTCGGCGTCGGGCCGCCCGTCGGGCGCGTAGCGCCGCACGACCGACCCGCCCCAGAGTGCGACCCAGACCCCGCCCTCCGCGTCCACGGCGAGCCCGTCGGGGACGCCGTCGGCGGGGTCGATCGTGGCGAAGGGCCTCCGGCCCACCAGGCCCCGCGGGTCGACCGACGCCGCGACGACGTCGAGGAGGTCGACCCGGTGCGCGGCCGTGTCGACGTAGTAGGCGAGCGTCCCGTCGGGCGAGAAGCCCAGCCCGTTCGAGCAGCCGATGCCGTCGAGCACGACGCGGGTGGTGCCGTCGGGGTCGATCCGGTGCAGGGACGCCGTGGCGCCGGGGCCGGTGACCATCCCGCCCGCGTACAGCGCGCCGTCCGGCGCGGTCGCGCCCTCGTTGAGCCGCACCGCGGGGCCGTCGTCCAGCCGGGCGAGGGGGCGCAGCGGCCCGTCGTCGTCGTCCGCGACCGCGACCTCGCGCTCCAGCGCGACGACGAAGCCACCGGCGGCGCGCGGCCGCACCAGCGCCGCGACGTCGCCCACGTGCCGGCGGTCGACCGCGCCGTCGGGGCGCACCGTCAGCAGGTCGCCCGCGAGCATGTCGACGAAGCGCAGCCCGCCCCACGCCGGCCACCAGACGGGGCCCTCGGCGTGGTGGGCGACGGGGCCCGTGACGTTCTCGGGGGTCGCGGTCATCCCGCGATTCTGCCGCCTCCCGGGGCGGCGTCCGGCACGCGGTGGTGCCGGGCGTGCCACGGGCCCGCCGGTGCCTCTCCGGCGGGCCCGAGCCTGAGGTGGCGCCGTCAGCGCTCCGCGCCGAGCCGGTCGCGCAGCAGGGACAGCTGCGCCCAGAGCTGGTCGGGCACGCGGTCGCCGAACGTCTCGAAGAACTCGCCGGTGAGGGCCGCCTCGGCGCGCCACGGCGCGACGGGGACGTCGAACAGCGCGGCGAGGTCGTCGTCGGACAGGTCGAGGCCCTCGGTGCGCAGGGCGCCCGGAGCGGGCAGGAGCCCGACGGGGGAGTGCACGGCGCCGGCGTCGGTGCGCAGGCCGCGCGAGCGGTCGAGCTGGGTGACGACCCACTCCACGACGCGCGAGTTCTCGCCGAACCCGGGCCACAGGAAGCGGCCGTCCTCGCCCTTGCGGAACCAGTTCACCTGGAACACCTTGGGCCGCTTGTCGGCGTCGAGCGCCTTGCCGACGCGCAGCCAGTGCGCCCAGTGGTCGGCCATGTTGTAGCCGCAGAACGGCATCATGGCGAAGGGGTCGCGGCGGAGCTCGCCGACCGTGCCCTCGGCCGCGGCGGTGCGCTCGGAGCTGATGGTGGCGCCCATGAAGACGCCGTGGTCCCAGCTGGTCGCCTGGGTCACGAGCGGCACGTTCGAGGCGCGGCGGCCGCCGAAGACGATCGCGTCCACGGGCACGCCCGCCGGGTCCTCCCACGCGTCCGCGATGGACGGGCACTGCGCCGCGGCCACGGTGAACCGGGAGTTCGGGTGCGCGGCGGGGGTGTCGGAGTCCGGCGTCCAGTCCTCGCCCCGCCAGTCGACGAGGTGCGCGGGGGCCTCGGGGGTGAGGCCCTCCCACCACACGTCGCCGTCGTCGGTCAGCGCCACGTTCGTGAAGATCACGTCGTGGGTGAGGGTGTCGATCGCCGTCGGGTTGGTCTCGACGCCGGTGCCGGGCGCGACGCCGAAGAAGCCCGCCTCGGGGTTGATCGCGCGCAGGCGGCCGTCGGGGCCGGGGCGCATCCAGACGATGTCGTCGCCGAGCGTCTCGACCGTCCAGCCGGGGATGGTCGGGCGCAGCATGGCGAGGTTCGTCTTGCCGCAGGCGCTCGGGAACGCGGCGGCGAGGTGGTACTGCCGCTGCTCCGGCGAGGTGACGCGGACGAGGAGCATGTGCTCGGCGAGCCAGCCCTCGTCGCGGGCCATCGCCGAGGCGATGCGCAGGGCGAAGCACTTCTTGCCGAGCAGCGCGTTGCCGCCGTAGCCCGAGCCGTACGACCAGATCTCCCGCGTCTCCGGGTAGTGGACGATGTACTTGGTGTCGTTGCACGGCCAGGGCACGTCCTGCGCGCCGTCGGCCAGCGGGGCGCCCACGGAGTGCACGGCCGGCACCCACTGCTGGCCGCCGTCGATGAGGTCCAGGACGGCGGGGGAGACGCGCGTCATGACGTGCATCGACACGACGACGTACGGCGAGTCGGTGATCTCGATGCCCACCTGCGAGATCGGGCCGCCGACGGGGCCCATGGAGAACGGCACCACGTACATGGTGCGGCCGCGCATCGAGCCGGCGAACACGTCGGCCAGCTCCGCGCGCATCGCGGCGGGGGCGCGCCAGTTGTTCGTGGGGCCGGCGTCCTCCTCGCGCTCCGCGCAGATGAACGTGCGCGACTCGACGCGCGCGACGTCGGACGGGTGCGAGCGGGCGAGGTAGGAGTTCGGCCGCCTGGCCTCGTCCAGCTTGATCAGCGTGCCGGCCTCCACCATGCCGTCGAGCAGGCGCTGCTTCTCCGCGGCGGAGCCGTCGCACCAGACGATCTCGTCCGGCTGGGTCAGCGCGGCGACCTGCCGCACCCACGCCCGCGCGTCCTGCGGGGCCTGTGCCCGGGCGGCCGGTGCGGTCGCGGCGCCGGCGTGCTCCGCGGGTGCCAGCGCGTGCGGGGCCAGGGCGTCCGGGGCGAGCTCGGCGATCGCGAGGCGCGTGCGGCGCGGGTTCGCGGTGAAGGTCATCGGGTGCTCCGTCCGTCGGATGGGCCCCCGGCGTGCGCTGCCGGGTGGGCTGACTCCAGCGTCTCGCACCCCGGAACCAGCTTTCCAGCAGTTCACCCGTGAAGATTCGCCGATCTTCACGTACCGTCAAACCATGGCGACGAAGGACGGCCCGGCGGCCGAGTCCCCGGACCTCATCACCCTCGGGCGGCGCATCCGGCACGCCCGCACGGCGCGGGGCCTCACGCTCGAGGCGCTGGGGGAGCGGGTGGGCTCGGCACCCAGCCTGCTGTCGCTCGTGGAGAACGGCCGGCGCGAGCCCCGGCTGTCGCTGCTGCGGTCGCTGGCCGAGGCGCTGGACGTCGCCGTGCCCGACCTCCTCGCCGACGAGCCCCCGTCGCGCCGCGCCGAGCTGGAGATCTCCCTCGAGCGGGCGCAGCGCGGGCCGCTGTTCGGGGCCCTCGGCCTGCCGTCGGTGAAGCCGAGCCAGAAGCTCCCGATGCCGGTGCTGGAGCAGCTCGTCGGCCTGCACTCCGAGCTGTCGCGCCGCGAGGAGGAGGCCATCGCCACGCCCGAGGAGGCCCGGCGGGCGAACACCGAGCTACGCAACGAGCGGCAGGGGCGGGACAACTACCTGCCCCAGATCGAGGCCCTCGGCGAGGAGCTGACCAAGCGGGCCGGGTACGCGGGGGCTGGTGCGCTGACGCACCGCACGGTGGCCCGCATGGCCGAGCAGCTCGGGCTGACCCTGCTGCACGTGGACGACCTGCCCCGGTCCGCACGCTCCGTGACCGACCTGGAGAACGGCCGGATCTACCTGCCGCCGGCGTCGATCCCGGGCGGGCACGGCCTGCGGTCCCTCGCCCTGCAGGCGATCGCGCACCGGGTGCTGGGGCACGACCGCCCGCGCAGCTACGCCGAGTTCCTGCGCCAGCGCGTCGAGATCACGTACTTCGCCGCGTGCTGCCTCATCCCGCAGTCGGTGGCCGTGGAGTTCCTCCAGCGCCGCAAGCGCGAGAAGGACCTGGCGGTCGAGGACTTCCGCGACGCGTTCGGCGTCACGCACGAGGCGGCCGCGATGCGGCTGACCAACCTGGCGACCGTGCACCTCGGCATCCCGCTGCACTTCCTGCGGGTGGGGGACGACGGCGCCCTGTTCCGCGGCTACGCCAACGACGGCCTCCCGCTGCCGCAGGACGTCACGGGCGCGATCGAGGGGCAGCTCGTGTGCCGCTGGTGGGCGGGCCGCGAGGCGTTCACGCGCCGGGACCGCGCCACCGAGTCCTACCAGTACACGGACACGCCGGCCGGCACGTTCTGGGACTCCGTGCAGACGGGCACGGGCGCCGACGGGCGGCAGTTCTCCATCACGGTGGGGGTGCCGTACGCGCACGCCAAGTGGTTCCGCGGCCGGGACACCCAGGTGCGGCACAGCTCCACCTGCCCCGACCCGGCGTGCTGCCAGCGCCCGCCGGCGGACCTGGCCGAGCGCTGGGACGGCGTCGCCTGGCCCAGCGCCCGGATGCACCAGCAGGTGCTGGCGGCCCTGCCCCGCGGCGCGTTCCCCGGCGTCGACGACACGGACGTGTTCGCCTTCCTGCAGCGCCACGCCCCGGCCGCCGGCCCGGCGGACGAGACCGCGGGCTGAGGCCGGCGGGGACCGGGGCGGTCTCCTCAGCCCCGGTCCAGCCGCACCTCGCGGATGCGCCGGTCCTCCACCTGCGTCACCCGGAGCGTGCCCGCGGCGCGGCCGTCGCCGTGGCCCGGGTCGTCCAGGCCGTCCGCGCCGTCCAGGACGACGACGTCGCCCTCCTCCGCGAGCCGGCCCAGCCGGGCGAGGACGTAGCCCGCGACCGTCTCGTACGGCCCGTCGGGGAGCTCCACGCCGGTCGCGCGGGCGAACTCCTGCAGCGTGAGGCCGGCGTCGTAGGTGCCGGCGACGTGCACGGCGGCCAGCGGGTCGTGCTCGTCGCGGATGTCGCCGACGAGCTCCTCGACCAGGTCCTCGAGCGTCACGATGCCGTCGGTGCCGCCGTACTCGTCGACGACCAGCGCGAGGTGGGTCCGCGTGCGCCGCATGTCGGCGAGCGTGGGCAGCAGGCGCCCGGTGGCCGGCAGGTCGAGCACCGGCCGGGCGACCTCGCGCACGGTGCGCCGCCCGTCCGCCGGGTCGCCCGCGGCCCGGGCGAGGTCGCGCACGTGCACGAAGCCGAGCACGTCGTCGACGTCCGTGCCCGTGACCGGGTAGCGCGAGTAGGGCAGGTCGCGGGTGCGCTCCTGGGCCTCGGCGAGGGTGAGCGTCGCGTGCAGGAAGACGACGTCGCCGCGGGGGCGCATCACCTCGCCGAGCGTGCGTTCCGTCGCGGCGAACACGTCCGACAGGATGCGCCGCTCGTCCTCGTGGAGCCCCGGGTGGGCGGCGACGAGGTCGCGCAGCTCCTGCTCGGTGATCTCCTCGGACCGCTGGGTCGGGTCGCCGCCGAGCAGCCGCACGACGGCGTCCGTCGAGCGCGAGAGCAGCCAGATGACCGGCCGCATGAGCACCGCGAAGCGGTCCAGCGGGGGCCCCACGACCAGCGCGACCTGCGCGGAGCGCTGCAGCGCGATCCGCTTCGGCACCAGCTCGCCGAGCACCAGCGACGCGTAGGCGATGACGAGGGTCAGCCCGACCAGGGCCACGGTCGCGGACGCGCCGGCGGGCAGGCCGGCGGACTCCAGCGCGGGCGCCAGGTCCGGCGCGAGCGTGGACGCGCCGTACGCGGCCGAGAAGAAGCCGGCCACGGTGACGCCGATCTGCACGGCGGCGAGGAACCGGTTCGGGTCGCGCGCGATGGCGGCCACCCGCCGGCCGCGCGTCCCCTGCTGCTCCAGCCGGTCCAGCTGCGTGCTGCGCAGCGAGACCAGCGCGAACTCCGTCCCGGCGAACACCCCGCCCAGGAGTACGAACAGGAGCACGAGCGCGATGTTCCACCAGGTGTCCGCGTCCACCGGGGTCCTCTCCGTCGGTCGCCGGCCCGCGGGGGACCGACGGTCGCCGGCCCCGGCGTCGCTGCGGGTGCGTCACGGGGAGAACGCCCCGTGCCGGGTCCCGGTTCCGGCGCCGGCGGCGCGGTGCCGGTCGGACGCGGGTCAGGCGCCGGTCAGCGGAAGCGCTGCGCCGCCAGCGGGGCGGCCTCGGCGAGGCCGCGCACGGCCGGGTGGGCGTCGTCGTCGGCGCCGGCGGCGAGCACGTCGCTCATCGACCCGGACGCGACGAACGTGCCGTCGGCGAGCACGTGCACGGTGGGGCAGAGCCGGCCGACCAGCTCGACGTCGTGCGAGACCAGCAGCACGGCGGTGCCCTCGGCGCGGGTGGCCTCGGTGAGGCGGCGCACGATCTCGCCGCGCATGGCCGGGTCGACGGCGGTGAGCGGCTCGTCGAGCAGCATGGCGTCGGGCCGGGTGGCGAGGGCGAGCGCGAGGGCGAGGCGCTGCTTCTCCCCGCCGGACAGGGAGTGGATGGTGCGGCGCGCGAACTGCGGCTCCAGCGCGACGTCGTCGAGCAGCTCCTCGACGGTGCGGCCGCTCGCCCGGCCGGCCTTGCGGGCGTCGGACAGTGCGCCGGAGACCGCGCGCTCCACCGTCCACCGCGGGTCGGCGTCGAGCCCGTTCTGCGCGACGGTGCGGACCGCGGCGCGGAACTTCTTCTTGTCCCGCCGGCCCAGCTTGCCGACCGTGCGGCCCTCGAACGTCACGTGGCCCTCACGGATCCGCAGCTGCCCCAGCAGCGCCTGCACCAGCGTGGACTTCCCGGTGCCCGACTCGCCCACGACACCCACCGGCTCCGCGCCCGGCAGCAGCGCCAGGTCGATCCCCTCCAGGATCGCCGGGCCGCCGTACCCGACCACCAGGTCGGCCGCGCGCAGGATCGGGGTGGGGGAGGTGGTGCTCATGAGGTCGCCTTCTGCTTCACGTGGCGGGCCCGGGCGGGCGCCGCCGGTACGTCCGACGAACGACGGTACCCCGCGGTTCCCGCACCCCGGCGCGGTCGTCCAGATCTCCGCGGCGGTCCTGATCCCGGCGAGGTGGTCCAGAGCTCGGCGGGGGAGTCCCTGCGGCGGGCATACTGCGGAGATGGCAGCGGACCGGGAGTCGGTACGGCGGTGGGTCGCCGGGTACGAGGCCGCGTGGCGGGCCGGCGACGCGGACGCCGTCGAGAAGCTCTTCACTCCCGACGCCCGGTACGCACGCTCGCCGTACGACCCCGAGGAGCTCGTGGGGCACGAGGCCGTCCGCGGGTTCTGGACCGTCGACGAGGACGCGTCGTTCACGATGACGGCCGAGCCGCTCGCCGTGGAGGGGGACGTCGCCGTCGTCCGCCTCGAGGTGCGCTACACCGCACCGCGCGAGCAGGAGTACCGCGACCTGTGGGTGCTGCGCTTCGCCCCCGACGGCCGCGTGGCCGACTTCGAGGAGTGGGCGTACTGGCCCGGGAAGGCCTGGACCGCGGCGACGTGAGTCAGGCGCCGACGTCCCCTGGCCGGCTCAGGACCGTGCGCCGCCGCGGGCGTCCATGCGGGCGAGGAGCTTGGGGAGCACGTCGCCGAGGCGCAGGCCGTCGTGCTCGAACTCGTTGGTCACCCAGGCGCGGGCGTTCCCGACGTGCCCGGCGGTCTCGAGGGACAGGCCCGCGTCGACGAACATGTCGTCGTGGTAGACGGCCGCCTCGAGCGGGGCCTCGTTGCGGGCGAGGACGCCGAGGTCGTACAGGTCGTCCCAGCCGTCGCGCGCGGCGAGCGCCTCGGCGGCCGGGCGGAAGGGGCGCAGCGCGGCGACCTGCTCGAACATCCAGGGGTAGATCATCTCGCCGGTGAACAGCAGCGGCCGCGCGTCGGCGGCGAACGACGCGTCCCCGTCGCGCACGCGCTGCGCGGACCACGCGGTCGTGCCGGTGCCGGACTGCGCGTAGATCGACTCGTGCAGGACGGCGTACATGGCGTTGGTGGCGAAGCCGGTGGCGGCCTCGACCTCCGCGAGGAACGTGTCGCTCAGCTCGTCGGGGGCCGCGTCGTCGAACGCCTCGTCGACGATCCAGTGCACCCGCTCGAAGCCGGGGCCCATGCCGAACGCCGTGCCGAGGGTCTGGAACCGCTCGACGGACAGGAGGTCCCCGCCGGGCAGGCGGACGTCGCCCACGGCGATGCGGTCGGCGATCCGGGCCACGCGCTCGACGTCGTCGGGGTACCGCTCGCGGTAGAGCGCGTTCTTGGCGACGACGCGCGGCTGGGTGCGCCGGTAGACGTCCTCGGCGCTCGCGGTGAGCCCGGCGAGGCCGCCGGTGACGTACGACGCGGCCACGGCCTCGGGCGCGCGCGACAGGTAGGTGAGGGTGAGGAAGCCGCCGTACGACTGGCCGAGGGTGGACCAGCGACGCCCGCCGTAGACGGTCTTCCGCACGTGCTCGGCGTCGTCGACGATCGCGTCGGCGCGGAAGTGGGAGAGGTGCTCGGCCTGGACGTCGGCGGACCCGACGGCGGTGAGGGCGCCCGCGCGTACCGCCGTCGACCGGCCCGTGCCGCGCTGGTCGAGCAGGACGACCCGGAAGCGCTTGATCGCCTCGCCCACCCAGCCGTCCGGGCCGGTGGGGCGCGGGCCCTTGCCGCCCGGGCCGCCCTGCAGGAAGACGAGCAGGGGCAGGTCGTCGCCCTGGCGGGTGGGGTCCACGAGCTCGCGCACGAAGAGAGAGATCGTGCGGCCGTCCTCGGGGTGCGACCAGTCCAGCGGCACCGTGAGGGTGCGGTCGGTGACGTGGACGCCGGGGATCGTGTACTCGCGCGTGGTGGTCCTGCCCGTGGTGCTCACCGGCACAGCCTAGGCCGGGTTGCATTAATGGAGTGCGTGCTCCAACAATAGGGTCGTGCCCCGAACCGCTCCCGCGTCCGTGACCGAGGTCCGACAGCCGCGTGCCGTGCCCCTGCTCGTCCTCGCGGCGACCGTCCTGCTCGCCGTCGGGCTGGGCTTCGGCCTCCCGCCGCTCGCCCGCTGGCTGGAAGGGGTCCTGAAGGCCGGCCCGCTGCCGGTCCTCGGCCCGGTCGAGCTGCTCGCCGGGCTGCCGCTGACCTGGTCCGTCCCGATCCTCGGCGGCCTCGGCGTGGTGGCCGGGACGCTGCTGGCGCTGTCGACGATCGGGGAAGCGCTGCGCCTCACGGTCGCCGCCGACCACCTGGAGCACCGCACGGACGACCAGGAGGGCTGGGTGGAGCGGAGCGACGTCGCCGACGTCTTCCGCGACGGCCGGTACCTGGTCCTCCTCGGCCGGGGCGGCGCACCGCGCGCCCGGCTGGACGCGGACACCCTCCGCAAGGCCGAGGTGCGGGGCGCCTTCGAGGCGCACGGCTGGCCGTGGCGCGACGCCGACCCGCACGAGCACGAGTACGAGCGGTGGGTGGACGGCCGTCCGGGCTTCGCCCCCGCCGAGCACGCGCTGCTGCGCCGCCGGCTCGCGGAGCGCAAGGACGCGGGCGCCGTGGCGGAGGTCGACGCCGAGCTCGGCGCCCACGGGATCGCCGCGCGCGTCCAGGGTGACCGGCTCCAGGCCCGTCGGTGCGGCGTCCCCACCGTCGAGGACGTCCGTGGCACGCACCGTTGACCCGGCGCGCCACGAGGCGCGCCGCCTCCAGATCGTCGCCGCCGGGCTGACCGTCCTCGCGGAGCGCGGGTACGAGGGGGCGACCACGGCGGCGATCTGCCGGCAGGCCGGCATCGGCTCGGGCACGTTCTTCCACTACTTCGCCACAAAGACGGAGCTGGTGCTCGCGATCCTGGAGCTGGGCACGGCCGAGACGGTCGAGAAGGCGGCCGCCCTCGAGGGTCGCACCGACCCGCTCGGCGTCCTGCTGGATCTCCTGGGGGGCTGGGCCGACGACGCCGCCGACCCGCGCATCCCCGGCTTCGTGCGCGCCGTCGCCGGCGTCATGCACCTGCCGGCGGTCGCCGCGGCCCTCGCGGCCGACGACCAGGCCCAGCGCGACCTCCTCGTCCCGTGGATCGCCCGCGGCCAGGCCGCGGGCGAGGTCCGCACCGACCTCGCGCCCGCCCGCATCGCCTCGTGGCTCGTCCTGCTCTCCGGCGGCTTCCTGGAGCGCGTCGCCACCGACGACCGCTTCACCGTCGACGGCGAGCGCCCCCTCCTCCTCGCCACGGCGCAGGACTTCCTCCGCGGGTGACCGCGCGGCGGGCAGGTCCGCGCCGCCGTGCGGATCCCAGCTCCGGCAGCAAGCCACACCCCGGGCAGAGCTCGAACGCAGAGCGGCGGGGACGGACCTCGTGCGGGCGGTCGTAGGTGTTCCCGAAGTGGAGGGCGCCCTGGCGCCCGTGAACGCGACCGCCCGCACGAGGTCCGTCCCCGCCGCGGGTTCAAGCAGAACTACTGCACGTCAGCATCAACCCAGTCGAAGGTCTTCGACACGGCCTTCTTCCAGGACCGGTAGAGGCGCTCACGCTCGTCCTCGGCCATGGCCGGCGACCAGCGCTTGTCCTCCGCCCAGTTCGCGGTGACGTCCTCCTCGCCCTTCCAGAACCCGACGGCGATGCCGGCGGCGTAGGCGGCGCCGAGCGCCGTCGTCTCGGCGACCTTGGGCCGCACGACGTCGACGCCGAGCTGGTCCGCCTGGAACTGCATGAGCAGCTCGTTCTGGACCATGCCGCCGTCCACCTTGAGCTCCGTGAGGTCGACGCCGGAGTCCAGCTTCATCGCGTCGACGACCTCGCGGGTCTGGAAGGCCACGGCCTCCAGCGCCGCGCGCGCGATGTGGTTGCGGTTGACGTACCGCGTGAGGCCGACGAGCGCGCCGCGCGCGTCGGGCCGCCAGTAGGGCGCGAACAGGCCGGAGAACGCCGGCACGAAGTAGGCGCCGCCGTTGTCCTCGACCTTGCGGGCCAGCCACTCGACGTCGGGGGCGTCCTCGAACATGCCGAGGTTGTCCCGCAGCCACTGGATGAGCGAGCCCGTGACGGCGATGGAGCCCTCGAGCGCGTACACCTGGGGGGCGTCGCCGATCTTGTAGCAGACGGTGGTGAGCAGGCCGTTCTTGCTCGGCACCTTCTCCGTGCCGGTGTTGAGCAGCATGAAGTTGCCCGTGCCGTACGTGTTCTTCGCGGTGCCGGTCTCGAAGCAGGCCTGGCCGAACGTGGCCGCCTGCTGGTCGCCGAGGATGCCGGCGATCGGCACGCCGGGCACGAGGCCGCGGGGGCGGCCCTGCCCGTACACCTCGGAGGAGGAGCGGATCTCGGGCAGCATCGACATCGGGATGCCCATGTCCGCGGCGATGTCCTCGCGCCAGCTCAGGGTGTCGAGGTCCATGAGCATGGTGCGCGACGCGTTGGTCACGTCGGTGACGTGGACGCCACCGTCGGGGCCGCCCGTCATGTTCCACAGCACCCAGGTGTCGGTGTTGCCGAAGAGGAGGTCGCCGCGCTCGGCGGCCTCGCGCGCGCCCTCGACGTTGTCGAGGATCCACTTGACCTTGGGGCCGGAGAAGTAGGTCGCCAGCGGCAGGCCGACGATCGCCTTGTACTTCTCGGGGCCCTCGGAACCGCCGAGCTCGTCGACGATCGCCTGCGTGCGCGTGTCCTGCCACACGATGGCGTTGTAGACGGGCTTGCCGGTGTTCTTGTCCCACACGACGGCGGTCTCGCGCTGGTTGGTGATTCCGATGGCCGCGAGGTCCGTGTGCGCGAGGTTGCCGCGGGTGAGCGCGAGCCCGACGACCTCGCGCACGTTGCTCCAGATCTGCTCGGCGTTGTGCTCGACCCAGCCCGCCTTGGGGAAGATCTGCTCGTGCTCGAGCTGGCCGGTGGAGACGATCCGGCCGGAGTGGTCGAAGACGATGGCACGCGAGCTCGTCGTGCCCTGGTCGATGGCGAGGACGTAGTCAGCCATGGGGGATGCCCTTCACGTCGGTGTGGTGGAAGAGGGGGACCGGCCGGGCCCGGTGGGGGCCCGGCCGGCGGGGTCGGTCAGGAGTAGGCCGCGCCGAGCAGGCCGGCGAGCACGCCACCCACGAGGGGCCCGGCGACGGGCACCCAGGAGTAGGCCCAGTCGCTGGAGCCCTTGCCCTTGATGGGCAGGAAGGCGTGCGCGATGCGGGGCCCGAGGTCACGTGCAGGGTTGATGGCGTACCCCGTGGGTCCACCGAGGGAGGCGCCGATGCCGACCACGATCAGTGCGACCGCGAGCGGCCCGAGCCCGGAGGGGGACTTGCCCGAGACGACGACGAAGAACACCAGCACGAAGGTCGCGATGACCTCGGTGATGAAGTTCCAGCCGTACGAACGCAGCTCCGGCCCGGTCGAGAACACCGCCAGCTTGGTGGCGGCGGGGGCCTCCTGGTCGAAGTGCTTCTTGTACACGATGTACGCGAGCACGGCACCGATGATCGCGCCGATCATCTCGGCGCCGAAGTAGATGAACATGTTGCTCACGGTGGGCTCGATCGTCGCGGTCACGCGGCCCTCCGGGCCGGTGAGCGTGGCGAACGGCAGCTGTGCCGAGTAGAGGCCGATGGTGACGGCCGGGTTGAGGTGGGCGCCCGACTTGTACGCGGTGAACACACCCGCGAACACCGCGAGACCCCATCCGAAGTTGATGAGGAGCCAGCCGCCGTCGAAGCCCTTGGTTCTCGGGAGTATCACGTTGGCGACGACGCCGGCTCCCAGCAGGATCAGCGTCGCGGTCCCGAGAATCTCGGACCAGAACGCCTGCATGATCAATGAGTCCATCGTCGGTTCTCTTTCTCTTGAGGGACCACGTTGTCCTCTCCGGGACCGGAGAGCCCGCGACGGGCGGCGACGCCCTGCGGGTGCCCGGCCGGTCGCCCGGCCGGGATCGGATCAGCCCCGCAGGGGCTGCATGGCGGCGACGTCGGGCGCACGGAGGCGGACGGCCTCCGCGCTCGTGTCGTCGGGCTGGAGCTCCGCCTGGTCCTCGGCCTGGGCCCGGGCGGTGTAGGCGTCGACCTCGGCCTGCCGCGCGGCGGCGTCCCAGCCGAGGAGCGGCGCGGCGATGTCGGCGATCTCGTCGAGCGCGGCCAGGCCGCGGTCGGACACCTCGTAGACGAGGCGGGTGCGGTGCAGCAGCAGGTCCTCGAGGTGCAGGGCGCCCTCGTGGCTGACGCCGAAGTGGATCTCGGCGCGCAGGTAGGCGGGGGCGTGGTCGAGCGGGCGGGCCAGCGACGGGTCCTGCTCGCACAGGTCGACCAGCTGGCGCAGGGACGACCCGTACCGGTGCAGCAGGTGGTCCACCATCGCGGGCTTCCACCCGAACTTGGCCGCCCAGGTCCGTGCCAGGCGCCGCGTGGCCTGCAGGCCGACCGCGCCGAGCAGCGGGATCTGGTGGGTGATCGACGGGAGCGCGGCCGCGCGCTGCCCGATGGCGAAGTCCACGGCGTCCTTCGCCATCACGCGGTAGGTGGTGAGCTTGCCGCCGGCGATGACGGTGAGGCCGGGCACGGGGCTCGCGACGGTGTGCTCGCGCGACACCTTGGCGGAGCTGGTGCCTTCCTTGGTGCCGGGCTGGAGCAGGGGGCGCAGGCCGGCGTACGTGCCGATGATGTCGTCGCGGCTCAGCGGGTGGGCGAGCACGGCGTTCGCGTGGTCGAGGATGTAGTCGATGTCCTGCGCCGTGGCGATGGGGTGCGTCGGGTCCTGGTCCCAGGGGGTGTCGGTGGTGCCGACCACCCAGTACCGGGACCACGGGATCACGAACAGCACGGACTTCTCGGTCTGCAGGATGAGGCCGACGGTGCCCTTGATGCGCTCGCGCGGGACCACGATGTGCACGCCCTTGGACGCCAGCACGCGCAGGCCGCCCTCGTCGCCGGCGAGCGCCTCAGTGTCCTCGGTCCACACGCCGGTCGCGTTGATGACGTGCCGGGCGCGCACGGTGATCTCCTCGCCGCTCTCGAGGTCGACGAGCACGGCACCGTTCACGGCGCCCGTCGCGCCCTTGGTGAGCCCCACGACCTGGGTGCGGGCGGCGGCGTGCGCGCCGTAGCTCACGGCCGTGCGCACGAGCGTGGTGACGAGGCGGGCGTCGTCGACGGAGGCGTCCCAGTACTGCACGGCCCCGATGGCGGCGTCGTGGGCGAGGTCCGGGAACTTGCTCGACATCTGGCGCCGGCTGAGGTGGCGGTGCAGCGGCATGGCGCGGCGGCCCGGGGCCAGCGAGGCGAGGGTGTCGTAGAGGGCGATTCCGGCGCCGACGTACGCGCGCTCCCACACCCGGTGCTCCAGGGGGTAGAGGAACGGGACGGGCTTCACCAGGTGGGGCGCGATGTCCTTGAGCAGGAGGTCCCGCTCGGTCAGCGCCTCCTTCACCAGGTGGAAGTCGAGCATCTGCAGGTAGCGCAGTCCGCCGTGGACCAGCTTGCTGCTGCGGCTCGACGTGCCGGAGGCCCAGTCCTGGGCCTCGACGATCGCGGTCGACAGGCCGCGGGTGGCGGCGTCGAGCGCGATGCCGGCGCCGGTGACGCCGCCGCCGATGACGAGGACGTCGAGCTCACCGCTCGGGGACTGGGAGTCCTTCAGCGCGGCGAGCGCCTGGGTACGCGACTCGGCCGTGAGGCGGGTGGAGGCCATCGGGGGGTTCCTTCCGATCGACGACGACGCTCCCAGGGCAGCATCCCCAGCACGTCCGCGCAAGCCAGGTGCACGAACGTGCAGGATGAGAAACTGGGGCCATGGCGAGCTACCGGGAACGCGACGTCGTCATGGCGGCGACCATGTACTACCTGCAGGACATGAAGATGGAGACGATCGCGCGCCATCTGCGCACCTCGCGGTCCACCGTCTCGCGGCTCATCAAGCGGGCCCGGGAGACCGGCGTCGTCGAGATCACGTTGCGTCCCGGACCGTCCCGGGCACCCGGCCTCAGCCAGGAGATCGCCGAGCGGCACGGCATCGACGCCTACGTGGTGCCGGTCGCCGACTCGGCCAACGACGACGACCGCCTGCAGCAGGTGTCGATCACCACCGCCCGACTCCTGGCCCGCTGGTTCGACTCCGACATGGTGCTTGGCGTCGCCTGGGGCACGACCCTCGCCGCCATCACCGAGCACCTGCCGCACAAGCCGACCCGCGGGGCCGCCGTCGTGCAGCTGAACGGCGCCGCCAACACCAGGACCTCGGGCATGACCTATGCCGGCGACCTGATCGCGGGCTTCGGGACCGCCTTCGACGCGTCCGTCCACTACTTCCCCGTCCCCGCGTTCTTCGACTTCGCCGAGACCAAGGCGGCGATGTGGCGCGAGCGCTCCGTGCGCCGCGTGCTCGACGTCCAGTCCCGCGCCGACATCGCCCTCTTCTCCGTCGGCGCGCTCACCGGCGGCGTCCCGTCGCACGTGTACTCGGCCGGGTACCTCGACCCCGACGACGTCGCCGTCCTCGACGCCGAGGGGGTGGTGGGCGACGTCTGCACCGTCTTCATGCGCTCGGACGGCACCTACCGCGACATCACCCTCAACGCCCGCGCCACCGGACCCGCGCCGGCCGAGCTGCGCCGCATCCCGCGGCGGCTGTGCGCCGTCGCGGGCGACAACAAGGTCGTCCCGCTGCAGGCGGCGCTCGCCGCCGGCGTCGTGACCGACCTGGTCATCGACGAGGCCACCGCCGTCGCACTCGTGGAGGAGTCGTGAACGTCCGTGCACCGGGACGCCCGCGCCCGCCGCGGCCCACGCTCGTAGAGTGACGCCGTGCCCCAGGACCACGGCGCGTCGTACGCCGTCCGCCCCGCTCTGCCGGCCGACATGCGGGCGGTGCGCCGCCTGGTGGAGCCGTACGCCGAGCGACGCATCCTCCTGGCCAAGGAGATGGTCGGGTACTACGAGGCCGTGCAGGAGTTCCTGGTGGCCGCCGACCCCGACGGCGAGGTCGTGGGCTGCGGCGCCCTGCACGTGATGTGGGACGACCTCGCCGAGGTGCGCACCCTCGCCGCCGACCCGGCGTGGCGCGGGCACGGCGTCGGGCACGCGATCGTCGAGGGGCTCGTCGGCCGAGCACGCCAGCTCGGGCTGCGCCGCGTCTTCTGCCTCACCTTCGAGGTCGGCTTCTTCCGCACCCACGGCTTCCGTGAGATCGACGGCACGCCCGTGACGACCGACGTCTACGCCGAGCTGCTGCGGTCCCACGACGACGGCGTCGCCGAGTTCCTCGACCTCGCGCGGGTCAAGCCCAACACCCTCGGCAACACGCGGATGCTGCTCGAGCTCTGACCGCCTCGCCCGGCCGCCCGCGACCCGCCTAGGTCGGCAGGTGGTACCGGCCGGCGTCGTCCTGCTCGACGAGGCCGTCCTCGACGAGGCCCGCGAGGCAGCGGTCCACCTGCGCCTGGTCGGGGCCGGAGTCGGCGAGGAGCGCGCGCGGCAGCGGGTCGGTGGCGGTGCGCAGCGCGGCCATGACGCGGCCCCGCACCTGGCGGTCCGTGCCGTGCCAGGCCTGGGTGCGGCGGCGGTGCGCGTGGGCGTCGGGCGGGTGCCCGGCGGCGCGCCACGCGCACAGGTCGGCGACGGGGCAGGCGCCGCAGCGGGGCGCGCGGGCGGTGCACACGACGGCGCCCAGCTCCATCGAGGCGCCGGCCCAGCGGGCGGCGGTCGCGTCGTCGCCGGGCACGACCGCGGTGGCGAGGGCGCGCTCCGCGGCCGTGGGCGACGGCGCGCCGAGCGCCGTGCCACCACGGGTGCGGGCCAGCACGCGCCGCACGTTGGTGTCGACCACCACGGAGCGGCGGCCGAACGCGAACGCGCGCACCGCCGCGGCCGTGTACTCGCCGATGCCGGGCAGCGCGCGCAGCTCCTCCTCGTCGTCGGGGACGGCGCCGCCGTGCCGCTCGACGATCGCGGCCGCGCACTGCTGCAGGCGCAGCGCCCGGCGCGGGTAGCCGAGCCGGTCCCAGGCGCGCAGCACGTCGGCGGTGGAGGCGGCGGCGAGGTCGGCGGGCGTCGGCCACCGCTCCAGCCACGCGCGCCACACCGGCTCGACCCGCACCACCGGGGTCTGCTGCAGCATCACCTCGCTGACCAGCACGCCCCACGGCGTGCGGTCGGGGCGTCGCCACGGCAGGTCGCGGGCGGCGTCGTCGAACCACGCGACCGTCCGCGCGACCAGCGGGTCGGGGGACACGGTGGCCGACGTCGGCGGGGCGGGGTGGACGGGCGGCACGGTCGCCCATTGTGTCCCATGAGGTGTCAGACCTCGCCGCCGGCAGGTCACGGGTGCGGTGGCCGGCGGCGCGGCTCCGCGAGCGGCGAACCGGCGCGTCGTACGGTGGCGCCGCAGCACGGTTCGAGACGGAGGAGTGGCCCGTGGCACGTGCGGACGACGGGCGTCGGGGTGGCAGCACCTCGCGCGGCGCCGGCGCGCGCTCCGGCGCAGGTCGGGCGGGCGGTTCCGGCGCGTCCGGGCGCTCGGGCGGCACGTCGTCGGGCAAGCGGACCTCGGCCGGGTCGTCGCGGTCGACGACGTCGCGCGGGTCGACCACCGGCGCGGGCAAGGGCGGCGCGAAGCCGGCCGCGAAGAAGCCCTCGACGGCCGCCCCCCGGAGCGGTTCGAAGGCGACGCCGAAGCCCGCCCCCCGGAGCGGCTCGAAGGCGACGTCGAAGCCCGCCGCGAAGCAGGGACCGAAGGGCGCTGCGCGCGGCGCGGGCGCCCGGTCCGGGTCCGCGGCCGGCGCGCGGTCCACGGGGACGAAGGCCTCGTCCGCGCGTCCGTCGTCGACACGCTCGTCCTCGACACGTTCGTCGTCGACGAGGTCGTCGGGGTCCCGCGGCGGCAACCGCCGGGTGGTCACGGCGTCGCAGTTCGTCGCGCCCGGTGCGTCGCGCGGCGGTGCGCGCTCGGCGTCGGCCGGCCGCACGGCGTCCCGGCCCGCCAGGTCGCGGACGGCGCCGCGTCGTTCACGCCGTTCGACCGTGGTGTCGCTCCTCGTGGTGGTGCTGCTGTGCGCGACGGGCGTGGTCGGCGGCTACGGCGTCGGGCGTGCGGTCGACGGCGTGCGGGGGATGCTCGCCGGGCCGGAGAGCCTGCCTGCGGACAAGGTCGCCGCGCCCGAGCCGCTGAACGCCGGCGGCCCGTGGACGACGTGCGCCCCGGAGAACGTGGAGCTGCGCCTGTCGTCGAGCGCGTCGACCGTGACGGCCGGCTCGCCGCTGTCGTTCATGGTGCGGGTGACCAACGTGGGCCGCGTGCCGTGCACCTTCAACGGCACCGCCGCGAGCCGCGCGGTGACGATCACCGACGCCACGGGCAAGGAGCGCGTCTGGTCGTCGTCCGACTGCGCGGACGGCTCGCGGATGCTGCTCCTGGGGCCGGGTGACCTCAACGCGGGCGAGGTGCACTGGAAGTCGCAGACGTCCGGGAAGGGCTGCACGGGGCAGCCCGCGGTGCCCGCCGGCACGTACCAGGCGACGGCGTCGCTCGTCGACGTGCCCGGCGCGAAGAGCGACCCCGTCACCTTCACCGTCGCCGCGAAGGCGAAGGCCAAGGCCGGCACCGCGACGGACGACGCCGACACCCAGGACGCGAAGGGTGACGGCGCCGCCGCGACCGATGACGCCGCGGATGACGCGAAGACCGGTGACGAGAAGGCCGGTGACGAGAAGACCGGCGACGCGGCCGACTCGTCGTCCGACGGCGCCGAGGGCGACGACGCGCAGGGCGAGGACACCGACCGGGGCGGGAAGGACGAGGGTGCCGGGCGCGCCGCCGACCGCAAGGCGGCGGCCGACGAGAAGGCGTCCGAGCGGGGCTGATCCCGACGTGGCCGACGGGCTGCCCGACCTGCGTGCGCGACCCGCAGGCCGACGCCGGGCGCCGGGTCAGGTGCGGCTCAGGTCAGACGTAGCGCTCGAGGATGCTGGACTCGGCGAGGCGCGACAGGCCCTCGCGCACGGCGCGCGCCCGCTGCTCGCCGACGCCGTCGACGGCCATGAGGTCGTCGACGCTCGCCGCGAGGAGCTTCTGCAGCCCGCCGAAGTGCCCGACCAGTCGCTCGATGATGGCGGCGGGCAGGCGCGGCACCTTGGACAGGAGCCGGTAGCCGTGCGGCGCCACCGCGGCGTCGAGGGCGACGCCCCCGCCGGGCAGCTCCAGCACGCGGCCGATGTGGCCGAGGTCGAGGAGCTGCGCGGAGTCGAGGGCGGCGAGGTCGGCCTGGACCCCGGTGAGGGAGCGGCCGCTGCGCTCGAGCTCGACGTAGTCGCGGACCACGAAGTCGCGGTCGGCGCCGATGCCGCCGATGAGCTCGTCGAGCTGCAGGGCGAGGAGGCGGCCGTCCGCTCCGAGCTCGACGACGTACCCGTCGATCTCCTCCGAGATGCGGCGCACCATCTCCAGGCGCTGGACGACGGAGCAGACGTCGCGCACGGTGACGAGGTCCTCGATCTCCAGCGCGGACAGGGTCCCCGACACCTCGTCGAGGCGGGAGCGGTAGCGCTCCAGGGTGGCGAGGGCCTGGTTCGCGCGGCCGAGGATGGTGTCCGGGTCCTCGAGGACGTGCCGGTGCGACCCGACGTAGATGGCGATGATCCGCATCGACTGGCTGACGGAGATCACCGGCAGGCCGGACTGCTTGGCGACGCGCTCCGCGGTGCGGTGGCGGGTGCCGGACTCGCTGGTCTCGATGGACGGGTCCGGCAGCAGCTGCACGGCGGCGCGGCGGATGCGCGTGGCGTCGTGGTCGAGGACGCACGCGCCGTCCATCTTCGACAGCTCGCGCAGGCGCGTGGCCGAGAACTGGACGTCGAGCTCGAAGCCGCCGGAGCACATCTGCTCCACGGTCTTGTCGAGGCCGAGGACGATGAGCGCGCCCGTGCGGCCGCGCAGGATGCGCTCGAGGCCGTCGCGCAGCTCGGTGCCGGGGGCGACCGCGGCAAGCGTCTCCCGGAGCAGGGCATCGGAGTGCACGGAGGAGGGAGCCACGGGGGAATCCTACGACGCGGAGGGCCGCTCGCCCCGGCGATCCGCCGATCGGACGCCGACCCCCGCGAGGTCGACGGCCTCGGCGAGGTGCCGGGCCTCCAGGAGCTGCATCCCCGCGGGCGCCTTGACCGACGCGCCGGCCGGCACGACGGCCCGGACGAAGCCGAGGCGCGCGGCCTCGCCGACCCGCCGGTCGAGCCCCGTGACGGGCCGGATGTCGCCCGCCAGACCCACCTCGCCGAGCGCGACCGTGCCGGTGGGCAGCGGCTCGCCGGTGCGCGCCGACACGATGGCGAGGGCGGTGGCCAGGTCGGCGGCGGGCTCGGTGACCCGGGCGCCGCCGATCGTCGAGACGTACACGTCCTGGTCGGCGAGCCGCAGGCCGGCGTGCCGGTGCAGCACCGCGAGGATCATCGCCAGGCGGGACGACTCGACGCCGCTCGTCGTGCGCCGCGGGTTCGCCAGGGGCGACGGCGCGACCAGGGACTGCAGCTCCAGCGCGAGCGGGCGCCGGCCCTCGAGCGTCACCGTGACGCAGGTGCCCGGCACGCCCGCGCCGAGGTGGGAGAGGAACAGGCCGCTCGGGTCGCTGAGGCCGATGATGCCCTTCTCGGAGAGCTCGAAGCAGCCGACCTCGTCCGTGGGGCCGTAGCGGTTCTTCACGGCGCGCACCATGCGCAGCCGCGAGTGCCGGTCGCCCTCGAACTGGCACACGACGTCGACCAGGTGCTCGAGCGTGCGCGGGCCGGCCACCGTGCCGTCCTTGGTGACGTGCCCGACGAGCAGCACCGGCACCTGCCGCTCCTTCGCGACGGCGATGAGCGAGGCGGCGACCTCGCGCACCTGGCTCACGCCCCCGGGCGCGCCGTCCACCTCCGCCGACGCGATGGTCTGCACGGAGTCCACGACCAGCAGGTCGGGCTGGTTGGCCTCGATGTGGCCCAGCACGGTGCCGAGATCGGTCTCCGCGGCGAGCAGCAGCGTCGGCGCCAGCGCGCCCACCCGCTCCGCGCGCAGGCGGACCTGCCCGGCGGACTCCTCGCCCGTCACGTAGAGCACGGTGCGCGCGTCGCGGCCGTCGGCCCCGCGCGCGTAGCTGGCCGCGACGTCGAGCAGCAGGGTCGACTTGCCGACGCCCGGCTCGCCCGCCAGCAGCACGACCGCCCCGGGCACGAGCCCGCCGCCGAGCACGCGGTCCAGCTCGGGCACCTGCGTGGGCGCCGCCTGCGCGGCCGCGACGTCGATGTCCCCGATCGGGCGCGCCGGGGCGCGGCCCGGGCTGGTCGCGACCGTGCGCGGCCCGGCCGACGCCGGGCCCTCGTCGGTGACCGTGCCCCACTCCTGGCACTCGCCGCAGCGGCCCACCCACTTGGGGGTGGTCCACCCGCACTCCGTGCAGCGGTAGCCGGGGCGGGACTGCTTGGCGCGGCTGCGGGACGACGTCGTGGTGCTCACGTCGACAGACGCTAGGCCCCGGCACCGACACCGGCGCGGGCGGCGCGCGATGATGGCCGGGTGGCCCCCGAGAACCCCGACGTGACCCGGTTCCTGCACGACGGGCGCCTGCTGGCGATGCCGCGGCGGTGGGAGCACCGCAGAGCGGTGGCGCGCTGGCTCGCGCACGCCACGCTGCCCGACCTGCTGGAGCCGCTGGGGGAGCGCGAGCTCACGGACCGGCTGGCGGAGCTCGCCGCGGACCCGGTCGGCGCGCGGCGCGCGATGGTCGACCTGGGGACGGTGCACCGCACCCGCGACGGCGCCGAGTACTGGCGCACGGAGCTCACGGAGTACGACGGGCTCACCCCGGACGAGGTCGTCGAGGACGTGGACACCTCCGAGGGCCTGCACCGCACGCTGCACCTCGACGGCCGCCGGGTCGTCTCCGTCGCCACGTTCTACGACGAGCTGAACCGCGTCTTCATGGCGGGCGAGGACTGGGACCTCGGGCCGAGCCTCGACGCCCTGGACGATCTGCTGCACGGCGGGTTCGGCGCCGCGCACGGCGCGGACCGGGTCACCGTCGTCTGGCACGCCTTCGACCGCTCCCGCGACGCCCTCGGCTTCGCCGCGACGCGCGCGTACTACCTGGCGAAGCTCGGCGACCCGCGGTTCGACGCCGCCCTGTTCCGCGGGCGCCTCGCCGACCTCGAGGCCGGGCGCGGCCGGACGTACGCCGAGCTCGTCCTGGAGGTGTTCGCCGACCACCCGGACGTCGAGCTCGTGCTGCGCTGAGCCGGGGCGCCTCGACACGCGCCGGAGGAGCCGCCGACACCGGGACGCGCGCCCTAGGCTGCGTCGTGCACCGCCGCCGACCCCGCAGGAGGACATCGTGAGCCAGGCACGCACGGGCGGGAACGGGCGCCCGTCGCCGGAGGTGTTCCGCCGTCGTCGGATCGTGGTGGCGTCGGCCGCGGGCGCGCTCGTGCTGGTGGTGGTGCTGCTGACGGCGTTCGTGTGGCCGGGGTTCGCGCGCGAGGAGCCGGAGCCGCAGGCCACGGTGACGGCGCCGGTCCCGACGCCGACGATCGCGCCGAGCGGGCGCCCGGAGTCGCAGACGGCGTTCCTCAAGGCGCAGCCCGACACCGTGCTGGCGCTGGCGCTGCAGGGCGTCACGGAGGACAAGGACCGCGAGAAGGAGGCCGACGCCGTCGAGGCGTGGCAGCTCACGTACGCGGACGGCGCGGGCGACGCCGCGACCACGGTGCAGGTCGAGGCCGGCCAGTGGGAGGACGACGACGCCGCGTCCGCGGCGTACGAGGCGCTGGTCAAGGCGGCCGGCGAGCCCACCGGCGAGGGCGACGTGACGGTGGACGGCAAGACCGTCGGGGCGTACGTCGTCACCCCGGGCTCGGCGACGGGCACCGCCGTCGTCACGTGGCGCAACGGCACGGCCGTGCTGCAGGCCACGGGCCCGGCGGACCTGGTCGAGGACTTCTACTCCGCGTACCCCCTGTAGCCCGCGCGTCGGCCCCGAGGGCCGCGCGGGACGTACCGTGGTGCCCGTGAGCGAGCAGACTGACGAGCAGGCCGGCGCCCCGACGAACAGCCGGACGGACGGCGTGAAGATGGCGTTCCTGGGGACGGGCAACATGGGCGAGGCGGTGCTCGCGGGGGCGCTGTCCGCGGGGGTCGCGCCGCAGGACGTGGTGGCCACCTCCCGCCGTGCCGAGCGCGGCGCCCACCTCACCGAGCGCTTCGGGGTGCGCGCGACGACGGACAACGTCGCCGCCGTCGAGGGCGCGCACGTCGTCGTCGTCGGCGTGAAGCCGAAGGACGCGGGGGCCATGCTCGACCGCGTGGCCGACGCGCTCGAGCCGGGCGCCGTCGTGGTGAGCGTCGCCGCCGGCCTGCCGCTGTCGTTCTTCGAGCAGCGCCTGCCCGCCGGCACCCCCGTGGTGCGGGCGATGCCCAACACCCCCGCCCTGGTGGGCGCCGGCGTGACCGCGGTCGTCGGGGGGTCGGCCGCCCGCGAGGACGACGTCGCCCTGGTGGAGCAGGTGCTCGCCGGCTCCGGCCACGTCTTCCGCGTCGCCGAGAAGGACATCGACGCGTTCGGCGCGCTCGCGGGCTCGGGCCCGGCCTACGTCTTCTACGTGGTCGACGCGATGGCGGAGGCCGGCGTGCTGCTCGGCCTCACCCGCGACGTCGCGCGGCGCCTCGCGGTCGAGACCGTGCTGGGCTCGGCGAAGCTGCTCGACGAGACGGGCGAGCACCCCGTCCTGCTCCGCGAGAAGGTCTCCTCGCCCGGTGGCACCACGGTGGCCGCGCTGCGCAAGCTCGACGACGGCGGCGTGCGCGCCGCGTTCCTCGACGCGCTCGAGGCCGCCCGCGACCGCTCGCGGGAGCTGGCCGCCGAGCACGGCTGACCCGGCGCACGGCCGACCCGGCGCGCTGCGGGGAGAGCGGGCCCGCCGGGGAGCACAATCCTCCTCATGGGGAACGACGACGACGTCGCCGTCCGGGTCCGCGGCCTGCGGGTCGAGCGGGGCGGCCGGCCGATCATCGACGGCCTGGACGTCACCGTGCCCGCGGGCCAGGTGGTGGGGCTGCTGGGGCCGTCCGGCTCCGGCAAGACGACGCTGCTGCGCGCGGTCGTCGGGGTCCAGGCCCGGGTCGCGGGTGAGGTGACCGTCCTGGGCGAGCCCGCGGGTGCTCCGGCCCTGCGCCGCCGCGTGGGCTACGTGACGCAGGCCGCCTCGGTGTACACCGACCTCACGGTGCTGCAGAACCTGCGCTACTTCGCCCGGCTCGCGGGGCTGCCGGCCGCGGGGGCGGAGGCGGCGGTGCGCCGCGCCGTCGCCGCCGTCGACCTCGGCGGGCACGAGAAGCAGCGGGTCGCCACGCTGTCCGGCGGCGAGCGGTCGCGCGTCTCGCTCGCGGCCGCCCTCGTCGGCGACCCCGAGCTCCTGGTGCTCGACGAGCCCACGGTCGGCCTCGACCCCGTGCTGCGCCGGGACCTGTGGGCGATGTTCCGCCGCCTCGCCGGGGACGGGCGGGCGCTGCTGGTCTCGAGCCACGTCATGGACGAGGCCACCCAGTGCGACCGGCTCCTGCTGCTGCGCGACGGGGCGCTCGTCGCCGACCTCACGCCCCCCGAGCTCCTCGCCCGCACCGGCGCCCCCGACGCCGAGCGCGCGTTCCTCGCGCTCATCGACCAGCAGGCGGAGGAGGCCCGATGACCCTCACCCTCACGACCGCGAGCCGGGTCCTGGCGCAGCTGCGCTTCGACCACCGCACCGTCGCGCTCATCCTCGTGCTGCCGTGCCTGCTGCTGGGGCTCATCGCCTGGATGTTCGACGGCACGCCAGTGCTCGACCAGTTCGGCCCGATGCTCGTCGGGCTGTTCCCGCTGATCGTGATGTTCCTGGTGACGAGCGTCGCCACCCTGCGCGAGCGGCAGTCGGGCACCCTCGAGCGGCTCATGACGACGCCGCTGCGCAAGGGCGACTTCGTGGCCGGCTACGCGCTGGCGTTCGCGGCGCTCGCGCTGCTGCAGTCGCTGGTGGTGGTGGGCTTCGCCCTCGTCGTCGGGATGGACGTGCTCGGCCCGCTCTGGCTCGTGATCGCCGTCGCGATGCTCGACGCCGTCCTCGGCTGCTGCCTGGGCCTCGCCGCGTCCGCGCTCGCCCGCAGCGAGTTCCAGGCCGTGCAGATGATGCCCGCGGTGATCTTCCCGCAGCTCATCACCTGCGGCCTGCTCGTGCCGCGCGACCAGATGCCCGAGGTGCTCGAGTGGCTCTCGCGCGTCTTCCCGCTCACCTACGCGGTGGAGGCCATGCAGACGCTCGCCGCCGGCGGCGAGTGGGCGGACGTGCAGGGCGCGGTGGGCGCCATCGCGCTGTTCATCGTCGGCGCCGTCGTCCTCGGCGTCGCCACCCTGCGCCGTCGGACCGCCTGAGGGTCCCGTCTCCCCGCGGGCCTCAGGGGCGGGCGGAGAACCGCTCCAGCAGGTCGGCGTGGCCGGAGCAGACCAGCAGGTCGTTGGCGCTCACGCGGGTCTCGGGCGTCGCGTAGGTGAACTCGACGCCGGGCGACTTCACGCCGATGACGGTGACGCCGTAGCGCTTGCGGATGTCCGACTGCGCGAGCGTGAAGCCCTGCATCTCCTTCGGCGGGCGCATCTTGACGATCGTGAAGCCGTCCTCGACCTCGATGTAGTCGAGCATCTTGCCGCTCACGAGGTGCGCGACGCGGGAGCCGGCGTCGGCCTCGGGGTAGACGACGTGGTGCGCGCCGATGCGGGTGAGGATGCGGCCGTGCTCCGCCGAGATGGCCTTGGACCAGATCTGCGGCGTCCCGAGGTCCACGAGGTTGGCCGTGATGAGCACGGACGCCTCGAGCTCCGTGCCCACGCCGACGACGGCGACGCCGAAGTCCTTGGCGCCGAGCTGGATCAGGGCCTCCGACTCCGACGCGTCGGCCTCCACCAGGGGCAGGCGGCCCGACCACTGCGCCACGAGCTTCTCGTCGCGCTCGACGGCGAGCACGTCCTGCCCGAGCCGGTCCAGCGTCGTCGCGAGCGACGAGCCGAAGCGCCCCAGGCCGATGACGAGCACGCCCGCGTCGCGCGCGGGAGCCTTCTTGTCCGCCACGGTTCTCCTCTTTCCGGCAGGTCGTCTTCACGCAGGTCGTCAGGTGGGGTCACCCGATGATCGGGCGTTCCTCGGGGAAGCGTACGATGCGTCGCCGGTCGCGCAGCGCCAGGGCGCCGAGCAGCGAGATGACGCCGACGCGCCCCACGAACATCAGCGCGCACAGCAGGTACTTCGCGGCGTCGGGCAGGCCCGCGGTGACGCCGGTCGACAGGCCCACCGTGGCGTACGCGGAGATGACCTCGAACAGCGCCTCGGACAGGCGCAGGTCGGTGAGACGCAGCAGGGCCAGGCACGACACGAGCACGGCCGTGGCGCCCACGAAGACGACCGCGATCGACAGGCGCAGGGTGTCTCGGGGGATGCGGCGGCCGAACACCTCGGTGTCGGCGTCGCCGCGGGCCTCGGCGACGATGGCGAGGAGCATCACGGCGAAGGTCGTGACCTTGATGCCGCCCGCGGTGGACGCGGAGCCGCCGCCCACGAACATCAGGGCGTCGGTGAGCAGCCAGGTCTCCTGCGTCATCTCGTGCACCGGCACGGAGCTGAAGCCCGCCGAGCGCGGCATCACGGACGCGAAGACCGACGACAGGATCTTGGTCGCGAAGTCCTGGTCGCCGAAGGTCGCGGGGTTGTTCCACTCCATCGCGCCGATGAGGATCGCGCCGGCCACGAGGAGCGCGAGGCTGGTGGTGACCGTCAGCTTGGTGTGCAGCGACAGGGCCCGGACCCAGTGCTTGTGCTTGCGGCGGCGGTTGGTGATGACGTTGAGGATGACGGGGAAGCCGAGCGAGCCGATGAACACGCCGAGGGCGATCGGCACCAGGACGAACCAGTCGGACGCGAACGGGAGCAGCCCCTCCTGCGTCGGCACGAACCCCGCGTTGTTGAACGACGAGATGCCGTAGAAGAGCGCGTGCCAGGCCGCGGTCCCCGCGTGGTCGCCGAGGGCGAGGAAGCGGGGGAAGAGCAGCAGCGACAGGCACAGCTCGATGGTCGTGGCGGTGATGATGATGGTGCGCAGCAGCGCGCCGACCTCGCCGAGCCGCTCGGTCTTCGTCTCCGACGCCGTCAGCAGCTTCTGCGTGAGGCCTAGCCGGCGCGACACGGCGAGGCCGAGCAGCGACGCCAGCGTCATCACGCCCAGGCCGCCCACCTTGATGCCGACGAGGATGACGACGTGCCCGAACTCCGACCAGTAGGTGGCGGTGTCCTGCACGACGAGGCCGGTGACGCAGACCGCCGACGTCGCGGTGAACAGCGCGTCGACCATGGAGGCGCCGCGGCCGGACGCCGTCGCCCACGGGGTGAGGAGCAGCAGCCAGATCACGGTGATGACGGCGGCGAACACCGTCATGGCGAGCCTCGCGGGGTACTCGCGGGCGGCGCGGTTGGCCCAACCGCGCAGCGAGAGCCCGCGACCGCCCCACGTCCCCGGCACCCTGTCCCCTCTCGCCCTTCAGTCGCTGGGCACAGCCTGCCACGCCGTCGGCTACCGTGACGGGATGCGCGTCGCCCGGCTGCTGTGGAGCCCTGAGCTCCTGCGCTACGACTTCGGCCCCGGGCACCCGATGGCGCCCGCCCGGCTCGACCTGACCATGCGGCTCGTGGCGGAGCTCGGCCTCCTCGACGAGCCCACGCTGGAGCTGGCCGACGTCGAGCCGGCCCCCGACGAGGTCATCGAGTCGGTGCACGACGCCGCCTACGTCGCGGCGGTGCGCCGCGCGGCCGCGACCGGCGCCCCGGACCTCGCGCGCGGGCTCGGCACCGAGGACGACCCGGTGTTCCCGACCATGCACGAGGCGGGCGCCCGGCTCGTCGCCGCGTCGGTGGACGCCGCGGAGTCGGTGTGGTCGGGGCACGTGCAGCACGGCGTGAACATCGCGGGCGGCATGCACCACGCGCAGCGCGGCGCGGCGTCCGGGTTCTGCATCTACAACGACGCCGCGGCGGCCGTGCAGCGGCTGCTCGACCTCGGTGCGGAGCGCGTCGCGTACGTCGACCTGGACGCCCACCACGGCGACGGGGTCGAGTCGATCTTCTGGGACGACCCGCGCGTCCTCACGGTGTCGGTGCACCAGGACGGGCACACGCTGTTCCCGGGCACCGGCAACGCGGGCGACACGGGCGGCACCGCGGCGCAGGGCACGGCGGTGAACGTCGCGCTGCCGCCCCGCACCGACGGGGCGCACTGGCTGCGGGCCGTGGACGCCGTCGTGCCGGCGGTGGTCCGCGAGTTCCGGCCGCAGGTGATCGTGTCGCAGCACGGGTGCGACGCGCACGGCAACGACCCCCTCACGGACCTCGACGTGGGCGTGGCGGCGCAGCGCACCGCCGCCCGGTGGGTGCACGCCCTCGCGCACGAGCTCGCCGACGGCCGCTGGGTGGCGCTCGGCGGCGGCGGGTACGCGGTGGTCGACGTCGTGCCGCTGGTGTGGGCGAGCCTCGTCGCGGAGGCCGCGCACGCGCCCCTGCCCGCGTGCCTGGAGCTGCCCGAGTCCTGGCGCCGCGAGGTGGAGGAGCTCTCCGGGCTCGACCCGGCCGAGCGGCTCGCCGGCGGCGAGATCTCCTGGCGCCCCTGGGGGGACGGCTACGACCCGGCCGACGACGTCGACCGTGCGATCCTCGCCACCCGCCGGCACGTGTTCCCCACGTGGGGGCTGGACCCGTACCGGGACTAGGGGACCGGCCGGCCGGACGGCCCCGCGGCCCCACGAGGGTCACGTGGTCCGGCGCCCGCGCGGTCCCCGCCGCGGTGCCGCGAGGAGCAGGGCGGCGGCCGTCACGAGCCCGGCGACGATCGCGGCGGCGCTGAACACCCGCAACGAGGCGGTGCCGACGACGACGCCGGCGAGCAGCGGGCCGACGGCGGAGCTGGTCTGCCCGAGGGCGGTGACGACGCCGAACACGTGGCCCTGCTGGTGGCGCGGCACGGTCGCGTACTCGACGTTGACGAACATCGTGCCGTAGACCCCTCCCGCGGTCCCGAAGACGAAGGCCACGGGGAGGAGGACGCCCAGCGGCGCGGCGGTGCCGAGCGCCAGGAACATCGGCACGACCGCCGTCACGACGGCGAGCGGCGCGAGGCGGCGGCGGGACAGGCGGCGCTCGACCCGTGCGCTCGACCACGCACCCAGGATGCTGCCGACACTCTGCGCGGTGAGCACGAACCCGAGGGCGGCCGGGCTGCGCAGGACCTCCGTCCCGTACACGGGAGCGATCACGGTGGCCCACGCGGACGACAGCAGCCCCAGCACCAGGGACCCCGCGAGCATCAGCCGCAGCACCGGGCTCCGCCCGATGACGCGCAGCGCGCCGGCGACCGTCGGCGGCCGCTCCTGCGTGTCCTCGGGCTCGAACCGGGGCAGGAAGCCCCGGACCAGCAGTGCGGACACCAGGAACGTCACCGCGTCCCCGACGAGGACCAGCGGCGCGCCCGCCGCGGCGATCGCCGCGCCCGCGACCGGTGCCCCGATCGCCCCGGCGAGCGCGAGGGACGCCAGGTACGGCCCGCTCACGGCGCCGGTCGTCGTCCCGCCGCGCTCGGCGGCTCCCGCGAGCAGCAGGTAGCTCGCCGCCACCGCGGGAGTCCGCAGGAACCCGTTGACGGCGACGAGGGCGAGCAGGAGCCCGAAGGGGAGCGCGCCGAGCTCGAACAGCGCGGGGACGGCCAGGACGGCGACGCCGCTGACCACGTCCGACAGCACGCGCGTGCCGCGGGCGCCGAGCCGCTGGATGAACCACCCTGCGCAGGCCGAGGCGACCACGACGGCGGTGAACTCGCACGCGGCGACGACACCGGTGAGGGCGGGGTCCCGGGTGATCGAGAAGGCGAACCACGGCAGCGCCACCAGGCTCATCGCGCCGCCGACGGTGGACACGAGGTTGGCCACGACCAGCATCACGAGCGGCACGCGCGACGGCGCACGCACGAGCTCGGGGAGTCCGGACCGGGTCATGCGTACACTGTATACATGACGGGGAAGAAGCAGCAGACGGCCGTCCGGCGCGAACAGATCCTCCGGGCGGCGCTCGAGCTCACGGACGAGGTCGGGGTGGAGCGGCTCTCCATGCGGACCGTCGCCGAGCGGGTGTCGCTGTCGGCCATGGGGCTCTACCGGCACTTCGCCGACAAGGCGGAGATCCTCGACGCCCTCGTCGGCCGGGTGCTCGCCGACGTCGCCACCGGCGACCTCCCCGCCGAGTGGCGGCCCCGCCTGCACGCCGTCGCGCAGCAGCTGCTCGACGCCGCCGTCCGGCACCCCGAGGCGTTCCTGCTCGTGCTCAACCGGCCGTACCGGGCTCCCGAGGCGATCCGCGTCATGGAGGCGACGTACGGGATCCTGCGGGACGCCGGCGTCGACCCCGACCAGCTGCCGCGCGTCGAGCGCCTCGTGAGCACCGCCCTGATCGGCTACGCCGCCGCGGTGGGCAGCGGGGCGTTCTGGTCGGGCGGTTCCCCCGACGGCCCCCCGATGGAACCCGGGGCGCCCGAGTGGAGGGACGAGCTGCGCCGGAACGTCGACGACCTCGGTGCCGTCATCCTGCGCGCGCGGTAGCCGCCGGGTCAGGCAGCCCCTCAGCATCGGGTACCCTGGGGGACGGACTTTTCCGCGTTGGTCGGCTGCTCCTGGAGACAGGGCTCCTGGGACCAACCGTGTTCCACCGACCGACAAGCATTGTGAGGACCTCATGGGCTCCGTCATCAAGAAGCGCCGCAAGCGCATGGCGAAGAAGAAGCACCGCAAGCTGCTGCGGAAGACGCGTCACCAGCGTCGCAACAAGAAGTGAGCTCGTCCGCCGGCTGATCCCGGCGGGCAGCGAGCACGAACGGGCCCGGCACCTCCACGGAGGCGCCGGGCCCGTTCGCACGTCCGGACCGGTGTCGCCCGTCCGGACGTGCCGCCGGCGTGGCGAGGGTGCCGTCAGCGGCCGCGCAGGCGCTTCTGGATGCTGCGCAGGGCCAGGCCCGCCACCCAGGCGGCGCCCGCCCACGACGCGGTCTTCATGCCCCGGCCCGCGACGCGGCGCCCGCGCCCGCGGAACTCGCGGATGGGCCAGCCCACCTCCTTGGCGTGCCGGCGCAGGCGGGTGTCGGGGTTGATGGGGCACGGGTGCCCCACGGTGCGCATCATCGGCAGGTCGTTGAGCGAGTCGCCGTACGCGTACGAGGCGGACAGGTCGATGCCCTCGCGCTCCGCGAGCTCGCGCACGGCGGCGGCCTTCGCCTCCCCGTGCATGAGGTCGCCCACGAGGCGGCCGGTGTAGAAGCCGCCGGAGTGCTCGCCGATGGTGCCGAGGCAGCCGGTCGCGCCCAGGCGGCGCGCGATGAGGCCGCCGATCTCCACGGGGGTCGCGGTCACCAGCCACACCTGGTCGCCGGCGGCGAGGTGCTCGTCGAGCAGGCGCTTGGTGCCCGGGAAGATGCGCAGCTCGAGGACGGTGTCGTACACGTCCTCGCCCACGGCGGTGATCTCCGCCACGGAACGGCCGGCGATGAGCGACAGGGCACGGCTGCGCACCGACTCGATCTGCGTGCGCGACTCCCCGAACACCAGGTACTTCGCCTGGATGAGCGCGAACCGCACCAGGTCGCGGGTCCCGAAGAACCGGCGCTGGTAGAGGGCGCGTGCCAGGTGGAACGCGCTGGCGCCGCGGATGATCGTGTTGTCGACGTCGAAGAACGCTGCGGCGCGCACCGGCGTGGACGACTCGGCGGGCGACGGCATGCGGTCCACTGTATCGGCGCGGCTAGGCTTGGTAGGTGAGCATGCCGCAGGGATCCGCAGGTGAACCCCGGGTGCTGCTGTACACGAAGCAGGGCTGCCACCTGTGCGAGGACGCTCGGGCGGTCGTCACGGACGTGTGCGAGGCGGCGGGGGAGGCATGGCGCGAGATCGACATCGAGGTCGACGACGCGCCGGGCGGTGATCTGGTGGGAAGGTACGGGGACTACGTGCCCGTCGTCGAGGTGGACGGCGTGCAGCAGGGTTTCTGGCGGGTGGACGGCGCGCGGCTGGCGCGCCGGCTGGCGCGCTGAGCCCGGGGAGGACGACGGAGTGATCGAGCTCGGTGAGGCGACGGTGCCGGCCGCGACGGTGGCGCGGCTGCCGTACTACCTGCGCGCCCTGCGTGACCTGGCGGAGGCCGGGGTGACGACGACGTCGTCGTCGGAACTGGCGGAACGGTCCGGGGTGGGGTCGGCGCAGCTGCGCAAGGACCTGTCCTACCTGGGGTCGTTCGGCACGCGCGGGGTGGGCTACGACGTGCAGTCGCTGGCGCAGTACATCGCGACGGCGCTGGGGCTGGAGTCCGAGCACCGGCTGGCGATCGTCGGCATCGGCAACCTGGGGCACGCCCTGGCCAACTACTCGGGCTACGCGGCGCGCGGCTTCCAGGTGGTGGCGCTGCTCGACGCGGACCCGCAGGTCGTGGGCCGGACGGCGGCGGGCCTGACCATCGAGCACGTCGACCGGCTCGAGGAGGTGCTGGCGCGCACGGGGGTGTCGATGGTGGTCCTGGCCACCCCGGGGCCGGTGGCGCAGCCGATCGCCGAGCGCATCGTGGGCTGCGGCGTGCGCGAGATCCTGTCGTTCGCGCCCGTCGCGCTCCAGCTGCCCGACGACGTGGTCGTGCGCTCGGTGGACGTGGCCGGCGAGCTGCAGATCCTGGCGTTCCACGCCGCCGCCCGCGCGGCGACGAACGGCACCGCCGCGAGATAGCGGTCGCGCCGGGCCGGTACGAGAGAGCGCCGAGGTCGTCCGGCTCGGACGACCTCGGCGCTCTGCGAGCTGCCTCGCGGGGAGGGAGCGGGCTCAGGCCTGCTTGATGGCCGAGACGTCGAGGGCGATCTTGACCTTGTCGCCCACCAGGACGCCGCCGGTCTCGAGCGCGGCGTTCCACGTGAGGCCGTACTCCTTGCGGGAGATCTCGATCTGCGACTCGAACCCGGCGCGGGCGTTGCCGAACGGGTCGGTGGCGGTGCCGGTGAACTCGGTCGGGAGCTCCACGGAGTTGGTCACGCCGTTGATGGTGAGGTCGCCGGCGATCGTGTAGTCGTCGCCGTCCGTCGAGATGCCCTTGGAGACGAAGCTCCAGACCGGCTTCTCCTCCGCGTGCCAGAAGTCGGCGCTGCGCAGGTGGTTGTCGCGGTTCTCGTCGTTCGTGTTGACCGACGCCGCGTCCAGCTCGGCCGCGACGTTGGAGGACTCGAGGTCGTCGCCCACGGTGATCGAGCCGCCGGTGATCGCGATCGTGCCGCGCACCTTGGCGATCCCCGCGTGACGCACGGAGAAGGAGGCGGTGGAGTGGGCGGTGTCGATGGCGTAGGTACCGGTGTTCAGGCCTGCGGGCAGCGCGGTCATGGGTGTCTCCTCGGAGTAGGTCGTGCGGTCGGTGTCACTAGGTAGTTGAGCACTCAACTACCGTCACGAGGGGGAGAACACGCCGGTCTCGTAACCTATTCCCGTGGGCGGGACGAACGAGGCGCGGCAGCGCGAGGACGCGGAGACGCGATGGCTCGACGAGAGCCAGCAATGGGCGTGGCGACGCTTCCTGGAGGGGACGGCACGCTTCTTCGAGGCGCTGGGCACCGCGCACGACGAGGGGCTGCCGGTGACGCTCGGCGAGTACCACCTGCTGGTCCAGCTCTCCGAGGCGCCCGAGCGCACGCTGCGGATGTCGGCGCTCGCGGAGTTCCTCGCCCTGTCGCGCAGCCGGCTCACGCACACCGTCGACCGCATGGAGCAGCGCGGGCTCGTGGTCCGCACCCCCGTGCCGGGCGACCGGCGCGGCGTGAACTGCGTCATGACCGACACCGGGTACGCCGCGCTCGTCGACGCCGCGCCGGGCCACGTCACCGCCGTCCGGCGGCTGCTGGTCGACGCCCTCGACCCCGCCGAGATGGCGGTCCTGGGCCGCGCGATGGCGAAGGTCGCCGCCACCGCGAAGGGTCTCGACCCCGCCGTGGAGCTCGCGGGCGAGCCGGGTGCGGGCGTGCCTCCCGCCGAGTCGCCGCAGGACGGTCCCGCACCCGGGGCGTGAGCGCCGTCACCCCTGGCTGGACGGGACCTGGGTACCCCGGAGTTCTGGGACACTGGGACCCATGGCCACCACCACCGTCCATCTCGTGCGGCACGGCGAGGTCCACAACCCGGACGGGGTCCTCTACGGGCGCATCCCCGGCTACCGCCTGTCCGATCGCGGTCAGGCGATGGCGCGCCGCGTGGCGGAGCACCTGTCCGGGACGGGCCACGACGTCGCCGGCGTCGTCGCGTCCCCGCTGCAGCGCGCGCAGGAGACCGCGACCCCGACGGCCCAGGCCTTCGGCCTGACCCTCGCCACCGACGACCGCCTCGTCGAGGCCGGCAACCACTTCGAGGGCACGACGATCGGGAGCAACCCGGCGCAGCTTGCCCACCCCCGCTACTGGCGCTTCCTGTGGAACCCGCTGCGCCCGTCGTGGGGCGAGCCGTACGCCGCGCAGGTCGCGCGCATGCGCGCCGCGGTGGACGACGCCCGCCGCGCGTACGCCGGCCACGAGGTGGTGCTGGTCAGCCACCAGCTGCCCGTGTGGGTGACGCGGCGCTCGTTCGAGGCCCGCTCGCTGGCGCACGACCCGCGCCGGCGCGAGTGCTCCCTGGCGTCCATGACGTCGCTGCGGTTCGAGGGCGACACGTTCGTCGGCCTGCACTACACCGAGCCCGCCGCCGACCTGCTCGCGGGCGCCGACCCGGTGCCGGGGGCATGATGCGCACCACCTCCTCGCGCGCGCTCCGGCGCGCGTCCGCGGCGGTCGGCGCCGTCCTCGGCCTCGGCCTCCTCGCCGCGTGCGGCGCGCAGGACTCGGGCGCCGGCGACGTCGTCGGCCAGGGCTTCGTCTCCGGCGACGGCTCGGTGAAGCAGTGGGACGCGGGCGACCGCGGCGACGTGGTCACCGTGCAGGGCACCACCTTCGAGGGCGACGACGTCAGCACCGCCGACTGGCTCGGCGACGTCGTCGTCGTGAACACCTGGTACGCCGGCTGCGCGCCGTGCCGCGCCGAGGCCCCCGACCTCGTGGCTCTCGCGAACGACCGCGAGGCGGACGGCGTGCGCGTCCTGGGCATCAACACGGAGGACGAGGCAGGCGCCGCCACCTCGTTCCAGCGCACCTTCGACGTCCCGTACCCGTCCGTCGCGGACAGCACCGGGAAGGTCGTGGCCAAGCTCTCGGGCGTCGTGCCGCTGCAGGCCGTCCCGTCAACCGTCGTGCTCGACGCCGAGGGCCGCGTCGCGGCGCGCGTCATCGGGCAGGCGGAGGCGTCCACGCTCGACGCGATCGTCGACGAGGTGCTCGCCGAGTCGTCCGGCGGCTCGGGCGACGGCGCGGCGAAGGGCGCCTGATGGGTGACACCTTCGCGGTCACGGCGTTCAGCGGCTCGATGCTGCTGGCGCTGCCGGTGGCGTTGATCGCCGGCCTCGTGTCGTTCGCCTCGCCGTGCGTGCTGCCGCTCGTGCCCGGCTACGTCGGGTACGTCAGCGGGATGGCCGCCGCCACGGCCGGCGGGTCGCAGGCCCGCCCCGGGGCGCCGCGGGACCCGGGCCGCCGGCGCGTCGTCGCGGGCGTGGCCCTGTTCGTGCTCGGTTTCACCGCGGTGTTCGTGGCGCTCATGGCCGCGGCCGGGGCGCTCGGCTCGTACCTCGTGCAGTGGGAGACCACGATCATGCGGGTCCTCGGGGTCGTCGTGATCCTCATGGGTCTCGCGTTCCTCGGGGCGATGCCGTTCCTGCAGCGCGAGCGGCGCATGCACCTCAGCCCCCAGGCGGGCCTGTGGGCAGCGCCCCTCCTCGGCGTCGTGTTCGGCCTGGGCTGGACGCCCTGCATCGGCCCCACCCTCGCCGCCGTCCAGGCGCTGTCGCTCGACCAGGCGTCCGCCGGGCGCGGCATCGCGCTGGGCATCGCGTACTGCATCGGGCTGGGCGTGCCGTTCCTCCTGGTCGCGCTCGGGCTGCAGTCGTCGCAGCGCATGCTCGGCTTCCTGCGTCGCCACCGCCTGGCCATCCAGCGCGCCGGCGGCGCCCTGCTGGTGCTGGTCGGCCTGGCGCTGGTCACGGGCCTCTGGGCCGCGTGGACCAGCCAGCTCCAGGGCTGGGTCAGCGGATTCGCGACGGTGGTGTGATGAGCGAGAAGGCGACCTACCGCCCCGAGGGCATCAACGACGCGTTCGTCGAGGGCCGTCCGGACGACGCCCCGTCCGCGCCCGCGGACGGGCCGCAGAAGCCCGGTGGCACCCCGACCCTGCCCTCCCTGGGCTGGCGCGGCACGCTCCGCTGGACGTGGCGTCAGCTGACGAGCATGCGCGTGGCGCTCATGCTGCTCATGCTGCTCGCCGTCGCGGCCGTGCCCGGCTCGATCCTGCCCCAGCGGGGCCAGGACGCCGCGGCCGTGCTCGAGTACCTCGGCGACCACCCGACCCTGGGGGAGTGGCTGGACCGCTTCGGCTTCTTCGAGGTCTACAGCTCCGTCTGGTTCTCCGCGATCTACCTGCTGCTCTTCATCTCGCTGGTGGGCTGCATCCTGCCGCGCACGATCGCGCACGCCCGCGCCCTGCGGAACCGCCCGCCGAAGACCCCGGTGCGGTTCGGCCGCTTCCCCGCGACGGCGGAGGCCGGCACGACGGCGTCGCCGGACGAGGTGGTCGACGCCGTCGCCACCCACCTGCGCGGGCCGCTGCGCCGGCTGCCCACCTTCCGGGTGGACGTCGGCGCCGAGGAGCCCCGCCTCGGGCGCCCGGCCACCCGCACCGTCGCCGCCGAGCGCGGCTACCTGCGCGAGTCCGGCAACCTCCTGTTCCACCTGGCGCTGCTCGGCCTGCTCGTCTCCGTCGCCCTCGGCCAGCTCATGCACTACCGCGGCCAGGCGATCGTCACGGAGGGCCGCGGCTTCGCCAACGCCGTCGTCGACTACGACACCTTCGACAAGGGCGCCTGGTTCCGGCCGTCGTCGCTGTCGCCGTTCTCCATGACCCTCGACTCGTTCGAGTCGACGTTCGCCTCCGACACGGTGGCGTTCGCCCAGGCGCGCGACTTCACCGCGTACGTGACGGCCACCGAGCCCGACGGCTCGTCGCACGCCGAGACGATCAAGGTGAACGAGCCGCTCACGGTCGACGGCGCCAAGATCTACCTGCAGGGCAACGGCTTCGCGCCGGAGATCACAGTGAAGGACGGCGCCGGCGAGCTGGCGTTCTCCGGCCGGGTCCCATTCCTGCCCGAGGACACCATGTACACGTCGCGCGGCGTCGTGAAGGTGCCGGACGTGTCGAAGGGCCAGGAGCAGATCGGCCTGGTCGGCTACTTCCTGCCCACCGCCGTCGTCGACGCGGACGGGTCCGCCCGTTCCGTCTTCCCGCAGCCGCAGAACCCGCTGATGGTGCTCGAGGTGTACCGCGGCGACCTGGGCCTGGACGACGGCGTGCCGCAGAACGTGTACCGCCTCGACACCGCGAGCCTCACCCCGTCGGTGGACGAGGACGGCGCGACGATCAAGCTCCTGGTGAAGCCGGGGGAGACCGTCGAGCTGCCGGACGGCCTCGGCACGGTGACGCTCGGCGAGGACGTGCCGCGGTACGTCGCGCTCGACCTGCGCCACGACCCGTCGCTCGCCTGGGTGCTCACCTTCGCCCTGCTCGCCCTGGGCGGCCTCGCGATCTCGCTGTTCACGCCGCGCCGTCGCGTGTGGGTGCGATCATGGGAGACCACGGACGACGACGGTCGGTCCGTCACGCACGTCGAGCTCGCCGGGCTCGCGCGCGGTGACGACGCCGGCCTGCAGCGTGAGGTCGACAAGGCCCTGGCGGCGGTGCCGGGCCGGGTGGACGACACGCCCGACGACAACCCGAAGACAGCCACGGAGGACTGACCATGCAGATCGCCGAGCTGAGCGTGCTGCTCGTGTGGGGCGCGGCCACGGCGCTCACGATCGCGCTCGTCGCGTTCGCGATCGACCTCGGCCGCCGCACCGAGCAGCGGGCCGACGCCCGCGCCGAGGCGCGCACCCCGGTCGCGGTGGGGGCCGGTGCTCCGGCGCCGGAAGCTCCCGCCGACGCGAAGGGCGGTGGGGCGGCGCCGCCGGCCCCCGCCCGCCGACGCGCGGCCGGGATCGCGATGTCGACGACGTGGCTGGGCACCGCCATGCTGCTCGTGGCGATCGTGCTGCGGGGCATCGCCGCGGGCCGCACGCCGTGGGCCAACATGTACGAGTTCACGCTGGTGGGCTCCTTCATGGCCCTCGCCGTGTTCCTCGGCATGAACGTGCGCAAGGACTTCAAGTTCCTCGGCGCGTTCGTCACCGGCCTGGCGGTGCTGTTCCTCGTGCTCGGCCTGAACGTCTTCTACGTGGCGGCCACCGGCGTGCAGCCGGCGCTGCAGAACTACTGGCTCGTCATCCACGTGGGCGTGGCGATCAGCGCCACCGGCATCTTCACGGTGGCGTTCGTCTCGTCGGTGCTGCAGCTCGTGCGCGACAGCCGCGACTCGGGCTCGCCGTACCTCCAGCGCCCGGGCTTCCGCTGGCTCGACCGCGTGCCGACGCCGACGTCCCTGGAGGCGCTGTCCTTCCGCCTCAACGCGGTGGGCTTCGTGCTGTGGACCTTCACCATCATCGGCGGCGCCATCTGGGCCGAGCACGCCTGGGGCCGCTACTGGGGCTGGGACCCCAAGGAGGTCTGGAGCTTCGTCATCTGGGTCGTCTACGCGGCCTACCTGCACGCCCGCACCACGCGGGGCTGGGACGGCCGCCGCGCCGCCTGGTTCGTGATCGTCGGCTACCTGTGCGTGCTGTTCAACTTCACCGGCGTGAACCTGATCTTCAACGGCAAGCACTCGTACTCGGGCCTCAACACCGACGCCTGACCCACCAGGGCTTCGGGGCACGACAGTTCGGGGCACGACAGAGGGGACCGTCCGCACCGGACGGTCCCCTCTGTCGTGCCCACGGTTCAGGGCCGTCGCCCTCACGCCTCAGGGGCGTCGCCCCCAGTGCCCCAATGCCCTCAGGGGGCGTCGCCGTTGCCGCCGGACTCGCGCTGGCGGCGGCGCTTCTCCTGCTCCAGGCGCCAGAGGAACTCGGGGTCGTCGTCGGGGGCCACGGGCCCGGAAGGGCGGCGCGGGCCGGAGGGGCCGCGACGGCCCGGCCGCGAGGAGTCCCCACGGCCGCCGGAGGCGCGGCGGCTCGCCTGCTTGACGACGATCCACGCGACGGCGCCGAACAGCGGCAGCAGCACGATGATCACCGCCCACAGCCACCGGGGGAGGCCACCGCGCTCCTCCTCGTCGGAGCCGGCGAGGTCGAGGAGGGCATACAGGGCGAGCCCCACCACGAGCAGCGGCAGGATCACACGCGCGAACATGCCCCCAGCCTAGTTCGGCGTCGGAGTGCTCAGGAATCGCGCCTACCCTGGACGGGTGCCCCTCGTGATGTACACCGTCTGGCGGATCCTGCTGTTCGTCGCCGCGCTCGGCGCCGGCTACGTGCTCGGCCTGCGCAGCTGGCTCCTCGTCCTCGTCGCCGCCGTCGTGGCGTTCGCCGTGTCCTACCTGGCGCTCGCCGGGCCGCGCGAGGCCGCGGCCGTCTGGCTCGCGGAGAAGGAGCAGCGCCGCAAGGACGGCTCGGCCAAGCACGACGTGGACACCGACTTCGAGGACGCCGTCATGGACCGGGAGTCCGCTGAGTCGGCTGAGTCGGCTGAGTCCGCTGAGTCCGCTGAGCCCACGGAGCCCGCGGACGGTGCCGGCAGCGCCGGGACCGCCGCAGGCGGTTCCGAGCGCCGGGCCTAGAGCGCCAGGCCCAGCCCCAGCAGCACGCCGTACGCCAGCTCGAACATGCCGGTGCCGGCGAGCACCCGCACCAGCAGCGGCCCGCGGGCCCCGGCCATGACGGGGACCACCAGCAGCGCGGCCGGCAGCAGCAGCACGGTGACGAGCATCGCCCACGGCGACCACGCCGCGCACACCATCCCCAGCACCACGGGCAGCACGATGCACGCCGCGTACCAGCGGCGTGCGCGGTGGTCGCCCAGCCGGACGGCGAGGGTGCGCTTGCCCGCGACGACGTCGGTCGGGATGTCGCGCACGTTGTTCACCATGAGCAGGCCGCAGGCGATCATCCCGACGCCGACGGCGCCCAGCACGGACGGCCAGGTGAGGGTGTCGGCCTGCGTGTACGTGGTGCCGAGCGTCGCGACGAGCCCGAAGAACACGAACACGCCGACCTCGCCGAGGCCCGCGTACCCGTAGGGGTGCTTGCCGCCGGTGTAGAACCAGGCCGCGAGCACGCACAGCACGCCCACGGCCAGCAGCCACCAGTGCCCGGTCACGGCGCACAGGGCGAGCCCCAAGACGCCGGCGACCGCGAACGAGCCGAACGCGGCGCCCTTGACGCGGCCCGGCGCCGCGATGCCGGAGGCCGTGAGCCGCAACGGGCCCACACGGTCGACGTCGGTGCCGCGGACGCCGTCCGAGTAGTCGTTGGCGTAGTTGACGCCCACCTGCAGGGCGAGCGCGACGCCGAGCGCGAGCACGGCGGGCAGCCAGGCGAAGGCGTCGATGTCGGCCGCGGCCCCGGAGCCGATGAGCACGGGGGCCGCCGCCGCCGGCAGCGTGCGGGGTCGTGCGCCGGCGATCCACTCGCTCGAGCTGGCCATGGTTCTCCGTCCGTCGGTGCGGCGCCCGGGCGTCGCGGGTCGCGAGCAGGTCAGGCGCGCGCCTCGTGCTCGCGGACGAGGGCGACGACGCCGCCGCGGTCCACCTTGCCGGGACCGCGCAGGGGGAGCGCGGGCGCCCGGTACACGCGGCGGGGCGCAGACGGCGCACCCAGCCTAGTCGCGACGGCGGCCCGCACCCGCGCCACGTCGTCGGGGGCGAGCGGCGCGAGCACGCTCGATGCGGAGGGGAGCGCGACGACGGCGACGAGGGCCTGCCCCCACTCCGGGTCCGGGACGCCGACGACGCACGCCTCGCCCCCCAGCAGCTCGCCGACCAGCGCCTCCACGGGCGCGGGGGCCACGTTCACGCCGCCGGTCACGACGACGTCGTCCGCGCGACCGAGCACCTGCAGCGTGCCGTCGGGGGCGAGCCGGCCGAGGTCGGAGGTGCGGAACCAGCGCGACCCGTCGTCGTCGGTGCGGAACGCGGCGGCCGTGGCGGCGTCGTCGCCCAGGTACCCCGCGGCGAGCGTGGGCCCGCCGAGCTCCACGACCCCCACGGCCCCCGAGCCGTCAGGCTCGGTGCTCGGTACACCCCGCGCCGGACCTGACGGGTCGGCGGGACGCACGCGGACCCGCACGCCGCGCAGGGGCGCGCCGTCGTAGACGCACCCGCCGGCGGTCTCGGACATGCCGTACGTCGTGACGACGCGCACCCCGGCGTCCGCGGCCTGCGCCAGCAGCGCGGGCGGGGACGCGGCGCCGCCGAGCAGCACCGCACCGCACCGGGCCAGCGCCGCCAGGCCGCGGGCGGCGCCGTCGCGGGCCGCGGCCAGCAGCCGGTGCACCTGCGTGGGCACGAGGGAGACGTACACGGGCCCGTCGCCGGCGAGGGCGGGCTCCAGCAGGTCGGCCAGGCCGTCGGGCGTGAAGCGGGCGTCGGGGTCGGCGGCCGTCAGCGGCGTCCCGGCCAGGGCCGACCGCACCAGCACCTGCAGGCCGGCCACGTGGGTGGGCGGCAGCGTCAGCACCCAGTGCCCGGCACCGCCGAGCCGCTCGTGCGTCGCCGTCGCCGACGCGCGCAGGGCGTCGGCCGTCAGCGCCACCTCGCGGGGCGTGCCCGTCGAGCCGGACGTGCGCACGACGAGGGTCGTCCCGGCGGGCGGCGCGCCCGTCGTCGTCCGGGGGAGCGGGACGACGGCGGGGCCGCCGTCGAGGGCGGCGCGCAGGGCGTCGCGGAGCGCGCCGACGGGCGGGGGGAGCGAGGGACCGGGCACCGCACCAGGGTAGGTCCGGGCCGGCGGCGGGCTGCCGTAGGGTGGTCCGGTCCCGGCCCGGGGAGCCCGCGGGCCGACGCCGGACGCACGTCGAGGAGGACGTCGAGGATGCCCACGATGCCCCGCACCCCGGCCCGCGGTGCCCGCCGCGCCCGGACCGGAGCCGCCGCCGCGCTCGTCGCGCTCGCGCTGGTGACCACGGCCGCCTGCGGCGCGGGCAAGCCGGCCGCCCCGCCCACCGTCACCGCGGCCCCTGACGTCGCCGTGCCCAAGGCGACCCCGCCCGACCCCGTGAAGCCCAAGCCCAAGCCGAAGCCGAAGCCGGTGGTGTGGCCGCTGACGGGCAAGCGGACGGGGACCGCGAAGGTCCCGGCCCGCCCCGCCGTCGCCGTGAAGATCGAGAACTCCACCGCGGCGCGCCCGCAGCGTGGCCTGCAGTCGGCAGACATCGTGTGGGAGCAGGTGGTCGAGGGCGGGATCAGCCGCTACGTCGCCGTCTACCACTCGTCCCTGCCGTCCACCGTCGGCCCGGTCCGGTCCGTGCGCCCGATGGACCCGGCGATCGTGGCCCCGATGCACGGGATCCTCGCCTACTCGGGCGGGCAGCCGCCGTTCATCCGCGCCGTGGGGAAGGCGGGGGTGCAGTCCGTGACGATGGACAGCGGTGACCCGGGCTTCTGGCGCAGCGGGGACCGCTACGCGCCCCACAACGTCTACGGCTCGGTGAAGACGTTCGCCAAGCAGGCGAACAAGAGCCGTGCGACGCCGCCGCGCGCGCAGTTCTCGTACGCGGCGAAGGCCGGGCAGGGGTCGGCCGCGACCCACGACCGCCGCGGTCACGTCGCCGACGTCCGGCTCTCGCCGGCGCAGCGCACGGTGTGGCGGTGGAAGGCGAAGACCGCGACCTACGCGCGCTACGACGGCTCCACCCCGTCGATCTCCTCCGGGAGCCAGCTGCGGGCCCGCAACGTGCTGGTCCTGTCCGTCGCGATGAAGAACACGAAGTACCGCGACCCCAGCGGCGCCCCCGTCCCCGAGACGCAGATGGTCGGCACGGGGAAGGGCGTGCTCCTCACCCGGGGCAAGGCGCTGAGCGTGACCTGGAAGAAGAAGGGCACGCGCTCGCGGATCGTCCTCACGACGCCCGGCGGGAAGCCGGCGAAGCTCGACCCGGGCAACCTGTGGATCGAGCTGGTGCCGCGCGGGAGCGGGTCCTGGCGGGTGAGTTGACGCCGGAACCGGGGGCCGGCGACATACGGTGAGGTGTGACCGCGAGCACAGCCCGCCGCCCTCCGGAGGACGCATGACCGCCACGCACCGCACGCCCCACGTCCGCGCCGCGGCCGCCCTCGCGGTGGCCGCCGTCCTGGCGCTCGGGGCGTGCTCGTCCGGCGGGCCCGCGCCCACCGCGTCGCCGGACACGACCGCGGACAAGGGCGCTCCGCCCGCGCCGGAGATCCCGCCGGCCTGGCCTCTCACCGGCGTGCCGTCGGACGAGGTCGCCGCCCGTCCGGCGCTCGCCGTCAAGATCGAGAACGCGCCGCAGGCCCGGCCGCAGACGGGCCTCGAGGACGCGGACATGGTCTGGGAGGAGGTCGTCGAGGGCGGCATCACGCGCTTCGTCGCCGTCTACCACTCGCACGTCCCGAAGACGGTGGAGCCCGTGCGCTCGGTGCGGCCGATGGACCCCGACGTCGTCGCCCCGCTCGGCGGCATCCTCGCCTACTCGGGCGGGCAGGCGCCCTTCATCAAGGAGGTCGAGAAGTCCGGCACGCAGTCCGTGATCATGGACCGCGGCGACGCCGGCTTCTCCCGCGACCCGGACCGCGCCGCCCCGCACAACGTCGTCGGCGACATGCAGGCCTTCCTCGACCAGGCGGACGGCGACCGGAAGGCGCCCCCGCCCGCCCAGTTCCGGTACGCGGACGCGGCGGGAGAGGGCACGGCGAGCGCGGACGGGTCGGCGGCCGCCACCGTCGACGCGAAGCTCAGCCCGGCTCAGCACAGCGTGTGGGACTGGTCGGGCAAGCAGAAGCAGTGGCTGCGCAGCGAGGGCTCGCAGGAGTCGGTCTCGTCGGCGGGGAAGCGGCTGGCCGCCACCAACGTGCTGCTGCTGTCCGTCGACGTGGTGAACACGACGTACAAGGACCCGGCCGGCAACCCCGTGCCCAAGACCGAGCTGGTCGGGAAGGGCAAGGGCGTGCTCGCCACGGGCGGCAAGACGGTCCCGGTGCAGTGGTCGAAGAAGGACCAGAAGTCCCCCGTGGAGCTGACGCGGGACGGCGAGCCCGTGGAGCTCGACCCGGGCAACACGTGGATCGAGCTCGTCCCGAAGGACGGCGGGAGCTGGGAGATCTCCTGAGCGCGCCGCCCCTGCGCCGCCCTCAGCCCAGCCCTCAGCCCAGCCCGGACACGGTCTCGCCGCCGGTCACGAGGTGGCCGCCCACCGCGTACATGCCCCACAGGTCGTGGTCGTCGGCGCGCGACTCCCACGCGATCGTGCCGTCCCGGAGGTCCACGGCGACCAGGCGGAAGCCGGACCGCGTCTCGCCGGTCTCGGCGTCCTGGGCCGTGGGCGACGGGATCGCCAGGAGCAGCCGCGTGCCGTCGGTCGCGGTCCCGGTGACGTACTCCCCGGCCTCGGGACTGTCGGAGAGCAGATCGGCCAGGCGCCACCGCTCCTCCCCGGTGGCGGCGTCGAGACCGGCGACCGACGTCTCGTCCACGACGACGAGCGTGTCCCCGACCCGCGCGAGGGGCAGGGTGAGCATCGTGATCGGGTGGGCCCACAGCGCCTCGTCCTCCTCGCCGACGGCGACGAGCGCCGTGCCGTCACCGTCCGTGCCGGCGCGCAGGGCGAGCACGGGACCGCCGGGCTCCGTGTCCAGGGCGGGCGTCAGGACCCACCCGTCGACCGTCGACCGGACCGTGCCGTCGGCGTCGAGCAGCGTGCTGGTGTCGCCGGGCACGAGATAGCCGCCCTCGGCGATCGAGGAGATCGACGTCGCGACGTCGTCGCCCTCGATCTCCGCCCCGGTCGTCGTGAGGACGCGGTGGACCTCGCACACGCTGAGGACGGTGTAGGTGGGCGCGGTCATGACCCAGGCGTCGGGGGTCAGGCGCGACTCGCCCGCCTCCTCGACGACGGAGCCGCACCCCGCGAGGTCCTCGGGGCTCAGCACGACCGTGACCTCGGCGCGGACCTCGCCGGTCAGGGCGTCCTCGAGCCGCAGGGTCGGGTCGTGCCAGCCCGCGGCGCGCAGGCTCCGCAGCGCGGCCGCAGGGTCGTCCCCCTCCTGCCACTCGACGGAGGACGTGCCGTCGGTGCGGGTGTCGAGCAGCGCGACGGCCCCGCCCGCCGCCGGCCACGCCTGTCGGTCGCCGGGGGCGGCGTCGGGCGGGGTGAGGCCGTCCCAGTCCAGCTCGCGCTCGGCGACCACGGCGCCCACCGCGTCGAGGACGGTCACGGTGGATGCGTCGTCGCTGACGCAGGCGACTGTCTCCACGGTCACCGGCATCTCGGTCCGGAAGGCGGGAGAGGTCCCGCACCTGCCGCCCCCGTCGAGCGGGTGCTCCCAGACCGTCTCGCCGGTGCCGGCGTCCACCGCGGTGACGCCTCGCCCGTCACCGGCGACGAGCACCCCGTCCGGGAGCACGGCTTCCAGGTCCGAGCCCCCGGGCAGCGACCAGGTCGGGGCGACCGGCTCCGACAGGTCGTCGACGGCGCCGGGCAGGCCGCGGACGGCGTCGGCGCGCTGGCGCTGGTCGTGGGCGTCGAGCACGCCGGGGCCGACGGCGGCGGTGGTCGCGGCGAGCAGGACGACGGCGGTGGACGCGGCGATCGTGGCACGGCTGCGTCGGGACAGGCGCCGCCATCGTGTGACGGCGCGGTCGCGGAGCGCGGCGAGGCGGCGGGGCCGGTCGTCGTCGGGGTCGGGCATGCCGGGCAGGTCGTCGGGCTCGCGCTCGTCGTCGGGCACGAGCTCGAACGTGGTCATCGGCTCGGGGCGACGGAACCTCGGCGGCATGGAGGGAGGGTATCGACCCTGCTCAGCCGAGGCCGCGGGCGCCCGTCCCGGTGCCCGAGATCATCACCACGTGCCCGTCGACGGCGACGAGCGTGCCCAGGTTCCCCCGGAGGTCCGCCTGCCAGACGGTGCGGCCGTCGCGGGCGTCGAGGGCCAGCAGCCGCGGGTCGGAGCCGGTCTCGTCGGAGATCGCGAGCAGCACGCGGGTGCCGTCGGTGACGACGCCGTCGACCTGTTCGCCCACACCCTGGTCGTCGCGCTCGAGGGTGTCGTCGAGCGACCAGCGCTCGGCTCCGGTCGCGGCGTCGACGGCGAAGACCCGGGCGTCGTCCGTGACCACGACCGTGCCGGCCACCCGTGCCGCCACCGACGGGAAGCCCTCGGTCGGCACCGACCACAGCGCGCTGCCGTCGCGGCCGGACGCCGTGAGGCGGAGGCCGCTGCCGCCGTCCCCCGTGGCGGCCCCGCTGTCCACACCGAGGCCGGCCTCGTCCTGCGCAGGGCCCTCCAGCGAGAGGAACGCGCCGTCGGGGTCGGTGTCGACCGGCGGCGGGAGGGGCCAGCCGGGCACCGTGGCGACCTCGTCCCCGGCGGCGTCGTAGTAGGTGCTGCTGCTCTCGCCGGGAACCACGGTGCCCCCTCCGGGCAGGGTCTCGGGAGCGCCTCCGGCCGTGGCGAGGTCGCGCACCGCGCCGTCGGCGGCGACGCTGACGCCCCCGCCGCAGACGTAGAGGTTGGTCCAGGTGGCCGACGTGTCGACCCACGGCACGGCTTCCACGGTGACCTTGCCGTCGTGCTCCTCGTAGCGCTCGCAGCCTTCGAGCTGGTCGTTCAGCAGCCGCACCGTGGCCTCGGCGACGGTCTCGCCGGTGAGCGCGTCCTCGAGCCGCAGGGTGGGGTCGGCCCACCCCGCGCCGCGCAGGGCGCGCACGAGGGCGTCCGGGGAGTTGTCGTCGGGCTTCGGCACGGTGACGGCGGTCAGGGGGGCGACGACGGCGATCGTCCCGTCCGCCGCCGGCCACGCCTGCGGCTCGGTGGAGGCGACCCCGACGAGAGGGTCTCCCACGCCGTCCAGGTCCCGCGTGCCGACGACGGTGCCCGCGGCGTCGAGCACGGTGACGACGCGGCTGCGGTCGGGGCCGCCGAAGCACACGACGCGCTCCGCCGGGAGTGCGCCGCGCGGCCCGAACGTCTGTCCGGGCGCGCAGGTCGGGTTCTCCCCGACGTCCTGCTGCCAGATCTCCGTGCCGGTGCCGGAGTCGATCCCGGTGAGGACCGTGCCCTCGGAGGTGAGCAGCACGCCGTCGGCGAGGACGGCGACACCCCCCTCCCCGGCCGCCACCTTCCACGTCTCGGCGAGCGGCTCGGTCAGGTCGGTGACGACGCCGGGCAGGCCCCGCGCGGCGTCGGCGCGCAGGCGCTCGGCGCGGGCCTCGAGCATCCCGGGGACCACGGCGGCGGCGGCCACGGCGACCACGACGACGGCGGCCGACCCCGCGACCAGGACGCGCCCACGGCGGGAGAGCCCGCGCCAGCGCTCGGCGGCGCGGTGCCGCAGCGGGGCCGCGTCGGGGGCGTCGTCACCCGCCGGGCCGGGGCGGCCGTCGTCCTCCCGCTCGTCGTCCGGCACGAGCTCGAACGTCGACATCGGCTCGTGGCGACGGAACCTGGGCGGCATGTCCGGAGGCTACCGGCGACGGGCGCCGGCAGCCCCCGCAGGGTCGGCCGTCAGAAGGCGTACGGGAAGCGCGACCAGTCGGGGTCGCGCTTCTCGAGGAAGGCGTCGCGACCCTCGACGGCCTCGTCCGTGAGGTAGGCCAGGCGGGTGGCCTCGCCGGCGAACACCTGCTGGCCCATGAGGCCGTCGTCGGCGAGGTTGAACGCGAACTTCAGCATCCGCACGGCCTGCGGGGACTTGCCCGCGATGGTCCGCGCGTACTCGATCGCGAGGTCCTCGAGGTCGGCGTGCTCGGCCACCTCGTTGACGCCGCCCCAGCGCTCGGCGTCGTCCGCGGAGTACTCGCGGGCGAGGAAGAAGATCTCCCGTGCCCGCTTCTGGCCCACCTGGCGCGCGAGGTACGCCGAGCCGTAGCCGCCGTCGAACGAGCCGACGTCCGCGTCGGTCTGCTTGAACCGCGCGTGCTCCCGGCAGGCGATCGAGAGGTCCGCCACGACGTGCAGGGAGTGCCCGCCGCCCGCGGCCCAGCCGTCCACGACGGCGACGACCACCTTGGGCATGGTGCGGATGAGGCGCTGCACCTCCAGGATGTGCAGCCGACCGGCGCGGGCGGGGTCGACGGCGTCCGCGCCGTGCTGCTCGCCGCCGCCGTCCTCGGCCGTCGTGTACTGGTAGCCGGACCGGCCGCGGATGCGCTGGTCGCCGCCGGAGCAGAACGCCCAGCCGCCGTCCTTCGGCGACGGCCCGTTGCCCGTGAGCAGCACGGTGCCGACGTCGGACGTCATGCGGGCATGGTCGAGGACGCGGTACAGCTCGTCGACGGTGTGCGGGCGGAAGGCGTTGCGCACCTCGGGCCGGTCGAAGGCGACGCGCACCACCGGCAGGTCGCGCACGACGGCACCGTCCGCGTCACGCTCCACCCCGCGGTGGTACGTGAGGTCGGTGAGCCCCTCGAACCCGGCGACCTCGCGCCAGCGGGCGGGGTCGAAGGTCTGGGACACGGGCCGGGGGAGTGGTGCGCTGCTCACGGCGTCACCCTAGCCTCGGGCCGGCGACGGCGGCGGGGTCAGGGCGCCGCCGGCTCGCCGGACGCGTGGCGGCGGTCGTACTCGGCGTGATGCCGCTCGATCTCGGGGTTGTGCTCGACGGCCCACTCGGCGAGCGTGACGGCGGGACCGATCAGGGTGCGGCCCGTGGCGGTGAGGTCGTACTCGACACGCGGCGGCACCTCGGCGTGCACGGTGCGCCGCACGAGCCCGTCGCGTTCGAGCCCGCGCAGCGTGCGCGTGAGCATGCGCTGGGAGATTCCGGAGACGCTTCGCTGGAGCTCGGTGAAGCGGAGCGAGCCGCCGTCGAGGGTGGCGATGACGAGCAGGCTCCACTTGTCCGCCACGCGGTCGAGCACCGCGCGGATGGTCCGGCCGCCGTCCCCCCGGATCAGGCAGGCCTTCTCGTACGACGACATGTGGACCTCCCTGGCCGTCACGCACACGGGTGTGCCTTTTGTGAGCTCTGCCCCACGGACTCATCATGGGGCCACTTACCAAGCGTAACCAAGGAGCTCGTCATGGCCGTCGCCTACTGGGTCGTCGTCGCACTGCTCGCCGTCGTCTACCTCTATTCCGGGGGGAAGAAGGTCGCGCAGAGCCGCGACCGGCTGCGCCCGATGATGGCGTGGGTCGACGACCTGCCGCTGGGCCTGATCCGGACGATCGGTGCGCTCGAGCTACTGGGCGTGGTCGGCCTCGTCGTGCCGCCCTTGACGGGCGTGGCGCCATGGCTCGCGCTCGTCGCCGCCGTCGGCCTCGTCGCGCTGCAGGTCGGGGCCACCACGCTGCACCTCGCGTCGGGAGGCCGGGGCGATCTGGCTCAACGTCGGCCTGCTCGTGCTGGGCGGGCTCGCGGCCTGGCTGGCGACGGTCTGGCTCTGACGGTCGCGACGAACGGGGTCGCGGCGCGCCCGACGTCATCCTGGTCCTGGGTGCTCCCGGGGCGCACCCTGGAGGCATGAGCACGCGGGAACCCGACGACGACGTGGTCGACCCGGAGGACGTGGCGCACGAGATCTTCGTGTACGACGCCGAGACGGTCCGCCGCGACGCGCAGCGCATCGGTGGACGCCCCGCTCCCAGCCCGCTGTCGTTCGAGCCGGGTCTGACGGAGTTCACCGACTGACCGGAGCGTCCCCGCGGACGGGGCCACCCGGCGTCCCGGCGCGCGCGCCGCGTAACCTGAACGCGTGCAGCTCCTCCGTGAACTGGTGTACCGCACCCCGCTGACCACCCGGTTCCGGGGCCTCGACGTCCGCGACGGCCTGCTGCTGCGGGGCGACGCCGGCTGGGGCGAGCTGTCCCCCTTCTGGGACTACGACGACGTGGAGTCCGCGACGTGGCTGCGCGCCGCGCGCGAGGCCGCCGACGTCGGCTTCCCCGCCCCCGTGCGCGACCGGGTTCCCGTCAACGTCACCGTGCCCGCCGTCGGCCCCGAGCGGGCCCGCGAGATCGTGCTCGCGTCCGGCGGCTGCCGCACCGCCAAGGTGAAGGTCGCCCAGCGGGGCCCCGTCGCGGGCGGCCGGCCCGGGCCCCTCGAGCCGCTCGCCGAGGAGGAGGCGCGCGTCGCCGCGGTCCGCGCCGCGCTCGACGAGCTGCACGGCCCGGGCGTCGGCGCGGTCCGCGTGGACGCGAACGGGGGCTGGTCCACCGCCGAGGCGCTGGCCCGCATCCCCGTGCTCGACGCCGCCGCCGGCGGCCTGGAGTACGTGGAGCAGCCGTGTGCCACCGTCCCCGACCTGGCGGCCGTGCGCCGCGGGCTGCGCGCGCCCGTCCCGGTCGCCGCGGACGAGTCGATCCGCCGCGTCGCCGACCCCTTGCGCGTGGTGCGCGAGGACGCCGCGGACGTCGTCGTGCTCAAGGTCCAGCCGCTCGGCGGCGTGCGCGCCTGCCTCGACCTCGCCGAGCAGGTGGGGCTCCCCGTCGTGGTGTCGTCGGCGCTGGAGTCGTCCGTGGGCCTCGCGGCCGGGGTGGCGCTCGCGGCCGCGCTGCCCGACCTGCCGTACGCGTGCGGCCTGGCGACCTCGCAGCTGCTGGTGCACGACGTCGTGGCCGAGCCCCTGCTCCCTGTCGACGGCGCCCTGCCGGTCCGGCGACCCGCGCCCGACGCCGACGCGTTCGCGGACGCCGAGGCCGATCCCGGGACCCGCGACCGCTGGCTCGCCCGCTACGGGCGCCTCGCCGCGCTCCTCGAGGAGGCCGCATGAGCGCTGCCCTGCCGCCGTCGGTCGTCGCCGCGCGGGCCGTGGTCGCCGACCTCGTGCAGCAGGGCGTGCACGACGTCGTCCTGGCGCCGGGCTCGCGGTCCGCGCCGCTCGCGTACGCCCTGGCCGAGGCGGCCGAGCGGCGGTGGCTCACACTGCACGTGCGCGTCGACGAGCGGTCCGCCGGGTTCCTGGCGCTCGGCCTCGCGCGGGGCAGCGAGCCCCTGCTGCGGCACGCCGGCGGAACGCCGGTCGAGGTGACGCGCCCGGTGGCCGTCGTGACGACGTCCGGGACCGCGGTGGCCAACCTCCACCCGGCGGTCCTGGAGGCGCACCACACGGGCGTGCCGCTGGTGCTGCTCACCGCCGACCGGCCCCACGAGCTCCGCGGCACCGGCGCCTCGCAGACCACCGACCAGGTGGGGATCTTCGGCACCGCCGTCCGGTACGCCGTCGACGTGCCCGCCCCGGACGGACGCGACGGCGAGGTGCGCGACCTGCTCGGCACGCTCGGTCGCGCGCTCGTCGCGGCCCAGGGGCTGCGCGACCGCCACCCCGGCCCCGTCCAGGTCAACCTCGCGTTCCGCGACCCGCTGCACCCGCCCGCCCCGCTGTCCCCGCTCCCGCCCGAGGAGACGTGGCCCGAGGGCTTCCGCCGCACGACCGTCGTCCCGCCCGCCCCCGGACCGGGGAGCGACCCGGCCCTGCAGGGCGACCCCGCCCGCACGCTCGTCGTGGCGGGAGACGGCGCCGGGCCGGACGCGCGCGCCGTCGCGGAGGCGCAGGGCTGGCCGCTCCTCGCCGAGCCGTCCTCCGGGGCGTGCGGAGGCCCGAACGCCGTCGCCGCGTACCGCTCGGTGCTGGGGGTCGCGGAGCTGGTCCAGGACGTGGAGCACGTGGTCGTCTTCGGCCGCCCCACGCTGTCGCGGCCCGTGCAGCGGCTGCTGGGGCGGCCGGGCGTCGTGGTCACGGTCGTGGCGCCCGACGGCGGACCGTGGCCGGACGCCGCCCGGAACGCGGAGGCCGTCGTGCCCCGGCTCGCCGACCGATGGTCGTCGCCCGCGACGAGGTCCGGGAGCGACGACGGCTTCCTCGCGCGCTGGCAGGCCGCCGGTCGGGCGGCGGCCGACGTCGTGGCCGCGGCGACGAGCGACGACGCCCTGGCGTCCGGGCTCCACGAGTCGCGGCACGCGGCGCTCGCCGTCGCGCGGGCGGTGGCCTCCGTCCTCGGCCCGGACGACGTCCTGGTCGTGGGGTCCTCCAACCCGGTCCGCGACCTCGACCTCGTCCTCGGGCTCGACCACCCGCAGGCGGGCGACCTGCCGGACGTGCTCGCCAACCGCGGCCTGGCCGGCATCGACGGCACGGTCTCGACCGCGACCGGCGTCGCGCACGCGGTCGCCCGCCAGGGCCGCCGCACGCGGGCGCTGGTCGGCGACCTCACGTTCCTGCACGACGTCGGTGGGCTGCTGCGCGGTCCGCACGAGCCGCCGGTCGACCTCGAGATCGTGGTGGTCAACGACGACGGCGGGTCGATCTTCGCCACGCTCGAGCACGGCGAGCTGGCGGCGTCGGACGACGGCGCGGCCACGTTCGAGCGGGTCTTCGGCACGCCGCACGGCGCGAGCCTCGGGCCGCTGTGCGCGGGGTACGGGGTCGACCACCAGCTGGTGCTGGACGTCGGGTCGCTGCGGCACGCGCTGCAGGCGCCGACCCGCGGCGTCCAGGTCATCGAGGTGCGGGTGCCGCGCGCCGACCGCCTCGCGGAGTCCAGGGACCTGGCCGCGAAGGTCGCGGCCGCGGTCCGTGCGACTCTCTGACCTGCTACGACATGATTCGCAGGAACTTCTCAGGTTGATTCAAGGACCACATCAGGATGGGCTGGTGTCCTAGGGGCACACATCGAGGAGGGCATCATGAGCACCGACAACCCGGGCGCACCGCAGCCGTCGGGCGCCGACGAGCCGAACCGCAGCGCGAACCAGCCCGCCGAGCACCCGGCCGAGCAGCCGGGCGCCGCGGAGCAGGCCGCCCCGCAGCCGGCCTCGCAGGACACCCAGCACCTCGCCGTGCAGCCGACCCAACAGCTGCCGACGACCCCGGCGCAGCAGCCGACGCCGCCGCAGCCCACGCAGCAGCAGCCCGCGCAGCAGGCCGCGGCGCACCAGCAGCCCGCGGCGCCGCAGCCGCGCTACGGGCAGATGGCCGGCGGATCGCCGTACTACGCGCAGCAGCAGCACCAGCAGCAGCCGTACGGTCAGCAGCAGCCTTACGGGCAGCAGGCCCAGCAGGCCCAGCAGGCCCAGCAGGGCCAGCACGGCCAGCACGGCCAGCAGCCCGGCCAGCCCTACGGCCGGCCCGGTGACCCGTACGCGACCTCGCAGCACCCGTCCCAGGGCGGGCCTCAGGGCGGCGCGACCGCGCAGCGCCAGCGCCCGGTGTGGGTGCCGGTGACGGTCGCCGCGGTCGCGGCCGCCATCCTGGCGAGCCTCGGCACCGCCGCCGCGACCGGCGCGTTCGACGCGGGCAACCCGTCGTCGCTGGCCAGCGTCGGCTCGTCGTCGAACCAGTCGGCCGACGAGGCACCGGTCAAGAACTCGACGTCGACCAACCCGAACTGGGAGGCCGTCACGACGGCCGTCGCCCCGTCCGTGGTGGCGATCCAGGTGCAGAGCCAGGCCGGCGGCGCCGAGGGATCGGGCGTGGTGTACGACGACAAGGGACACATCCTCACCAACAACCACGTCGTGTCCGGCGCCCAGAACGACACGGTGCAGGTCACCCTGTCCGACGGTCGCCTGTTCGAGGCGACCATCGTGGGCACCGACCCCACCACCGACCTGGCCGTCGTCCAGCTGAAGAACCCGCCGGACGACCTGAAGCCGGCGTCGTTCGGCACGAACGACGAGGTCAAGGTGGGCGACGCCGTGCTGGCCGTCGGCAACCCGCTGGGGCTGGCGAACACCGCCACGACGGGCATCGTGTCGGCGCTCGACCGGCCGGTGTCGGCCTCGGGCGAGGACGGCAGCACGCAGGTCGTCACCAACGCGATCCAGATCGACGCCGCGATCAACCCGGGCAACTCCGGCGGCCCGCTGTTCAACGCCCAGGGCCAGGTCATCGGCATCACGTCGTCGATCGCCACCCTGTCGGGCGGCTCGAGCAGCAGCCAGTCGGGCTCGATCGGCCTCGGGTTCGCCATCCCGGTGGACCTCGCGACCAACATCGCGGACCAGCTGATCAAGGACGGCACGGCGCAGCACGCCTTCCTGGGCGTGACGATGCAGGACGCGACGGCCACGGCCGACGGCGTCACGCGCCGCGGCGCCGAGGTGATCGACGTGTCCTCCGGGTCGCCGGCGGCCGACGCCGGCCTCAAGCAGGGCGACGTCATCGTCGCGATCGACGACAACGCCGTGAACGGCGCCGAGTCGCTCACCGCGTACGTGCGGGAGAAGGCGGCCGACCAGAAGGTGACGCTGACCTACGTCCGCGACGGCAAGACGCAGACCGTCGACGTCACGCTGGCGGTCAAGGACGAGTCGTCGACCACCGGCCAGGGCGGCCAGGACCAGAACGGCCAGAACGGCCAGGACGGTCAGGACGGCCAGAACGGTCAGGACGGCCAGGGGCAGGGACAGGACGGCCTGGACCAGGGCGGCCAGAGCCAGGGCGACGGCTCCGGATCGACCGACCCGGGCAGCCTGCCGAGCTGGCTGCAGGATCTCCTCCAGGGCGGCAACGGCAGCTGACCGGACCACAGACAGCCCCGCGGGCCCGCGACCACCTCCCCCTCCCCGTCGCGGCCCGCGGGGCTTTGCCGTGCCCGGCGCCGCGTCGACGTCGCGGCCGGCGGGGTCAGCCGGCGGTGGCGGGCGTCGGCCGCAGGGCGGCGAGGACGCCCAGGGCGCTGCGCTCGAGGAAGTCGGCGAGGTCCGACGGAGGGATGCGGGGGTCGGTCGCGGCCTCCACGAGAGCCTGCTCGGCGAACGAGATCCAGGCGTGGAGGGCCACGTCGAGCAGGGGGCTCGGGGAGACGCCGATCTCCTGGAAGGCGTCGCGCAGGTGGCCGGCGAGGACGTCGCGGGCGTGCTGCACCGTGGTGCGCACCTCCTCGTCGCCGGAGGCCGCGCCGCGCACCAGGGAGTAGAAGGTCGCGTCGTGGTCGTGCACGAACTCCACGAACCGGTCCAGGGTGTCGCGCAGGCGCTCGCGGGGCGGCAGCTCGGGGCGTGGCTGGGTCGCGTGCAGCATGGCGTCGCGCGCGGTGCGGACGATGGCGGAGTGCAGGCCCTGGCGGTTGCCGAAGTAGTAGTGCACGAGGCCGGGGGAGACGCCCGCCTGGGCCGCGAGGTCCTCGACGGTGACGGCCTCCAGCGGCCGGTCGGCGAGGGCCGCGACACCCAGGGCGACGAGCTGCTGCCGACGTTCGTCGGGGCTCATCCGGGTGCGTCGCGCGGCTGCCATGACCAGAGCATATGACCGTTCCGTGAGGTCGTGGGCGTGCCGGGACCCGGGCCGGCACATGCCGCTGGGGTTCTATTGACGGCGCCTCAGTAAGGGGCGTACCGTCGCCACTCGTCGGCGACACAGGGGTCGCCATGTCGTCTGTGGAGGGGAAATGAAGCTCAGCGCACTGACGCGCACGCGCCGAGGCCGTGCCATGCTCGCCGCGGTCCCGACGGTCGCGGTCATCGGTGTCCTCATGGGCGGCGTCGCCCAGGGAGCGGTGCCCGTGTCGATGGCCATCTCGGGCCAGCAGTTCAAGATCGCCGCGGACTCCCTCGAGGGCACCGGCTTCTCGCAGTACGCCGGCCAGGCCAAGGACGCCGACGGCAAGGCGCAGCCGGTCGCGATCGCGAACATCAAGGACGCGACGCTGCACAACCTCTGCCAGTCGGTGAAGGTGCCCGGCATGCCGCTGGGCCTGCTCATCTCGGCGGGCACCAACCCGAAGAACCCGGTGAAGGCCACGGACCTCCAGATCGGCATGAGCGACCTGCGCGGCACCGCGACGTTCAACCAGATCCGCATCGGCGTGGACGCCTCGACGGTGAACACCAAGGAGCACGGGAGCAAGGGCGACTTCGCCATGGACTCCGACGCCATCGACATCCAGAACCTCAAGCAGGTCTCGTCGAGCACGTCGGCCGCGGTCTTCAAGCTCACCGACCTGCACCTGAAGATCTCCGACGGCACCGAGTGCTTCTGAGCCGCCCCGGAGCCATGGAGGAGTCCGCGTGAGCGACGAGAACACCTCGACCCCCGAGGCGCCGGCCGCGACCCGCCGTCAGCGGTTCGCCGCCTGGCGGAGCGGCCGGCCCTTCTGGGGCGGCACGCTGGCGGTCCTGGCCGGCCTGGTGCTGTGGTTCTCCGGCCGGCTGCAGCTCGACAATTTCGAGATCCAGCTCGGCATCGAGGGCATGCAGACCACGCTGCTCCCGGTGGCCCTGGTGCTCCTCGGGGTGCTGGTCACGACCCAGCCGCAGTTCCGGGTGTTCTACGGCGTCATCACGCTGGCGATCTCGGTGTACTCCCTGCTGGCGGTCAACCTGGGCGGGTTCGGGGTCGGCATGATCCTGGGCGTCGTCGGCGGCATCCTCGCCGTGTCGTGGATGCCGCGCACCGCCGCGGGGCCCGAGGAGGCCACGGCCTCCGACGACGAGGCGGTCGCACCCTCGGCGGACCCCGCCCCCGAGGCGGGCGTCGAGCCCGCCGACCCGCGGGCCGACGGCGAGGAGGTCACGCTCGCCGAGCTCCTGCCCTTCGAGGAGAAGCCGGCCCGGAGCGGACGGCACGCGGCCGTCGCGGCCGCGGTGGTGGTGCTCGCCCTCGGCAGCACGGGTGCGACGGCGGTCCAGTCCGGCGCCGTCGTCCCGGCGCAGGTGCGCACCGCGTCGGACTGCTGGGACCCGCTCGGCTGGCTCGAGTGGATCTGCGGCACCGCCGACGAGCCGGAGGCGACGCCCAGCCCGTCGCCCTCGGCGACGGGCGACGCCGGCGGGTCCGGCTCGACCGACGACGGCACGGCGACCGACGGGGGCGCCGCCACGGAGCCTGGCGGCTCGTCGTCCGACGACGGCACCGCGACCGACGCCGGCGAAGGAGCCGACGGCGGCTCGACCGCCGACGCGGCCGGTGACGCGGCGGGCGGCAAGGACGCGAAGGGCGACAAGGCCGACGAGAAGGCCGACGGCGAGCAGCCGACGGAGAAGGAGGCGAAGGAGTCCGTCCAGGAGGAGGCCCGCCTCGAGCTCGGTCCGTGTGCGCGGATCACGTTCGGCGGCGAGTACGACATCAACGTCTCGCTCCCGGGCGACTGCGGGAAGCGCGAGGACGCGAACACCTTCTCGCTCGACGGCGACCTCGAGACGCGCGACCTGCAGCTCCCGCTCACGGGCATCAACGGGATCGACGTCGTCAACGTCCCGGTGACGAACGACGGCCCCCGGCGCGACGCGCTGCGGCTCTCCGTCGACTCCGTCAAGGTGCCCGGGTTCTGGCTCAAGACGTACGCCGACAACGACGGCACGCTGGGCGGCACGGTCACGGACGCCGACTACGTGTCGATGCAGGGCAACGCGCAGATGTACATCTCCTCCATCCACGCGAACCTCCCGGACGGCGACGACTGGGCGGAGCTGGGGGAGCAGCTGACCAGCGGCGCGTCGCTGGTCGAGATGCTGCTGGCCCTCACGGACGCGCGGATCGGCCTCATGGGCGCCACCTCCGACGTCCAGGTCTGGTCCGACTTCCGCGAGCAGGTCTGGGAGGACTGACCGCCGAGGAGGTCCGAAGGGCGTCGAGGTAGCTCGCGCCGGCGGGTGGGCATCGTGCCCCACGTCGGCACGCGAACCACCTCGACGCCCTTCGTGCTCCCCCGGCCTCGGGGGAGCGGGCGGGTCAGTCCGCGCCGAGCGCCCAGCGCATGGGGACGAGCTTGGCCTCGGACTCGGCGAGCTCGGCCTCCGGGTCGGAGGCGGAGACGATGCCGCACCCGGCGAACAGGCGCACGTGCCGCGGGTCGGTGGGGGAGAGCTCCGCGGAGCGCAGCGCGATGCCCCACTCGCCGTCGCCGTCCGCGCCGACCCAGCCGACGGGCCCGGCGTACCGGGACCGGTCCATGCCCTCGATCTCGCGGATGAGGTCGCGTGCGACGACGGTCGGCGTGCCGCAGACGGCGGCCGAGGGGTGCAGCGCGGCCGCGAGCGTCAGGGACGACGGCGGCCGGTCGTCACCGCCCGGCGCCACGCGGTCGAGGACGCCCGTGACGTCGGACGCGAGGTGCATGACGTTCGGAAGGTGCAGCACGAACGGCGCGTCGGGGACGTTCATCGAGGAGCAGAAGGGCTCCAGGGCGCGGGCCACGGAGCGCACGGCGTACTCGTGCTCCTCGAGGTCCTTGGAGGAGCGCGCGAGCTGCGCGGCGTGCAGCAGGGCGTCGTCGTCCGACATCCCGGCCTCGCGACGGATCGTGCCGGCCAGCACGCGTGAGGTGACCAGCCCCTTCTCGCTGCGCACCAGGAGCTCCGGGGTGGCGCCGACCATGCCGGAGACGGAGAACGTCCAGCAGGCCTCGTACCGGTCGGCGAGGCGGCGCAGCAGCCACCGGGGGTCCAGCGGGTGCTCGGTGGTCGCGAGGACGTCGCGGGCGAGCACCACCTTCTCGAGCGCGCCCGACTGGATGCGGGCCACGCCCTCGCGCACCACCGCGGGCCAGTCGTCCGCCGCGACGGCGCCGTCGGAGAACCGGACGCGGCCCGGCGCGGGCACCTCCGTGCGGGGCTCCCGGCGCAGCGCCTCGGTGCCGGGGGCGGCGTCGATGCTCGCGCCGGGGGCGATGGTGGTCATCCACGTCACGCCGCCGCGCCGTCCCACGACGACCCGCGGCACCACCAGGGATCCGTCGGGTCGTCCGTGACCGACGTCGTCGCCGTCCTGGTCGTCGAGCTGGCCGGCGTCGTCGAAGGCGAAGGTGCCGAAGGCGACCGGGCCGGTGCCGGGCAGGTGCACCTCGTCGCGGACGACGGCGCGCGCGAGCGTGGCCTGCCAGGCGGCCTCGGCGTCGGCGAACCGGCCGGGCCCGAACGTGTCGAACCGCAGGGCCTCGCCCCAGCCGACGATGCCGTCGCCGCGCCGCACCCAGCTGAGCGGCCGGGCGTCGGGCAGGAGGTCGACGAGGGCGGTGAGGCCGCCGGGGAGGTCGTCGATCCGGGAGGTGCGGACCAGGAGCGCGAGGGGCTCGGTCGCGGGATCCGGGGTGGTGCCGGTGGCCGCGCCCGGGAGGGGTCGCGGAGCCGGCAGGGGCGTGGCGGACATCGGCTCCAGGGTACGCCCGGAGGCCCGCCACGCCCCGCTCACGGTGCGCTGCTCACCCGCGCCGCGCGGGTCAGGAGGTGGACGCGCCGTCGCGCCGCTCGTTCGAGCGGTTGAGGACTCCGTCGTCGGCCAGGTCCTCGAGCTGGTCGTCGTCGACGGCCTTGCTCGCGGTGCCCTTGACGAACACCGAAGGGTTCTCCGGCGTGCCCGCCTTGATGTGGTTGAACAGGATGTTCAGCAGGATCGCCATCAGGGCGGCCGAGCTGATCCCCGAGTGGAAGATCGTGCCGAACCACGTCGGGAACTGGTCGTAGAAGTCGGGCTTCGCGATCGGCACCATGCCGAACGAGATCGACGCCGCCACGATGACGAGGTTCATCGAGTTGCTGTAGTCCACCTTGGCGAGCGTGCGGATGCCCGACGCCGCGACGGAACCGAACAGGACGACGCCGGCGCCGCCCAGCACGGGGGTCGGGACGGCGGCCACGACGCGGCCCAGGATGGGGAGCAGGCCGAGGACGACGAGGATCGCGCCGCCGGCCGACACCACGAACCGCGACTTGATGCCGGTGATCGCGACCAGGCCGACGTTCTGCGCGAACGCGGACTGCGTGAACGAGCCGAACACCGGCGACACGACCGACGACGCCATGTCGGCGCGCAGGCCGTTGGCGATCCGCTTGCGGTCGACCTTGGTGCCCACGATCTCGCCGACGGCGATGATGTCCGCCGTCGTCTCCGTGAGCGTCACGAGGATGACGATGAGCATCGACACGATCGCGGCGACCTCGAAGGTCGGGGTGCCGAACGCGAACGGTGCGGGGAAGGCGAAGATCGGGCCCTCGCCCACGCCGGCGAAGTCGGCCTTGCCGAGCGCGAGGGCGATGAGCGTGCCGGCCACGATCGCGATGAGGATCGACAGCCGCGAGACCGTGCCGGAGCCGACCTTTGACAGCAGGATGACGATCGCGAACGTGAGGAACGCGAGGCCGATGTTCCCCACCGAGCCGTAGTCGGGTGCGTCGGCGTTGCCGCCCATCGCCCAGTTCGCCGCCACCGGCATCAGCGTGAGGCCGATGGTCGTGATGACGACACCGGTGACGACCGGCGGGAAGAACCGGATGATCTGCGCGAAGAACGGCGTGATGAGGAACCCGATGGCGGAGGCGACCAGCACCGCGCCGAGCACGGCCCGGATCCCGCCGCCGCCGCCCACGATGGCGACCATCGTCGACACGCCGGCGAACGACACCCCTTGCACCAGCGGCAGCTGGGAGCCGAAGAACTTGATGCCCCACGTCTGCAGGACGGTCGCGAGCCCGCCCATGAACAGCGAGGCGGCGACGAGCGTCCCGATCTCGGCCGGGGTCAGGCCGGCCGCGCTCCCGACGATGAGCGGCGGGGCGATGATGCCGCCGTACATCGTGAGGACGTGCTGGAAGCCGTACCCGAACGTGGCGCCGAGCGGCAGGCGCTCGTCCTCGGGACGGGTCGGGCTGGTCGCCGGCCGGGTGGTTGCGGACCGTGACATAGCGGACCTCCTTGTTCGCTATCAGAGTCGTCTATCTTCCGGCTAGTGGAAGAAGCCTTCCACTATTCGACCGGCAAAGTGTGATCTGTGTCAACCCCTTCCGGATCGCGGATCGGGGTCTTCGTGCGGTGTGCGGTGGGGGGCGCCGCGTGTCAGCCGGCGACGAGGCGGCGTGCGGCGTCGCGGTGCTCGGCGAGCAGCGCGGGCAGGTCGAGGTCGACGACCGCGCCGTCGACGACGCGCCAGTCGCCGCCGACCATCACGCGGTCGGCGCGGTCGGCGCCGCACAGGAGGAGGGCGGCGACCGGGTCGTGCGAGCCGGAGAACCTCGGCTCGTCCAGGCGCCACAGTGCGAGGTCCGCCTGCCTGCCGACGGCGAGCACGCCGAGGTCGTCGCGGCCCAGCACGCGGGCCGAGCCGCGGGTCGCCCACCCGAGGGCGCGCGCCACCGGCACCGACGCGCCGTATTTGAGGCGCTGCAGGTAGAGGGCCTGGCGCGCCTCGAGGATCATCGTCGACGCGTCGTTCGAGGCCGAGCCGTCGACCCCGAGCCCGACGGGCACGCCCGCGTCTTCGAGCTCCAGGACGCGCGCGATGCCGGACGCGAGCCGCATGTTCGACGTCGGGCAGTGCGCCACGCCCGTGCCCGCCGCGCCGAGGCGCGCGATCTCCTGGTCGTCGAAGTGGATGCCGTGGCCCAGCCAGGCGCGGTCGGTCAGCCAGCCCACCGACTCCAGGTAGTCGACGGTGCGCATGCCGAAGCGCTCGCGGAGGAAGTCCTCCTCGTCGATCGTCTCGGCGAGGTGGGTGTGCAGGCGCACGTCGAGGCGGGTGGCCAGCTCGGCCGTGTCCTGCATGTTCTGCGTCGTCACCGAGAACGGCGAGCACGGCGCCAGCGCGATCTGGACCCGCGCCCCCGGGCCGCGCTCGTGGTAGGCCGCGACCAGGCGCTCGGAGTCCGCCAGGATCGTGTCGGCGTCCTGCACCACGGACTGCGGCGGCAGGCCGCCGTCGTCCGTGCCGAGCGTCATCGAGCCGCGCGTGAGCGTCGCCCGCATCCCGAGCTCGCGGACCGCCGCGACCTGGATGTCGATCGCGTCGTCCAGGCCCGCGGGGAAGACGTAGTGGTGGTCCGCGGCGGTCGTGCAGCCGGACAGCAGCAGCTCGGTCAGCGCGACCTTCGTCGCGAGCTCGTGGGCGCGCGGCGTGAGGCGCGCCCACACCGGGTACAGGTTGACCAGCCAGGGGAACAGCTCGGCGTCCGCGACGGGCCCCCAGGCCCGGGTGAGGGTCTGGTAGAAGTGGTGGTGCGTGTTGATCAGGCCGGGCGTGACCACGTGCTCCGACGCGTCGAACGTCTCGTCGACCGTGGTGGCGGGGGTCCCGCCGGCGGCGACCAGCTCGGTGATCACGCCGTCGTCCACGACGACGCCGCCGCGCGCGTCGGGCGCCTCGGGGGAGTCGTCCGCGGTGAAGACGGCCAGCGGGTTCTTGATCCAGGTGCTCATCGGTGCCTCCTGACGGCGGCGTCCTGGGACCGGCGCCGCGTCGCGCCGGCTCAGTGGGCCTGTCTGCCGATCCAGGGAGCCACGGCCGCACGCCGTCCTCGACCCGGACGCTAGGCGAGGCGCGCGGCGCCGTCAACGGGTCGCGCGGGTCGTGCGGGCCGCCGTGCGACGATGACGTCCATGTCGCGCGCCAGCCTGGAGAAGAAGCCCGCCGAGGTCGCGTCCATGTTCGACGGCATCGCGCGGCGCTACGACCTCGTCAACGACCTCGTCTCTCTCGGGCAGGACCGCCGCTGGCGCCGGGCCGTCGTCGAGGCCGTCGCCGCCGTCCCCGGCGAGAAGGTGCTCGACCTGGCGGCCGGCACCGGCACGTCCAGCGAGCCGTTCGCCGCCGACGGCGCGCTCGTCGTCCCCTCCGACTTCAGCCTCGGCATGCTCACGGTGGGCAAGGCGCGCCGCCCCGACCTCTCGTTCGTCGCGGGCGACGCCACCCGGCTGCCGTTCGCCGACGGCGCGTTCGACGCCGTGACGATCAGCTTCGGGCTGCGCAACGTGGTCGACACGGACGCCGCGCTGCACGAGATGCTGCGGGTCGTGCGGCCCGGCGGGCGGGTCGTCGTCTGCGAGTTCTCCACGCCCACCTGGGCGCCGTTCCGCGTCGTGTACCAGGAGTACCTGATGCGGGCGCTGCCCGTGGTGGCGGGCGCCGTGACCCGCGACCGGGGCTCGTACGACTACCTGGCGGAGTCGATCCGCGCCTGGCCCGACCAGGCCGCGCTCGGCCGCCGGCTCCTCGCCGCCGGGTGGGAGCGGGTGTCGTACCGCAACCTCGCCGGCGGCGTCGTCGCCCTGCACCGGGGGGTCCGCCCGGCCTGAGGCGGCGCCGGGGCCCGGCGTTGCTCTTCGGCAGGTGGCGGATCTCTTCGGTCCGCGGTCGTGCCGAACAGGTCCACCACCTGCCGAGCGGATGCCCTCAGCTGCCGGCGGTGCGCTCCTTGGCGAAGTCCGTGACCGTCGAGGTGACGTCCGAGACCTTGGCCTGCACGCGCGGGTCGTTCCACGTCTCCGTCGCCCAGTCCTTGGCCTTGTCGAGCTGCTGCCGGCCCTTCTCGGTGCCGAGCAGGTAACCGAGTGCTGCGCCGACGACGAATGCGGGTCCTGCCTTCATGGGTGGAGCCTCCTGGAGATCTCGCTGCGGTCGATGTCGCGGGTCGTGGGCACGACCGTAGGCACGTCGTGGCGGGCACGCACCCCGCGACATGCCGATGTCCGCACCCTTGCGGACCTGCGGCGACGCAGGCCCGGGGCCGTGCCGGGGGAGGGGCCGCGGCAAGGAAGGGTTACCTTCCTACACATCGCCCCGCGAACGTGACTAGAGTGCTCGACAAGAGTTGTGATGGGGTTCACAAATCGACTCCGGCACCGTCGCCGGGGCGCTCGAGGGAGCGAGGTGAGCACGTGCGCGCAGGTCGTTCGGACGACGCTGACGTGATCGTGGTGGGCGCCGGCCCGGCCGGGACGTCCACCGCTCACTGGTGCGCGTCCGCGGGCCTCGACGTCCTCGTGCTCGACAAGGCGTCCTTCCCCCGCGACAAGGTCTGCGGCGACGGGCTGACGCCCCGCGCGGTGGGGGAGCTGGCCCGCATGGGCCTCGGCACCCGCGCCGAGGACGGGTGGATCCGCAACGAGGGCCTGCGGGTGGTCGCCGGTGCGCGCTCGTGGGAGCTGCCCTGGCCCGACCTCGACTCCTACCCCGGCTACGGCATGGCCCGGGCCCGCATGTCGCTCGACCACCGCCTCGCCCAGCACGCGCAGGCCAGCGGCGCCAAGCTCCTCGAGCGCACCAAGGTGACCGGCCCGCTGCTCGACGACCGCGACGGCCGGGTCGTGGGCGTCCGCGCGCAGCCGCTCGACGGCCGGGGCCGCGCCGACGGCGACGAGGCCGTGTACCGCGCGCCCGTCGTCGTCGCGGCCGACGGCGTCTCGTCGCGCTTCGCGACCGGGCTCGGCATCACGCGCCGCGACGACCGCCCGCTGGGCACGGCGGTGCGCACCTACTTCCGCACGGAGGGCACGTCCCGCCACGAGGACGCGTGGATGGAGTCGCACCTCGAGCTCTGGGACGGGGCGCCCGGCGCGTCGAACCTGCTGCCCGGCTACGGCTGGATCTTCGCCCTCGGCGACGGCACGGCCAACGTCGGCCTCGGCTCCGTGAGCTCGACGCCCGCCCGCCAGTCCGCCACCGGGCACGACTACCGCGGCATGCTCCAGGCCTGGATGCGCAACGCCCCCGAGCACTGGGGGTTCACCCCGGAGAACCAGGTGGGTCCGGTGCGCGGCGCGGCGCTGCCGATGGGCTTCAACCGCAGCCCGCTGTACTCCGGCGGCGCGCTCCTGGTGGGCGACGCGGCCGGCATGGTGAGCCCGTTCAACGGCGAGGGCATCGCCTACGGCCTCCAGGCCGGGCGGGTCGCCGCCGACGCGATCGCGCAGGCGCGCACCCGCACCACCGACGACGCGCGGGAGCGGACGCTCGCGTCCTACGCGGACCGGATGCGGGCGGACCTCGGCGGCTACTACACGCTGGGCCGCTGGTTCGTGCGGCTCATCGAGCACCCGCAGATCATGCGGCTGTGCGTCCGGTACGGGCTGCCGCGGCCGGTGGTCATGCGGTTCGTGCTCAAGCTGCTGTCCGACTGCTACGAGCCGCGCGGCGGTGACTGGGTGGACCGGGTCATCGCGGGGCTCACCAGGGTGGTCCCGGCGGCATGAACGCACACGAGCACAAGGGAGTGGTCGAGATGCACGAAGTCGGTCGCGGCAGCGGCGAGGCGGCGCGGACGGGGGGCCTGCGATGACGAACCCGTACGTGCCGGTCCTCATGCTCATGGGCGTGGCCCTGGTGCTCGCCGTGGGCGGCGTGGCGGCGAGCGCCGTCATCGGCCCCAAGCGCTACAACCGCGCCAAGCTCGACGCGTACGAGTGCGGCATCGAGCCGACGCCGCACGCGGTGGGCGGCGGGCGCCTTCCGGTCAAGTACTACCTGGTCGCGATGACGTTCATCGTCTTCGACATCGAGGTGGTCTTCCTCTATCCGTGGGCGGTGGACTTCGCGGCGCTCGCCGGCTTCGGCGTGGTGGCGATGCTGTCCTTCCTCGCCCTCATCACCGTGCCCTTCGTCTACGAGTGGCGACGCGGCGGCCTGAGCTGGGTCTGACCCGGCGCACGGCAGCACCACCCGGCACGACCTGCACGACCTGCACGACCAGCACGACCCAGAACGACACGGCACTACGGACGGCGACGATGCCGGCACGATCCGGCACCGATGCTCACGAAGGGGAGGGGTCATGGGCCTGGAAGAGGCTCCGTCGGGCTTCCTGCTGACGACGATCGAGGACCTGGCTGGCTACCTGCGCAAGGCGTCCGTGTGGCCGGTGACGTTCGGGCTGGCGTGCTGCGCCATCGAGATGATGGCGGCCGGCGCGTCGCGGTTCGACCTGTCGCGGTTCGGCATGGAGGTCTTCCGGGCGTCGCCGCGGCAGGCCGACCTGATGATCGTCGCGGGCCGGGTGAGCCAGAAGATGGCGCCGGTCGTGCGGCAGGTCTACGACCAGATGAGCGAGCCCAAGTGGGTGCTGTCGATGGGCGTGTGCGCGTCCAGCGGCGGCATGTTCAACAACTACGCGATCGTGCAGGGCGTCGACCACATCGTGCCGGTCGACGTGTACCTGCCCGGCTGCCCGCCGCGCCCGGAGATGCTCATCAACGCGATCCTCGCGCTGCACCAGCACATCCAGGACTCGCCGCTGGGCGTCAACCGCCGCGAGGCGGCCGCGGCCGCGGAGGCGGCGGCCCTCGAGGCCACGCCGACGTTCGAGCTCAAGGGGCTGCTGCGATGACGGGGGAGGTCGTCGCCGGCGGCGAGCCGGCCGCGGACGGTCGCGGGCCCGAGGTCGTCGAGGTCCGTCAGGGCATGTTCGGCGTGCGGGGCTCGGGCGACACGTCGGGCTACGGCGGCCTGGTCCGCCCGGTGGTGCTGTCCGGCCCGGCGACGCGCCCGTACGGCGGCTGGTTCGACGAGGCCGTGGACGTGCTCGCGGAGGTGCTCGGGGAGGCCGGGGTCGCGTTCGACGACGCCGTGGAGCGGGTGTCCGTCGACCCGCAGACCGCACCGCCGAGCCCGGACGCGGAGCTGACGCTGCACGTGGCGCGCGAGCACCTCGTGGCCGTCTGCCGGGCCCTGCGCGACGACCAGGACCTGCGCTTCGAGCTCAGCCTCGGCGTCTCGGGCGTGCACTACCCGCAGGACGAGGGCCGCGAGCTGCACGCCGCCTACCACCTGACGTCCGTGACCCACGGGCGCCGCGTGCGCCTCGAGGTGTCGGTGCCGGACGCCGACCCGCACATCCCCTCGACCACCGGGGTGTACCCCACCAACGACTGGCACGAGCGCGAGACCTGGGACTTCTTCGGCATCGTCTTCGACGGCCACCCGGGCCTGGCGCGCATCGAGATGCCGGACGACTGGCCCGGGCACCCGCAGCGCAAGGACTACCCGCTCGGCGGCATCCCCGTGGAGTACAAGGGCGCCACGGTGCCGCCGCCGGACACGAGGAGGCAGTACTCATGACCTCGGGGACATTCAGCGCCACCAAGGCGCCGACGGACGAGTTCGACCCCGGCATCCCCGGGTTCGAGGCGTCCGGCGGCGACTGGGACGAGATCGCCCGCGAGGCCGTGGGCGAGGAGCGCATCGTCGTCAACATGGGCCCGCAGCACCCGTCCACCCACGGCGTGCTGCGCCTCATGCTGGAGATCGACGGCGAGACGGTCACCGAGGCGCGCTGCGGCATCGGCTACCTGCACACCGGCATCGAGAAGAACATGGAGTTCCGCACCTGGACGCAGGGCACCACGTTCTGCACCCGGATGGACTACCTGGCGCCCCTCTTCCAGGAGACGGCGTACTGCCTCGCCACGGAGAAGCTGCTGGGCGTCACGGACGACGTGCCCGAGCGGGCGTCGATCATCCGGGTGCTGATGATGGAGCTCAACCGCGTGGCCTCCCACCTCGTGTGCCTCGGCACGGGCGGCAACGAGATGGGCGCGACCACGGTCATGACCATCGGGTTCACGGCCCGCGAGGAGATCCTGCGGCTGTTCGAGGCCGTCACCGGCCTGCGCATGAACCACGCGTACGTGCGGCCCGGCGGCGTCGCGCAGGACGTGCCGGAGGGCTTCGAGGACCAGGTGCGCGGGGCCCTGCCGAAGATCCGCACGTACCTCGGGCAGCTGGGCGACCTCATGCTCGCCAACCCGATCTTCAAGGCGCGCCTCACGGACGTCGGGGTGCTCAACCTCGCCGGGTGCATGGCCCTCGGCATCACCGGCCCGGTGCTCCGCTCCGCGGGCCTGCCGTACGACGTGCGCAAGGCGTTCCCGTACTCGGGGTACGAGACCTACGACTTCGACGTGCCGACGTCCACCGACGCGGACTGCTACGCGCGGGTCGTGCTGCGGATCGAGGAGTGCTACCAGTCGCTGCGGATCGTGGAGCAGTGCCTCACGCGGCTCGAGGACACCGCCGGCGCGCCGGTCATGGTCGCGGACAAGAAGATCGCGTGGCCGGCGCAGCTCGCGGTCGGTGCGGACGGCCAGGGCAACTCGCTCGACCACATCCGCCAGATCATGGGCACCTCGATGGAGGCCCTGATCCACCACTTCAAGCTCGTCACCGAGGGCTTCCACGTCCCGGCCGGGCAGACGTGGCAGACCGTCGAGCACCCGCGCGGCGAGCTCGGCGTGCACGCCGTGTCGGACGGCGGCACCAAGCCGTACCGGGCGCACTTCCGCGACCCGTCGTTCAACAACCTCCAGGCGGTGTCGGTGATGTGCGAGGGCGGCCAGGTGGCCGACGTCGTCGTCGCCGTCGCGTCCCTGGACCCCGTGCTGGGAGGGGTCGACCGATGACGGCAGAACCCACGAGCGCGCGCTCGCAGGCCCGGTACGACGCCGACACGCTGGCGTCGCTCACCGCCGACGCCGCCGCGATCAAGGCGCGCTACCCGGACCCGCGCTCCGGCCTGCTGCCGATGCTGCACCTGGTGCAGTCGGTGGACGGGTACGTCAGCCGCGACGGGATCATGTTTTGCTCCGAGCAGCTGGAGCTGACGCCCGCCGAGGTGAGCGCCGTCGCCACCTTCTACACGCAGTACAAGCGGCACCCCAACGGCACCTACACCGTGGGCGTGTGCACCAACACGCTGTGCGCGGTCATGGGCGGCGACGCCATCTTCGACGAGCTCAGCGAGCGACTCGGCGTCGGGCATGACGAGACCACCGACGACGGCGCGATCACGCTCGAGCGCGTCGAGTGCAACGCGGCCTGCGACTACGCGCCGGTCGTGATGGTCAACTGGGAGTTCTTCGACAACCAGACGCCGGAGTCGGCCACGGACCTCACCGACCGGCTGCGGGCCGGGCAGGAGGTCGCGCCGACGCGCGGCGCGTCGTCCGTGTGCTCCTTCAAGCAGATGAGCCGCGTGCTGGCCGGGTTCACGGACGGCCGCGCCGACGAGGGCGTCGGGGCGGGAGAGCCGACGCTGGCGGGCCTGCGCCTCGCCCGCGCCGCGGCGGCCGTCGACGCGGTTCCGGAGGGTGCGGGGGAGTCCTCGTCGTCCCCGGACACCCCGTCCTCGGACAGCCCGTCCACGGTCGCGGACCCGGCGGAGGTGCCGCCCGAGACCGGTGGCGCGCAGTCGTCGGCCGAGCGGAAGCCCGCGACCGAGGAAGACGTCGAGCCGAAGGGTGGCAGCGATGACTGACCTGATGCCGGTGCTCACGGACACGTGGGACGCGGAGCGGTCGTGGAAGCTCGCCGCGTACGAGGCGGCCGGCGGGTACGCGGGGCTGCGCAAGGCGCTGACGATGGAGCCGGGCGACGTCGTGCAGACGGTCAAGGACTCCGGCCTGCGCGGACGCGGCGGCGCCGGGTTCCCGACCGGGATGAAGTGGGGCTTCCTGCCTCCTCCGGACGGCGGCCCGCGCTACCTCGTGGTCAACGCGGACGAGTCCGAGCCGGGCACCTGCAAGGACATCCCGCTGATGCTCGCCAGCCCGCAGCACCTGGTGGAGGGCATCGCGATCACGAGCTACGCGATCGGCTGCCACCACGCGTTCGTCTACGTGCGCGGCGAGGTGCTGCACGTGTACCGGCGCCTCATGGCGGCGGTGCAGGAGGCGTACGACGCAGGGTTCCTCGGCAAGGACGTGCTCGGCTCCGGCTTCGACCTGGAGGTCACCGTGCACGCCGGGGCCGGCGCGTACATCTGCGGCGAGGAGACGGCGCTGCTCGACTCCCTCGAGGGCAAGCGCGGTCAGCCGCGCCTCAAGCCGCCGTTCCCCGCCGTCGCGGGCCTCTACGCGCGGCCCACGGTGGTGAACAACGTCGAGTCGATCGCGTCGGTGCCGGGCATCGTCGCGCGCGGCGCGGACTGGTTCGCCGGCATGGGCACGGAGCGGTCGCAGGGGCACGGGCTGTTCTCGCTGTCCGGGCACGTGACCCGGCCGGGCCAGTACGAGGCGCCGCTCGGCATCACGCTGCGCGAGCTGCTCGACCAGGCCGGCGGCATCCGCGCCGGGCACCAGCTGAAGTTCTGGACGCCCGGCGGCTCGTCGACGCCCCTGTTCACGGCGGACCACCTCGACACCCCGCTCGACTACGAGTCGGTGGGCGCGGCGGGGTCGATGCTCGGCACCCGCGCCCTGCAGCTCTTCGACGAGACGACGTGCGTGGTGCGGGCGGTCAGCCGGTGGACGGACTTCTACGCGCACGAGTCGTGCGGCAAGTGCACCCCGTGCCGCGAGGGCACGTACTGGCTCAAGCAGGTGCTGCACCGCATCGAGGCGGGCCGGGGCGAGGAGCGCGACGTCGACCTGCTGCTCGACCTGTGCGACAACATCCTCGGGCGCGCGTTCTGCGCGCTCGGCGACGGCGCGACGTCCCCCGTGACGTCGAGCATCCAGCTCTTCCGCGACGAGTACCAGGCGCACATCGACGGCCACGGCTGCCCGTTCGACCCGAGCGCCAGCGCCCTCTTCGCGTACACCCCCAAGCAGACGCCGGCGCTCGCCGGGGCGGGAGGTCACTGATGACGGCGACCACGGACAAGCCGGGCACGGGCGGCGGCCAGGTCGACAAGCCCGTGGAGACGGTGACGCTCACCATCGACGAGGTCGAGGTCACCGTGCCGAAGGGCACGCTGATCATCCGGGCGGCCGAGCAGGTGGGCATCCAGATCCCGCGGTTCTGCGACCACCCCCTGCTGGAGCCGGCCGGCGCGTGCCGCCAGTGCCTGGTCGAGGTCGCGATGCCCGACCGCGAGGGCAACGTGCGGCCGATGCCGAAGCCGCAGGCCTCCTGCACGATGACGGTGACGCCCGGGATGGTCGTCAAGACGCAGCGGACGTCCGCCGTCGCCGACAAGGCGCAGCACGGGGTCATGGAGCTGCTGCTCATGAACCACCCGCTGGACTGCCCCGTGTGCGACAAGGGCGGCGAGTGCCCGCTGCAGAACCAGGCGATGAGCAACGGCCGCGCCGAGTCCCGGTTCGAGGACGTCAAGCGCACGTTCCCCAAGCCGATCGCCGTCTCCACCGAGATCCTGCTCGACCGCGAGCGGTGCGTGCTGTGCCAGCGCTGCACCCGGTTCAGCGACGAGATCGCGGGCGACGCGTTCATCGCCCTGCAGGAGCGCGGCGCGCACCAGCAGATCGGCCGCTTCGACGAGACGGTGCTCGACTTCGCGCCGCCGCGGGGCGAGCCCGCGGAGGCCACGTTCGGGTCGGCGGCCGTCACGGCCGGCGGCCAGCCGTTCGCGTCCTACTTCTCCGGCAACACCGTGCAGATCTGCCCGGTGGGCGCGCTGACCGGCGCCGCCTACCGGTTCCGCTCCCGGCCGTTCGACCTCGTCTCGACGCCGGGGATCTCCGAGCACGACTCCTGCGGCGCGGCGATCCGCGTCGACCACCGCCGGGGCGTCGTCCTGCGCCGCCTGTCGGGCGAGGACCCGGCGGTCAACGAGGAGTGGATCACCGACAAGGACCGCTTCGCCTTCACCTGGCAGGCCGCGCCGGACCGGCTCACCACCCCGCTGGTGCGGGACCGGAAGCTCGACGCCGACGGCACGGTCGTCTCGCGCGGGGAGCTGCGGCCGGCGTCGTGGGTCGAGGCGTTCGAGCTGGCGGCCGAGGGCCTGGCCGCCGCGCGGGCGGCCGGCGGCGTGGGCGTGCTGCCGGGCGGCCGCCTCACGGTCGAGGACGCCTTCGCCTGGTCGCGCTTCGCGCGCACCGTGCTCGGCACGGACGACGTCGACCAGCGGGCCCGCGTGGGCTCCGCGCAGGAGACGGCGTTCCTCGGGCACGCGGTGGCCGGCACCGGGACGGGGGTGACCTTCGGCGACGTCGAGGCCGCGCCCGCGGTGCTGCTGGCGGGCCTCGAGGCCGAGGAGGAGGCCGGCATCACCTTCCTGCGGCTGCGCAAGGCCGTGCGCGCCCACGGGACGAAGGTCTGGTCCGTGGCGCCCTTCGCGAGCCGCGGGCTCGCCCGCCTCGACGGCACGCTGCTGCCCGCGGCCCCGGGCACCGAGGCCGAGTGGCTGGGCATCCTCGCCACCCGCGCCGACGGCGGCCTCGTGCCCGCCGACTCCGACGCCGCGACGCTGGGCGCGGTCGCCGAGGGGCTCGCCGCCCCCGGCGCGCTGATCCTCGTCGGCGAGCGGCTCGCGTCGTCGCCCGGTGCCTACGGCGCCGCGCTGCGGCTCGCGGCGGCCACCGGCGCGCGGGTCGCGTGGATCCCGCGCCGCGCGGGGGAGCGCGGCGGCCTGGAGGCCGGGCTGCTGCCCGGCCTGCTGCCCGGCGGCCGCCCCCTGACGGACCCGGCCGCGCGCGCCGAGGTCGCCGCTGCGTGGGGGATCGACGCCGACGCCCTGCCGGCCGCGCCCGGCCGCGACGCCGCGGAGATCCTCGACGCGCTGTCCGTCGGGCAGCTCGGCGGCGCCCTCGTCGGCGGCGTCGAGCTGGCCGACCTGCCCGACCCGGCGCACGCGCGGACGGCCCTCGAGGCCGCGGGCTTCGTGGTCTCGCTCGAGGTGCGTCGGTCCGAGGTCACGGAGCTGGCCGACGTCGTGCTCCCCGTCGCCCCGCCCGCCGAGCGGGCCGGGTCGTACTGGAACTGGGAGGGGCGCGTGCGCGCGTTCGGCCAGGCGCTGGACTCCGCCGCGCTGCCCGACCACCGCGTGCTCGACGCGCTGGCCGCGCAGGCCGGCGTTGCGCTCGGCGCGGCGACGCCGTACGACGCCCACCGGGCGATCGCGGCGCTGCCCGCCTGGGGCGGTGCCCGGGTCGCGGCCCCCGCGGGGGAGCCCGTGGAGCCGCCCGAGGTGCCCGCCGGCTCGGCCGTCCTGGCGACCTGGCACCTGCTGCTCGACGACGGTGCCCTGCAGGACGGGGAGCAGTTCCTCGCCGGCACGGCCAAGCGGCCGGTCGCGCGGATGTCCGCCGCCACCGCCGCCGCCGTGGACGTCTACGACGGGGACCGGGTGACCGTCGCGACCGACCGAGGGTCGCTCACCGTCCCCGTCGCGATCACCGAGATGGTCGACCACGTGGTCTGGCTGCCGCTCGCGTCGCGCGGCAGCCGCGTGCACGACACGCTCGGCGCCGTGCCGGGCGACCTGGTGCGCATCGGGCCGCCCGCCGAGCCGGTCGGCGCGGGCGCCCCGGCAGGCTCGACCGACGAACAGGGAGGGGCCGCATGATCCCCGGGGTCGCCGCCGACTTCAGCAACGACTGGTTGTGGGTCTCGCTCATCAAGGCCGTGCTCATCGTCGTCTTCCTACTGACGAGCGTGCTCTTCGCGATCTGGTTCGAGCGGAAGGTCGTGGCGCGCATGCAGGTGCGCCCCGGCCCCAACTGGCACGGGCCCTTCGGCCTGCTGCAGTCGCTCGCCGACGCGATGAAGCTGCTGCTCAAGGAGGACGTCAACGTCACCCGCGCGGACCGGGTCGTGTACCTGCTGGCGCCGATGATCTCCGTGTTCTGCGCGCTGCTCGTCTTCGCGGTGATCCCGTTCGGCCCCGAGGTGACGATCCCGTTCACCGACTACTCGACGCCGGCGCAGCTCACCGACTTCCCGGTCGCGATCCTCTACGTGCTGGCCTGCGCGTCGATGGGCGTCTACGGCATCGTGCTCGGCGGCTGGTCGTCCGGCTCGACCTACCCCCTGCTCGGCTCCGTGCGCTCCACGGCCCAGGTCATCTCCTACGAGCTGGCGATGGGGCTCTCCCTGGTCAGCGTGTTCATCATGGCCGGCTCGATGTCGACGTCGCAGATCGTCGCGTCGCAGGCGGGCATCTGGTGGTTCCTGCCCCTGCTGCCCGCGTTCGTCGTCTACGTCATCTCGATGATCGGCGAGACGAACCGCCTGCCCTTCGACCTGCCCGAGGCCGAGGGCGAGCTCGTCTCCGGCTACATGACCGAGTACAGCTCGATGAAGTTCGCCTGGTTCTTCCTGGCGGAGTACATCAACATGCTCAACGTCTCGGCCGTCGCGACCACGCTGTTCCTCGGCGGGTGGCGGGCGCCGTGGCCGCTCTCGGCGATCAACGACGGGATGTTCAACACCGGCTGGTGGCCGGTGCTGTGGTTCCTCGCCAAGCTCTGGCTCGTCATGTTCGTGTTCGTGTGGGTCCGCGGCACCCTGCTGCGCCTGCGCTACGACCAGTTCATGTCGTTCGGCTGGAAGGTGCTCATCCCGGTCGCGCTGTGCTGGGTCGTGGTGCTCTCCGTCTTCCAGTACCTGGGCCTCGCCGGCATCACGCGCACCCAGCTCATCACCGGCGTGGCCGTCGCGGCCGTGGTCGTCGTCGCGCTGCTGTGGTTGTGGCCCGAGCGCAAGAAGCCGTCCGGCGCCGCCGCGTCCGGGCAGCCACCGGGCGGCGCGCGCCGGCCCGTCGGCGAGTTCGACGCCTTCGCCGACGGCTTCCCCGTGCCGCCGCTGCCGGGCCAGACCCTGCCGCCGTCGCCCCGCGCCCGCCGGCACGTCCCGCAGGCCGCCGACGTCCCGGCCGCCGCCTCCGCCGTCGACCGATCCGAGGAGACGCGATGACCGACAAGCCGTACGAGCCGCTGCGCCCGAGCAAGGGTCCGCTGGGCGACCTGTTCGCCCCGGTGGCCGGGTTCGGCGTGACGTTCTCCTCCATGTTCCGGCCCACCGTGACGGAGCAGTACCCGCGCAAGAAGACGCCGCCGCAGCGCCGCTACCACGGCCGCCACCAGCTCAACCGGTACGCCGACGGGCTGGAGAAGTGCATCGGCTGCGAGCTGTGCGCGTGGGCCTGCCCCGCGGACGCGATCTACGTGGAGGGCGCGGACAACGCCGACCTGCCCGACGGCGAGCACATGTCGCCCGGCGAGCGGTACGGCCGCGTCTACCAGATCAACTACCTGCGCTGCATCTTCTGCGGGCTGTGCATCGAGGCGTGCCCCACCCGCGCGCTGACGATGACCAACGACTACGAGCTGGCCGGGCCCGACCGCGCGGGGATGATCTACGAGAAGCAGGACCTGCTCGCCCCGCTCGCCGAGGGCATGCTCGCCGCGCCGCACCCGATGGTCGAGGGCACCACGGACACCGAGTACTACCGGGGCGAGGTCACCGCGCCCACGGCCGAGCAGGTGGCCTGGGTGCGCGAGCACCGGCCCGACGACGCCACGCTGGACGCCGCCGAGCGGGTGGTGCACGGCGATGCCCCGCCCCCGACGCCCCGCCGGCACCGGCTGCGCGGCAGCGCCACCAAGGCGGCCGTCGCGACCCGGCAGGCCGCGGAGGGCGGGCACGTCTCGGACGGCACGGCCGGCGGCGCGTCCGGCGGCGTCGCGCCCACCGCCGGAGCCCGGTCGTGACCGCCTCGGGCGCGGAGGCCGCGCTCTTCTGGGTGCTCGCGCCGCTCATGGTGCTCGCCGCGCTCGGGCTGCTCTTCGCCCGCAGGGCGGTGCACGCCGCGGTCTGCGTGATGTTCGTGATGGTCGGCCTGGCCATCTTCTACGTCGCGCAGGAGGCGCCGTTCCTCGGCGTCGTGCAGGTGGTCGTGTACACGGGCGCCGTCATGATGCTCTTCCTGTTCGTGCTGATGCTGGTGGGCGTCGACGCCGCCGACTCGCTGACCGAGACGATCCGCGGCCAGCGCTGGGTGGGCGTCCTGTTCGGCCTCGGGCTGGCGGTCGTGCTGCTCGGCGTCATCGCGCAGGCGACGTTCCCGCCCGCGGTCGGGCTCGCCGAGGCCAACGCGGTCACCAACCCCGTGGCGCTCGCCCGGGTGCTGCTCGGCGACTACGTGCTCGCCATGGAGGTGGTCGGCGTCCTGCTGGTCACCGCGGCGCTCGCGGGCCTCGTGCTCACCCACCGCCGCCGGCTCAGCGTGCGGCCCACCCAGCGGGTGCTCGCCGCCGCGCGGGTCGCCGGCATCGAGCAGGGCCGCACGCTCACGCCGCTCCCGGCGCCGGGCGTGTACGCGCAGAACAACGCGATGGACACGCCCGCCCTCGGCCCGGACGGCGCCCCGCTGCCGCACTCGGTGCCCCGGGTGCTGCGCATCCGCGGCCAGGAACGGTCGGCCACGGCGGTGCTCGCCGAGGAGGAGACCCTCGTGCCGCGCGACGACCTCCGCCTCATCGGCGTCGGGCCCACTCCGGGCACGGCGGTCGAGCAGGCCGGCGACCCGGTCGCGACGGGTACGGCCGGTCCGACGCCGTCCGACGACACGGACGGTGCGGACGACGAGGACGGGGAGGTGCGCTGATGGAGATCACCAACTACCTGGGACTGGCCGCGATCCTGTTCGCGATCGGCGCGACGACGGTGCTGCTGCGGCGCAACGCCATCGTGGTGTTCATGGGCGTGGAGCTGATGCTCAACGCCACCAACCTCGCGTTCGTGACGTTCGCGCGCATCCACGGTGACGTGACGGGCCAGGTGCTCGCCTTCTTCGTGATGGTGGTCGCCGCCGCCGAGGTCGTGGTGGGGCTCGCGATCATCATCACGATCTTCCGCTCCCGCCGGTCGGCCTCGGTCGACGACGTCAACCTGCTGCAGAGCTGAGAGGCCTCCGACGATGCAGACTCTCTCCCTCGCCCCCTGGCTGGTCGCGACCCCGATGGCCGGCGCCCTCGTGCTGCTCCTCGCGGGGCGCCGCAGCGACCGGTGGGGCCACTGGCTGGGCGTGCTGGCCAGCGCCGCGACGTTCGTCGTGGGGCTGGTGATGCTGCTCGACATGCTGGGCACGCCCGCCGACCAGCGCGTGGGCACCCAGACCGTGGGCACCTGGATCGAGACCGGGCCGCTGCACGTGGACCTCGGGTTCCAGGTGGACCCGCTGTCGATGACGTTCGTGATGCTCGTGACGTTCGTCGGCACGCTCATCCACGTCTACTCGGTGGCCTACATGGACCACGACGTCGACCGGCGCAGGTTCTTCGGGTACCTCAACCTCTTCGTCGCGGCGATGCTGCTGCTGGTGCTCGCCGACTCCTACCTGCTGCTGTTCGTGGGGTGGGAGGGCGTGGGCCTGGCGTCGTTCCTGCTCATCGGGTTCTGGGACGGCAAGCGCGAGAACGCGGTCGCCGGCAAGAAGGCGTTCGTCATGAACCGCGTGGGCGACATGGGGCTCATCGTCGCGATGATGCTCATGCTCGCGACGTTCGGCGCCGTGGACTTCGCGACCGTGCTCCCCGCCGCGGGCGAGGGCGCGGCGGCGGCCGGCCAGGGCACGATGACGGCCATCGGCCTCATGCTGCTGCTGGCCGCGTGCGGCAAGTCCGCGCAGCTGCCGCTGCAGGCCTGGCTCGGGGACGCGATGGCCGGCCCGACGCCCGTGTCGGCGTTGATCCACGCGGCCACGATGGTGACCGCCGGGGTGTACCTGCTGGTGCGATCCGGGCCGATCCTGGAGGTGGCGCCCGACGCCCAGCTCGTCATCGCCGTCGTCGGCGCGCTCACGCTGCTGTTCGGCGCGATCGTCGGCTGCGCCAAGGACGACATCAAGAAGGCCCTCGCGGCGTCGACGATGTCGCAGATCGGCTACATGATGCTCGCCGCGGGCCTGGGCCCGGTCGGCTACGCGTTCGCGATCTTCCACCTGCTGACCCACGGCTTCTTCAAGGCGGGGCTGTTCCTCGGCGCCGGGTCCGTGATGCACGCGATGGACGACGACGTGAACATGCGCCGCTTCGGCGGCCTGGCCCGGCTGCTGCCGGTCACGGCGATCACGATGGGGCTGGGGTGGCTCGCCATCCTGGGCGTGCCGCCGTTCTCCGGCTTCTGGTCGAAGGACAAGATCATCGAGGCGGCGTTCGTCGGCGAGGGCTGGCAGCCGTGGGTCTTCGGCATGGCGGCGCTGCTCGGCGCGGGGATCACCGCGTACTACATGTCGCGCCTGTTCTTCATGACGTTCCTGGGCCGCCGGCGCTGGAGCGACGGCGGGCCGGGCGACGACGGCGCCCCGGTGCGGCACCCGCACGAGTCCCCGCGCCTGATGACGTGGCCGATGATCGTGCTGGCCGCGGGGTCCGTGGCCCTCGGCGGCATCCTGGCGCTGGGCGACCGGTTCGTCACCTGGCTGGAGCCCGTCACCGGGCAGGCGGAGCACCACGAGCCGGTGCTCCCGGTGTGGCTGCTCATGACGCTCACCCTGCTGCTCGTGGTCGTGGGCGCGCTGCTCGCCTTCCGGCAGTACGCGGTGGCGGCCGTCCCGGTCGAGCCGCCCCCGGCGCCCGTCCTCGTGCGGGCCGCGCGCGTCGACCTGCACCAGGACGACGTCAACGAGTCGCTGGTCATGCGGCCGGGGCAGTACCTGACGCGCTCCCTGGTGTACCTGGACCGCGCGGCGGTGGACGGCGGCTGGCTCGGGCTGGCCGGCGGGATCGGGCGGTTCGGCGCACGGCTGCGCCGGCTCCAGAACGGCTACGTGCGCTCGTACGCGGCGACGATGCTCGGCGGCCTCGGGGTCGTGGGGATCGTCGTGTGGGCGCTGGCGAGCTGAACGGACGAGGACGGAAAGGATGACGATGTCCACAGGGTTCCCCTGGCTCACGGTCCTCATCGTGTGGCCCCTGGTCGCGGCGGCAGCCACGGCCCTCACCGGCGTGGGGCGCGGACGCCCCGCCGCGGGCGCGGTCACCGGGGCGGGGAGGTTCGGGGCGGGCACGGCCCGCACGGTCGCGCTGGTCGGCGCGCTCGTCGAGGTGGCGCTGCTGGTCGGGGCGTTCGCCGCCTTCGACACCGGCGACGCCGGCACCCACCAGCTCACCGAGACGCACTCCTGGATCCCGGCGCTCGGGGCCAGCTACGCGGTCGGGGTCGACGGCGTGGGCCTGCTGCTCGTCGCGCTGTCGGTGGGCCTCGTGCCGCTGGTGATCCTCGCCGCGTGGAAGGAGCAGGGCGGCGACCACGCGAAGCTGCGCCGCTACCTCGCCACCGTGCTGGTCCTCGAGGCGTTCATGGTGACGGTCTTCGCGGCGCGCGACGTGTTCCTCTTCTACGTGGTCTTCGAGGCCATGCTGATCCCGGCGTACTTCCTCATCGGCGGGTTCGGGCAGGGGCCGCAGCGGAGGTACGCCGCCGTCAAGTTCCTGCTGTTCTCCCTGGCGGGCGGCCTCGTCATGCTGGTCGGCGTCATCGCGCTCTACCTGCAGGTGCCGGCGGGGGACCGCGGACCCGCGACGTTCCTCACCGACAACCTCACCGGGCTGGCGCTCGACCCGACGGCCGAGAAGCTCATGTTCTGCGCCTTCTTCCTCGCGTTCGCGATCAAGGCGCCCATGTTCCCGGTGCACAGCTGGCTGCCCGACGTCACGCAGAACGCGACGCCCGGCACGTCGACGCTGCTGATCTGCGTGCTCGACAAGGTGGGCACCTTCGGGATGCTGACCCTGTGCCTGCCGCTGTTCCCCGAGGCCAGCCGGTGGGCGGCACCGTTCGTCGTCGTGCTCGCGGTGATCTCGATCCTGTACGGCGCGATCCTCGCCATCGGGCAGAGCGACGTGCTGCGCCTCATCGGCTACACCTCGGTGTCCCACTTCGGCTTCATCATCCTGGGCATCTTCACGTTCACGTCGCTCGGCACCGCGGGCTCGGGCCTCATGATGCTCAACCACGGCATCTCGACCGGCGCGCTGTTCCTGATCGCCGGGTTCGCGATCGCCCGGCACCCGCGCCAGAGCCAGCTCATCGGCGACTACGGCGGCCTGCGGAAGGTGGCGCCGATCCTGGGCGGCACCTTCCTCGTGGCCGGCCTGTCCGCCGCGTCGCTGCCCGGCCTCGCGACGTTCGTCTCCGAGATCATGGTGTTCCTCGGGTCGTACTCGCGCTGGCCCGCCGCGGTCCTCGTGGCCGTGCCCGCCGTCGTCCTCGCCGCCGTGTACGTGCTGCTCACCTACCAGCGCATGTTCACCGGCGCGACGACGCCCGAGCTCGAGAGCGCGCGCGACCTCGACGGCCGCGAGAAGACGGTGGCCGGGGTGCTCGTCGGCGCGCTGCTGGTGCTCGGGCTCGTGCCCGGCCCGGTGCTCGACTACGTCCGCGCGCCGGGCGAGGTCTCCGTCCAGCAGGTCGGGGAGACCGACCCGCCGCCCGTGATCCAGTCGTCGGCCGCGGACGCCGCCTCGTCCGCCGCCACCGAGGGGAGCCAGCTGTGAACGACTTCGTCGCACCGCCCATCGACTGGGCGGCCGTCTCCCCGGTGCTGATCGTGCTGGCCGCCGGCGTCATCGGGGTCCTGCTGGAGGCGTTCGTCCCCGCCCGCGCGCGGCGCGCCACGCAGCTCACGCTCACCCTCCTGGCCCTGGTCGGGTCGCTGGTGGCGGTGGGCCTGCTGTGGGGCCGGGTGCAGGACGGCGCGGTGTCGGTGGTCGGCGGGTCGTACCTGCTGACGCCGTTCGGCCTCGGCGTGCAGGCCGTCGTCGCGATCTGCGCCGTGCTGGGCGTGCTGGTCGTCGCGGAGCGCACCACCGCCGGCCAGGACGCGTTCGCCCCCTCGGCCGCGGCCGTGCCGGGCACCGCCTACGAGGACGAGACCCGGAGGGCGGGCCTGCAGCAGACCGAGATCTTCCCGCTGATCCTGTTCGCGACCGGCGGCATGCTGCTGTTCCCCGCCACGGACGACCTCATCGTGATGTTCGTGGCGCTCGAGGTGCTCTCGCTGCCGCTGTACGTGCTGTGTGCGACGGCGCGCCGCCGGCGCCTGCTCAGCCAGGAGGCGGCGTTCAAGTACTTCGTGCTCGGCGCCTTCGCCTCCGCGCTGTTCGTCTTCGGGGTCGCGCTCGTCTACGGCTTCGCCGGCACGGTGCGCCTGCAGGAGATCGTCGCGGTGCTCGCCGACCCGGCGACGTCGCCGCTCGGCACGATGCCGGCGCTCGTCGTGGTGGGGCTGCTGCTCGTGCTCAGCGGCCTGCTCTTCAAGATCGGCGCGGCGCCCTTCCACGCCTGGACGCCCGACGTGTACCAGGGCGCCCCCACGCCCGTCACCGGCTTCATGGCGGCGTGCACCAAGGCCGCGGCGATCGGCGCGCTGGTGCGGGTGCTGTTCACGCTCGCCAACGGCCTGACGCCCGAGTTCCGGCACGACCTCGAGGTCGCCCTGTGGGCGGTCGCGATCCTCACGATGCTGGTCGGCACCGTCGCCGGTGCCGTGCAGACGGACGTCAAGCGCATGCTCGCGTACTCGTCGATCGCGCACGCGGGGTTCCTCGTGGTCGGCCTGGTCGGGATGGACGAGGTCGGCTCCCGCGCCGTCCTCTTCTACCTGCTCGCGTACGGCCTGGCCACGATCGGCGCGTTCGCCGTCGTCACCCTGGTGCGCGAGCGCACGGTGACGGGCGACGAGTCGCCCGGCGACGGGCCCGTGCCGGACGACGGGGTCGTGCTCGGCGAGGCCACGCGCCTGGCGCAGTGGGCCGGGCTCGGCCACCGGGCGCCGTGGCTGACTGCCGCGTTCTCCCTGTTCCTGCTGTCGATGGCGGGGATCCCGCTCACGGCCGGGTTCGTCGCCAAGTTCGGCGTGTTCTCCGCCGCGGTGGAGGCGGGGGCGTGGCCGCTCGCCCTGCTCGGCGTCCTGGCCTCGGCCGTCGCCGTGTTCTTCTACGTGCGCGTCATCGTGCTCATGGTGCTGACCCCTCCGCCCGGGCGCGACGCCGTCGCGGCGACGGGCTCGACGGCGGCCGGGGAGGGCGGGCCGGAGGCGGGGTCCTCCGGCGGCGGCACGGCGACGCTCACCGGCGCGGCGACCCGCACGCTGGTGTCGCGGACGGTGGTGACGGTCGTCGGCTCGCGGGGGCCCGCGGCGTTCGCGATCGCGGTCTGCGCGGTGGGCGTGCTGCTGCTCGGCATCCTGCCGGCGGGGGCGCTGGACCTCGTCGGCCAGGCGGCGCAGTTCCGGCCCTGAGCGGCGGCCGCGGCGGGGTGATCGTGAGCGACCCGACGCGTCCGGCGGGCGGTTTCGGTGCGGTGTTCCGGGCCGGGGACGGATAGGTTCGGACCGTGACTCGCGCACCTTCCGCGCCGGCCTCCGGGTCGGGGCACACGCCGCCCTCGCCGCCGCCGGCGATCCCGCTGTCCGACCCTGCGCTCGCCGCACGGCTCGCCGAGCGGATGACGCTGGTCGACGCGGCGCTCGACGAAGCCGTGGCCTCGGCCGACACGCTCGCCGACGACGCGTCGCGCCACCTCGTCGCGGCGGGCGGCAAGCGGTTCCGTCCGCTGCTGACGCTGCTCGCGGGGGAGCTGGGCGACGGCTCGCGCCCGGAGCTCGTGGACGCGGCCGTGGTCGTGGAGCTCACCCAGGTCGCCTCGCTGTACCACGACGACGTCATGGACTCCGCGCCCGTGCGCCGCGGCGCGCCCGCCGCGCACACCGTGTGGGGCAACTCGGTGGCGATCCTCGTGGGCGACCTCCTCTTCGCGCGCGCGTCGGCGCTCGTCGCGGGCCTCGGCCCCGAGGCGGTGGTGCTGCAGTCGCGGACGTTCGAGCGCATGTGCCTCGGCCAGCTCCACGAGACCATCGGCCCGCGCGACGGCGAGGACCCGGTGCAGCACTACCTGCAGGTGCTCAGCGACAAGACGGCGTCGCTCCTCGCGACGTCGGCCAAGCTGGGCGCGATGTTCGGTGGCTGCGCGCCGCAGACGGTGGACGCGGTCGGTGCCTACGGCGAGAAGGTGGGCGTGGCGTTCCAGCTCGCCGACGACGTGCTCGACATCGCCTCGTCCGGTGACGAGTCCGGCAAGACGCCCGGCACCGACCTGCGCGAGCACGTGCCCACGATGCCGGTGCTGCTGCTGCGCCAGCGGGTCGCGAGGGGCGAGGGCACGGACGAGGACGCGGCGCTCGTCGCACGGCTCGACGGCGACCTGTCGGGCGACGACGCCCTCGCCGCGGTCGTCGCGGACCTGCGCGCCCACGAGGTGCTCGCCGAGACCCGCGAGGCCGCGGCCCGCTGGGCGCGCGAGGCCGCCGCCGAGCTCGGTCCGCTGCCCGCGGGCCCGGTCCGCGAGGCGCTGGCGGACCTCGCCACGGCCCTGGCGGACCGCACCGTCTGAGCACCCGCGGGACCCCCGTGGCGTCCCGGCGGCGGGTTCGGGCGCCGACCGTCGGAGGCAGCGGTCACGCGAGGCGGGCGGCCGTGAGCGCGACCGCCGCGCCCGCCAGCATGAAGGGGCCGAACGCGATCGCCGTCGTCCGCGACGCCCGGCGGGTGGCGAGCAGCACGAGGGCGGCGAGCCCGCCGAGCAGGAACGGCAGCAGGGCGGCCGCGGCCCAGGTGGCCCAGCCGGCCCAGCCGGTCGCTACGCCGAGCAGCACCGCGAGCTTGACGTCCCCGAGTCCCATCCCGGCCCGGTGGACCAGGTGCAGCAGCAGGTACACCGCGCCGAGCGCGAGCCCGCCCGCGAGGGCGCGGACCAGGGCCGGCCCGTCGCCCGTGGCGAGGGCGGCGACCCCGAGCAGCACGACGACGAGCGCCGTCCCGGGGCGGGTGAGGGCGTCCGGCAGCCGGTGGGTGCGCAGGTCGACCACCGCCAGGGCGACGCCGACGCAGGCCAGGACGACGAAGGCCGGCGTGGCCCAGCCCGGTCCGCTCGCCCACACGGCCCAGACCGCGGCGGGGAGCGCGCCCACGCCGACGACCCGGCGGACGGGGGCGAGCTCGCGCCGGGCGCGGTCGAGGGGCGAGGGCATCCGAGCATGCTAGGGGCGTCGCCCCGGGCGACGGAGCGCCGGTCCACAGGTACGCGCCAGGTCCGCAGGTCAGGGTCCGGAGGACTAGAGGGACACGGCGAGCACGAGCTGCCCGAGGCACACCACCGCGACCGCCATGCTCAGGAGGAACGGCGCGCGGCTGCGCGGCCGGACGACGCCCACGACCCCGGCGCCGACCGCGAGGGCCACGGCCGCGCCGGTGAGGGCGACCGCCGTCGGGCCGGGAGCCCCCTCCGGCCCGACGAGCGCGACCACGCTGCCCGCGGCCAGCACCACCGGGGCCAGGACGCTGGAGGCGCGTCGTCCGAGGCGGTGGGGGAGGCCGCGCACGCCGGTCGCGTGGTCGTCCTCCAGGTCGGGCAGCACGTTGGCCACGTGGGCTCCCACCCCGAGCAGGGCCCCCGCGCCGACCAGCCAGGCGGGCACGGCGGGCCGCCCGGCCGCGAGCACGACGAAGGCGGGCAGCAGGCCGAACGAGACGGCGTAGGGCAGCCACGAGGCCACCGTCGACTTGAGGCCGGCGTTGTACGCCCACGCGCTCGCGACGGCGGCCAGGTGCAGCAGCCCGGGCCGCAGCCCGGTCGCCAGGGAGAGCAGCGCGCAGGCGGCCAGCGCGCCGAGGGCCGCGGCGCGCAGCGTCGCGGGGGAGACGGCGCCGGTCACCGTGGGCTTGTCGCGGCGTCCGACGCGGGCGTCCCGCGCGGAGTCCAGCCAGTCGTTGCTCCACCCGACGGAGAGCTGGCCCGCCCCGACCGCCGCGGTGACCAGCAGGGCGCGCGGGAGGGTCGCCCCGGCGCCGAGCGCCAGCCCGAGGCCGAGCAGCGTCACCACGGCCGCGGGGGGCGCGTGCGCGGCGACGAGGAGCCCGCGCCACCGCGCCGTCACGCCGACCGTCATGACCGGAACCTAGCGCGGTCCGGCGCCGTCGGCAGGTGGCGGGCCCGCGCCCGCGCGGGCGACCCCGAGCGGTGCCACGATGCCCCCATGTCGCGAGTCCTGGCCGTCGCACCCGTCCTGCCCGGCCCGGCGCACCCGCAGGAGCGGATCGACGACGTCGAGCTGCCG
>NZ_JBHVFQ010000013.1:0-124074 GCF_042801555.1 Isoptericola sp. NPDC057559
GGTAGCCGCCCCCGCCCACGACGGCGAACGCCGCCACGGCCGCGGCGGCCAGCCACGGCCTCCGGCGGCGGCGCGCGGCGAGCTCGTCGACGACGGCCTCGTCGCGGGCGACGGCCGCGCCGGGGGTCCCGGCCCCCGGCACCGCGGCGGGACCGTCCTCCGCCAGCCGCCCGTCGACGTTCGCGCGGAGCCCGGCGGGCGTCCCGACGCCCGCCGCCGGGTCCGCCGCCCGGAGGCGGTCGAACGCCGCGTCCCCCGGCTCCTGGGGCTCGCCCGGCGTCGGTCCCTGCGTCTCGTGCCGACCCTCGTCGCGGCTCATGCTGTCCTCCCGGCGTCGCGGCCCGCCGTCGCGGCGGGCGTCGTGCACCCCGTCTGTGTCGTCATCGCGTGCCCGCTTGCGCGGCCTCGCCGTCGTCCGGCGGCGCGGCGGCGGACTCCGCGTCCCACGCCGTGCGCAGCCGCGCCCGCGCGCGGGACAGCGCGGCGTCCGCCCCGCCGCGCGACACCCCGAGCACCTGCGCGAGCCCCTCGCCGTCCAGGCCCTCCCACGCCACCAGCAGGAGGATGCGCCGGTCGCGCGGCGACAGCCGGGCGAGGACGGCGCGCACGTGGTCGTCGTCGAGCGCGAGCGCGGCGGGGTCGACGTCCTCGGGCACCTCCGGCACCAGCGCGACCGGCGTGGGCCGCGACTTGCGCCGGTGGTTGGCCAGGACGTAGCCCGCCGTCCGGTAGAGCCAGGGCAGCTCGGCGCCGCGGGGCACGTCGTCCCGGCGGCGCCACGCGGTGGCGAGCACGTCGGCCGCCAGGTCCTCCGCGTCCGCCCCGCCGGCCGGCAGGCGCCGCACCAGGTAGCGGTGCACCGCCCCCGCGTGCGCGGCGAACAGCGCGTCGAACCACGTCGCGTCGTCTCCCGCCGGCGCGTCGCCGCGCACGGTCTCGTCCGGGTCCACCGGGCCTCCTGCGGTCCTGGGCGCGCACCGGTACGCGCCTCCCCTCGCCGCGAATGTGTCGTCGTGACCACGAGCCTTGCACCCGCGCGCACGGACATCACCCGCAGATTCATCCCTCCGCCCGGTCCGGACGGACCTACCGTGCCGACATGACCGTCGACACCGGCCAGGCGCCTCCCGCGGCGGACCCCGTCACCCCGGCGCCACGCCGGCGGCGGCGGGTCGGCCGGTGGGTGCTGCTGGGCGTGTGCCTCGCCCTGCTCGCGGTCGCCGTGTGCGGGCTGCTGCTGGTGCGCGACGCCCTGGCGGCGCGCACGGCGCTGACCCGCGCGGCCGCGCAGGTCCCGGTCGTCTCGGAGGAGCTGCGCGCGGGCGCGCGCGCCGAGGGCGACGCCGGCACGTCGGCGACGCTCGCCTCCTCGCCCGCGCTGGCGGAGCTGCGCCACCAGACGACGGTCGCCCGCGAGGCCACCGACGGGCCGCTGTGGTGGCTCGCCGCCCGCACGCCCCTGATCGGGCCGTCGGCCGGGGCCGCCGCGGACGTCGCCGTCGTCCTCGACGACGTCACCGACGACGTCCTGCCCGCCCTCGCCGGCCTGGCCGACGCCGTCCCCGCCACGGCCCGCACGCCCGACGGCGGCCTCGACCTCGCGCCGCTGGCCGCGGCGGCGCCGGGCATGGCGGCGGCGCAGCGGTCGGTGGACGCCTCGCTCGCGCGCCTCGACGCCGTCGATCCCGCAGACCTGCTGCCCCAGCTGGCCGGCCCGGTCGCCACCCTGCGCGACCAGGTGGACGAGCTCGCCGCCGTCGTGGCCACCGGCGACCGTGCCGCCGCGCTCGCCCCCGCGATGCTCGGCGCGGACGGCCCGCGGACCTACCTCGTGCTCAGCATGAGCACGGCGGAGCTCCGCGAGGGCGGCGGCATCCCCGGGGCGCTGATCCTGCTGCGCGTCGACCAGGGGCGCTTCACCGTGGTGCGGCAGGTCGCCGCCGCCGACTTCCCGTCGTTCCGCGAGCCCGTGCTCCCGCTGTCCGCCGACGACGAGGCCGCCGCGACGGGCCGGCTCGGCATGTTCGTGCAGGACGTCACCGCCACGCCCGACTTCCCGACCACGGCCGCGCTGGCCGCCGAGATGTGGGCCCGCAACCAGGGCGAGCGGGTCGACGGCGTCCTCGCGACCGACCCCGTGGCGCTGTCGTTCCTGCTCGCCGGGACCGGGCCGGTGCGGGTGCCGCTGTCCGGGCCGGTCGCCGAGGCGCTCGGCCGGGACGGCGTCGAGCTGACGGCGGAGAACGTCGTCGACGTGCTCCTGCGCCGCGTGTACGACGTCCTGGACCCCGCGACGGCGGACCAGTTCTACGCCGAGACCGCCGCGGTGGTCCTCGGGCGTGCCACCGCCGCGGACGTCGGCCCCGAGACGCTGCTGACCGCTCTGCAGCGCGCGGCCGGCGAGCACCGCCTGCGCATCTGGTCGGCCCACGACGCCGAGGAGTCGCGGCTCGAGGGCACGCTCGTGGCCGGCTCGTACTCGTCCGCGCCGCGCGCCGCGGACGCCGTGGGGGTGTTCCTCACCGACCACGTGTCCGGGAAGATGTCGGCCTACCTGGACTCCGCGCTGAGCGTCGTCGGCTCCGAGTGCACCGCGTCCGGGCGGGTGGACACGCTGGAGCTCACCCTCGCGTCGACCGCGCCGGAGGACGCCGCGACGGCGCTCCCCTCGTACGTCGCGGGGCTGCCCGGCGGCGCGCACCCGCCGGGGACCCTCAGCCTCGGGGTGACGGTGGCCGGGCCCCGCGACGGCGGGACCCCGCGCGTGGAGCGGGACGGCGCGGCCGTCGGCGGCGACGCGCGCACGACGCACGGCCGCGCGACCCAGTCGGTGACCGTCGCGCTCGCCCCCGGCGAGAGCACCACGCTGCGCCTGACGGTGCCGGCGGCGGGCGGCGGCCGGGAGGGCGCGGACGGCGGCACCCCGGCCGGTCGGCTCGAGGTGTGGTCCACCCCGACCCTGACGAGCGGCGGCCTCCTCGACGTCGAGGCGCCGGTCTGCGACTGAGGCCTCACCCGGGTGAAGACGTCTCCTGCCAGGGGTTTCACCCGGGTGAGGCGGGGTGCGCCGGGCGACGGCGCCGCTAGCGTGAGCGACCGAGGAAGCCCACATGAGCACCGCCCGAGGGAGTCGAGATGGCCCACGCACGCAACGCCGCCGGTGTCGCCGTCGCCCTGCTCCTGGGCGGCGGCGCCACGCTCGCAGCGACGCCCGCCGCGGCGGTCACCGACCCGAGCCCCAGCCCGGCCACCACGGAGTACGCGCCGCCCGAGGTCCCGACGCTCACCGCCCAGATCTTCCAGCCCGAGTGCGACGGCGACGTGCCGTACCTGCGCTACGCGGTCACCGCGACGGGCACGCCGAACACCACCGTGACGATCACGTGGCTCAACCCGGGCGGCGACGACGTCGTCCAGGCGGACCTGCCGCTGAGCGGCCGCGTGCTCTGGCCGGGCGCCGTCGTGGACTCCGCCGGCAAGCCCCTCGACTGGCCCGGCTGGCGCCTTGAGGACGGTGTCTGGGTGCAGGGCGACGAGTTCGACTGGGTGCGCCCGTCCGTCGACGTGAAGATGCAGGTCAACCCCGAGCTGACGATGACGGCCAGCTACCCGCCGTCGTCGCCGAGCTGCGCCGTCGACCCGCCCGGCGCCACCCCGACCCCGACCCCGACGCCCGGCTCGACCGTCCCCGGCGCCGTGCCGCCGGAGGCCGCCCCGCCGGCGGGGCCGTCGTCCAGCTTCCTGCCGCAGACCGGCGCGGGCGTCGCGGGCCTGGTCGCCGCGGCCGCCGCCCTGGTCGCCGCCGGCACCGTCGCCGTCGTCGCCGCCCGGCGCCGCCGCACCGAGCACTGATCCTCCGCTCCCGTCGATCCTCGCGCTCCCCCGCCTCCTCGACGAGGTCCCGGCGCCGCCGACCTGCGACGACGGCGTCGCGGGCCCCGGGCACGCCCGCGGCGGAGCCGCAGGTCAGGACGCCCGCCGGTGCGCGACGACGGTCAGCTCGCCCCGCGAGCTCACGCCCACCTTGCGGAAGACGCGCCCGAGGTGGACCTCGACGGTGCGCACGGAGACGCAGAGCCGGTCGGCCACCTGCTTGTTGGCGAGCCCGTCGGCGACCAGCCGGGCGACGTCGAGCTCGCGCGCGGTGAGCACACCGGCCCAGTCGTCCCAGACCCCCAGGGCGCCGGCGCCCCGCCCGCCCGCGCTCCGGCAGGTCCGGACGGCGCTGCCCACCAGCGACGGCGCCGCGGCCGGGCGGACGCACCCGACGGCCCTCGCCGCGGCGACGGTGGCCGCGGCGGGCTCGGGGCCGGCCGCGCGCAGACCGGCAGCGACCGTGTCCGAGCCGGCGCAGCGGGCCACCTCGGCGGCCAGCCCGCCGACGACGTGCCCGAGCGGCAGGCGGCCGGCCGCGTCGTCGAGGACGCGCGCCGCCTGCTGGGTGTCGCCGCCGCGCACCAGGAGCAGCGCCTGCACGGCCCGCAGGTGCGCCTCCGCGAGCGGCGTGAGGGCGTCGGCCTGCGCCCAGGCGGCCGGGTCGCCCGCGGGCACCGCCGTCACGACGGCCCGCGCGAGCACCTGGTCCGCGCCCCGCGGGTCCCGGTCCAGCCGGGCGAGCGCCTCGACGACGGCCACCACCGCGGCCCGGTCGGCGGACGACCCGACGGCGCGGGCGACCGGGACGACGGCGCGGGCCAGGCGGACGCCGGGCGGGTCGCCGGCGTCGGACCCGGCGCCGGTGCCGGTCCCTGTGCCGGCGAGCGCCCGCACGGCGGTGCTGGCGAGCTCGGCGTCCTCCTGCACGGCCGCGACGCCGGTGCTCGCGACCCGGTCGAGCCAGCCGGCGGCGTCGTGCAGGTGCCCGGCGAGCAGAGCCGCCCGGCCTGCGACGAGGAACGCCCGCGCCCGCACCTCGCCCGTGCCGTGGCTCGCGGCCTCCCGCGCGACCGCGTGGGCCAGGACGGCGTTGCCCTGGGCGAGCCGCTGCTCGGCGAGCCGCACGAGCCCTTCGGCGAGCGCCGGGTCGCCGGCCAGGGTGGCGAGGGCGGCGTGCCAGCGGGCGGCGCCCGCCTCCCCCGCACGCTCGAGCTCGGCGGCCAGGGCCGCATGCACCGCGGTGCGCTCGGTGAGGTCGGCGTCCTCGTGCACGACGGCGCGCACGCGGGGGTCGGCCACGCGGAAGCGGCCGTCGGCGAGGCGCAGGTGCTCGGCGAGCGGCGGGGCGAGGAGCCGGTCGACGTCGGTGCCGGTGGCGCCGAGGAGCACGTCCACCCGGTCCACGACGAGCACGCCCGCGGCGAGCAGGACGGCTCGGTCCTCGGCGTCGAGGGCGCCGGACCCGGCGGGCGTCGCCGCGCGGACGGCGGCGGTCACGGGGAGCGGGTCGGGCAGCGCCTCCGTCCCGGCGAGCTGCCGCGGCGTGAGCAGCGCGAGCGTCTGGGCGAGCGCGTCGGACTCCCCGCCGACCAGCGTCGCCACGCGCCGCACGACCTGCGGTGCGACGGGCCGCGCGCGGAGGGCGGGTGAGGAGCGCCAGGAGGTAGCGCCGTCCCGGATCGAGGTCATCGTCGGCCTCCCGTCTCGTGCCGAGCGTCGGTGCTCGGCGGCGGCGACCTGGCGATCTCCCCCCTGACCTGCATCTACGCAGGTCAGCGATTTGTCAGGTCTCCACCAATATAGTCACCGGGCCGTCGTTCACCAGCTCGACGGCCATATCCGCGCCGAACAGCCCCGTCGCGACCTCGAGCCCCCGGGCGCGCAGGTCCGCGACCACGGCGTCCACCAGCGGCTCCGCGACCGGGCCCGGCGCCGCCGCGTTCCAGGTGGGCCGGCGGCCCTTGCGGGCGTCGCCGTAGAGGGTGAACTGGCTGACCACGAGCACGGGCGCCCCCGCGTCGGCCGCCGAGCGCTCGTCGCGCAGGATGCGCAGCTCGGCGATCTTGCGGGCGACGGTGGCCACCTCGGCGGCGCCGTCGTCGTGCGTCACGCCGACCAGGGCGAGCAGTCCCGGCCGGTCGATCGCGCCCACGACCTCGCCGGCCACCGTGACGCTCGCGCGCGTCACGCGCTGCACGACCGCCCTCACGCGCCGGCCACCACGAACGCCGGGCGCACGGCCCCGACCGGCGCGCCGCCGCCGAGCACGGGCGTCGCGCCGACGGCGTCCAGCGCCGCCAGGTCGGCGCCCGAGACGCCCGCCGCACCCGCGGCGTGCACGGCGGCCGCGAGGATCGCCGGGCGCGGCCGGTCGCCGCCGTCGAGGATCTTGAACGCGACGGCGGACCCGTCGGGCAGGCCCGCCGCGCACACGCCGTCCGCCCCGATCTTCGCGATCGTGCCCGGCACGGCGGTCATGACCAGGGTGTCCTCGCGCCCGCGGCCCGCCACCATCTCCGGGTGCCCGGCCATCGCGCGCGCGATCCGCCCGGCGTCGCCGCCGTCCCCGGAGCGGCCGGCCGCCGCGAGCCGGCCGAACGACCGCGCCAGCCCCCGCACGCTCGTGGAGAACAGGGGCGCGCCGCACCCGTCGGTGGTGACGTGCTGGTCGTCGTCACCCGTGAGCTCGACGACGGCGGCCCGCACCGCCCGCTGCAGCGGGTGCCCCGGGTCGAGGTAGGTCTGCGTGTCCCAGCCGGCCGCGACGCAGGTCGCGAGCATGGCGGCGTGCTTCCCCGAGCAGTTCTGCGCGATCTGCTCCGGGCCGCGGCCCGCCTCCTGCCAGGCCAGGGACTCGGCGCGGCCGAGCGGCAGGTCCGGCGTGTTGCGCAGCGCCGACTCGTCGAGCCCGGCGCCCGCGAGGATCTCGCGCGCCCCGGCCAGGTGCTCGGGCGCGCCGCTGTGGCTGGCGGCCGCCAGCGCGAGGAGCCGGTCCGGCAGGTCGAGGCCGGAGCGCAGCATGGCGAGCGCCTGCAGCGGCTTCACCGACGACCGCGGCCAGATCGTCGTGGCCGGGTCGCCGAGCTCCAGGCGGACGTCGCCGTCCGGCCCCAGCACGACCAGGTGGCCCAGGTGCACCGACTCGACGAGGTCGCCGCGCACCACCTCGGCCAGGGGCACCGCGCCGAGGGCCACGGGCGCGCCGGGCAGGAGCGTCACGCCGGCCGTCGCCTCGCCCGCCACGTCACCAGCCGCCCGTCGGGCCCTGCGGGCGGCGGCCCCCGCCGGCGCCGTACGGCTTGATCCTGGGCCGCACGTCCACCCAGTAGATGATCGCGGGGGTCGTGGCGATGACGTTGAAGAACGAGCCGGCCGTCATGAGCATCGGCGGCAGCCCGAACAGCCCGATCAGCGCCGCGACGCCGAGGATGAGCAGCCAGATGTTCTTGGTCAGCTTCCCCTCGGACACGTACGCGCGGGCCGGGCGGCGGGCGGCGTCGACGAAGGCGACGAGCTGCACCACGAACACCACGACCGCGAGCGCGATGAGCAGGAAGTACTGGAGGGACCCGATGGCGGCGGAGATCACCTGCCGAGCCTAAGGGAGCACGCGCATCCGGCGGGAGCGCGCGGCCCCCGCGACGTGCTCGTCCCAGGCCGCGACGACGGTGTCCTCGTGGGCGACGGCGAGCGCGCTCGCCACGTGCAAGGCGTCCGCGGCGCGCAGCGGCACGGGGCACGACGCGAGCAGCTCGGCGGCCCGCTCGGAGATCTCGGGCGTCACCTCGAGGGTGTGCAGCCCGGCGCTCAGCTCGTCCCAGATCGCGGCGCCGCGGCGGCGCGCGAGCGGGTCGAGGACGCCGGCCCGCTCCCCTGCCGCGAGCGTCGCCCGCACCTCCGCGTCGGCGATGCGTGAGCTGACGACGACGTCGGCGCGGTTCCACAGCGCGCTCGCCAGCCCGGAGCCGGGCTCGCGGACGCACAGCTTCACCAGCGCGCTGGCGTCGAAGTAGACGAGGGCCATCCTGCTCCGTCCGGTCGTCGGTGGTGCGGGGTCGTGCGTGGTGGTGCGGTGGTCGTGCGGTGGGGCTCAGCGCCGGATGCGGCGCACCAGGTCGGACATGCGCGACGCGGGCCGGGCCGCCGGGCGCGACGCGGGCCGGGCCGCCGGGCGCGGGGCCGGCCGGGCCGCGGCCGCGGCGTCGTCGTCGGGCCCCGCGTGCACGGGCCGCTCCGTCGCGGCGGGCGTGAGCAGGCCGTCGCGCACCAGGTCGGCGACCAGGTCCGCGGTCTGCACCCCCGACAGCCGGGCGACCGGCACCCCGCGTTCGGTGATGACGACCTCCTCGCCCGCACGAGCCTTTTCGATCCACGACTTGAGCTCGGCGCGCAGCGCGCTGACGGAGACCTCCATGACCGACGACCGTACCGTCCAGACCCACTCGCCCGACAGTGCCGACCTGGGGGCGCGTGCCGCGGGCGCGCGACGTCGCGGGACGGGCAGAGCGTGGGGCGGGGACATTCGTGTCGCGAGGCTGGTCGGGCCTGGCGGGAGCCGCGAGGGACGAGCGGCGGATGGCGCGCCTCGCGACACGAATGTCCCCGCCCCACGCGGTCCCGACCACAGGACCCGTCAGACGGCCCGGCGGTACGCGCGGAACGCCAGCGACGCCAGCCCGCCCATGACGGCGACGGCCGCGGCGAGGAGGCCGAGGTGCAGCCACACGGTGCCGGGGTCGGCGAAACCCTGCAGGGCGTCGCGGGCCACGACGACCGCCCAGTCGAACGGGTTGACCTTGGCGGCGGTGGCGATCCAGTCCGGCGCGAGGGACGGGTCCATGACGGCCGAGGACAGGAACATCAGCGGGATGGTGAGCAGCTGGGAGACGCCGATGAGCGCCTCCTGCTGGCGGGTGAGCAGCGCGACCGCGCCGGAGAGCGCGGCGAACAGGCAGCTCAGCAGCGCCACGGCGACCAGCATCACCAGCACGCCCGGCACGCCGCCCGCGAACCGCGCGCCACCGAGCCACGCCACGCCGACGACCACCAGCGCCTGGCCGCACGCGAGCAGCGCGTACCAGGCCATCGTGGCGGACAGCAGGGCGCCGCGGCTGGTCGGCGAGGCGAGGAAGCGGTCCATGACGCCGCGGTCCATGTCCTGCACGAAGGTGGTGCCGGCCCAGGCGGCGCCGCCCATCGCGGTCATCATGACGACGCCGGGCGTGAGGTACTCGAGATAGCTGACGTCGGCGCCGCCGGCGAAGCCGGGGATCTCGATGACGGAGCGGAAGAGCTGCCCGAACAGCAGCAGCCAGATCATCGGCTGCAGCAGGTTCATCACCATGAAGACGGGGATGCGCATGCCCTGCCGGGCCTGCCGGGCGGTGAGGAGCCGCGCCTGGGTCAGCGCGCTCGTGCGGCGGGGCTCGGGGCGCGGGGGGCGCGTCGCAGCGGGGTCGATCGTCGCGGTGCTCATGCCGCCACCTCCGTGGCCTCGGCGCCGGCACGCTCGCCGGCGGTCCCGGCCGCCCGGTTGGCGGCCTCCAGGCTGCGGCCCGTGTGCCGCAGGTAGACGTCGTCGAGGGTGGGCCGCGACAGCCCCGCGGCACGGACGCCCAGGCCCGCGGCGTCGAGGGCCGCGAGCAGCGCCGGGAGGGCGGTGGCGCCCGCGTCGGCCCGGGCTCGCAGGGTGCGGCCGTCGGCCGCGACGTCGACGACGCCGGGCACGCCGGCGGCCACGGGTGCGGCGGCCTTCGCGGCGGCGCCGTCGTCGAGCTCGACGGTGACGCCGTCGCCCCGCAGCCCGTCCTTGAGGGCGTCGGGGGTGCCGGCGGTGACGACGCGGCCCGCGTCCACGATGACGACCTGGTCGGCGAGCCGGTCGGCCTCGTCCAGGTAGTGCGTGGTGAGCAGGATCGTCATCCCGTCGCCGAGCGCCATGCGCTCGATCTCCGACCACATCGCGGAGCGCGCCTCGGGGTCGAGGCCGGTGGTGGGCTCGTCGAGGAACAGCACCTGCGGCCGGTGCACGAGGCCGACGGCGACGTCGAGCTTGCGCGCCATCCCGCCGGACCAGGTCTTCACGAGGCGGTCGGCGGCGTGCGCGACGCCGAAGCGCTCGAGCAGCTCGTCGGCGCGCGACCTGGCCTCGCCGGCCCGCAGCCCCTGGAGGCGGCCGGCCAGCACGAGGTTCTCGCGCCCGGTGCCCATGGGGTCGGTGACGGGGCGCTGGGCCACGTAGCCGATGGCGCGGCGGACGGCGCCGGGGTCGCGCACGACGTCGTGCCCGGCCACGCGGGCGGTGCCGGCGTCGGGCCGCGACAGCGTGGCGAGGATCTTCACGGTCGTGGACTTCCCGGCCCCGTTGGGGCCGAGGAGGCCGAGCACGCTGCCGTGCGCGGCGGTGAGGTCCAGCCCGTCGAGCGCGCGCACGGGGCGGGCACCTCGTCGTGCGGCAGGGCCGGAGCCGTAGGTCTTGGTCAGCCCGGCGACGTCGATCGCCGGGGCCGACCCCTGCAGGGTCGAGGACATGCTTCCTCCTGGCGGGGTCTTCCCGCGGTCGGAGGGTCCGGCGCACGCCCTAGGGTGGGAGTGCGTCTCGTGGTGCGGTCGTGCACCGGACCCGAGCCACCGGTCCCGGGCGATGGCAGTCGCCCGGGACCGTTCTTGTGTCACTTGTCGCGCGCGTCCTTCGGGGTGAAGAGCATCCGCGCGAGGACGAGCATCATCACCGCGAGGGCGACGACGAAGGTCAGCCAGGACCAGGCCCAGCCGACGGTGAGGCCGAGGACGACGAACACGACGAACGCCGTCAGCCAGATGACGACCGTGTAGACGCCGAACCGCGCGGCGGCGGCCGGGTCCTGGTCGAACCGGTCGAAGTCGTGGCCGGTGGCCTGCGCCCGCGCGACGTCCCGCACCCAGGCCTTCTTGCGGTTGGTCTGGGTGACGCCGAGCAGGGTGAACAGGGTGCCGCCGACGACGAACGCGGCGCCGGCGACGACGTACATCCACGCGTCGAACGCGCCGAGCGCGGTGAACAGCGCCAGGAGCAGCGCGAGGACCGTGAGCCCCGTGGCGAGGTAGTAGCCGCCGGCGCGGCGGGACGGCACCGGGTGGTTCGTGGTCGTCTCCTGCGACAGCGAGAGCCCCACGACGAACCCGGCCGCGCTGGCGGCCGTGAGCAGCAGCGCCGCGTACACGATGCCCGGGAGGTCGAACGCGAAGGCGCCGGCCGCCGCCAGGCCCGCGAACGCGAGCGCCGCGACGAGCACCGTGGCCGCGACCACGACGCCGACGACGAAGCCCGGCCGGGGCCGCACGCGCTGCTGCTGGGCGGCCGCGAAGGCCTCCTGCAGCACCGTGCGCGGCTCGCCCCCGGTCGCGGCGACGACGTCCGCCTGCGCCTCGGCGACGATCGCGCGGACGTCGCCCAGCTCGTCGAAGGCGCGGCGGGCGGCGTCGTCCGGGGTGGCGCCGCCGGCCTGCAGCTCGGCGGCGCGGGCCTCGAGGTTCGCCCGGATCTCCTCCTTGAGGTCCTGGACCTCGGGGGACGGCTCGACGCCGGCGAACGCGTCGTCGAGGAGGCGGTGGACGGTGGTCATCGCGGGGTGTCCTTGTCTGTGCGGTCCGTGCGGAGGAGGGAGTCGATGACGTCGCGGGTGGCGACCCACGCGGCGACGTTGCGCCGGTACACGGCGCGGCCGGCGTCGGTGATCCGGTAGTACTTGCGGCGCCCGCCCTGGGACTCGTCGCCCCAGTAGGCCTCGACCAGCCCGTCCTTGGTCAGGCGGCGGTACGTCGCGTAGAGCGTGGCCTCCTTGATCTCGTGCGCACCGCCGGTGGCGTCGCGGATCGTCTTGTAGATCTCGAAGCCGTAGCGGTCCCCGCGACGGAGCGTCGCGAGCACGATCGTGTCGGTGTGACCACGCAGCAGGTCGGCGGAGAACGCGTCGTCCGCCGTCGAGGTCTCGTCTCGCTGCATCACGACAAGTACTGTATCTCATCAACTACTCGACGACAACAGGTGCTGCACGTGCACCGCATCTCGCCGCGGTGGTTCGCCGTGCCGTCGGCGGAAGACCGTGCGAGCCTGCGAAGCAGGACGCAAGCTCCACCGCGCGGACGCCGTCGTCCGCCCGAGCCGAGAGGGCAACCGATGGCCGCACCGAGCGCACCGACGTCCGAGCCCGAAGCTCTGCCCCAGCGCCGGGTCCTGGCGATCTTCGGCGGGCTGATGCTCGCGATGCTGCTCGCCGCCCTCGACCAGACCATCGTCGCGACGGCGCTCCCGACGATCGTGTCCGACCTCGGCGGGGCGGAGCACCTGTCGTGGGTCGTGACGGCCTACATGCTCGCCAGCACCGCCACCACGGTGCTGTGGGGCAAGCTCGGCGACCTGTACGGGCGCAAGGCGCTGTTCATCGCCTGCATCGTCATCTTCCTGGTGGGCTCGATCCTCTCCGGCACGTCGCAGACGATGGGCCAGCTCATCGTGTGGCGGGCCGTGCAGGGCGTCGGTGGCGGCGGGCTCATGGTGCTGTCCCAGGCGATCATCGGCGACGTCGTCCCGCCCCGGGAGCGCGGCAAGTACCAGGGCTTCTTCGGCGCGGTCTTCGGCGTCTCGTCGGTCGCGGGGCCGCTCCTCGGCGGGTTCTTCGTCGACAACCTCGACTGGCGCTGGGTCTTCTACATCAACGTCCCCATCGGGATCGTCGCGCTGCTCGTCGTCGCGTCCGTCCTGCCCCACATCGAGGCGGGCCGCAAGCCCCGCATCGACTACGCGGGCATCATCCTGCTCGCCACGGTCTCGACCGCGATCGTGCTGGTCACGAGCCTCGGCGGCACCACCTGGGCGTGGGACTCCGTCGCCGTGTGGGCCATGGCCGCGGTGGCCGTGCTCGGCGTCGTCGCGTTCGTCGTCGTCGAGCGCCGCGCCCCCGAGCCGGTGCTGCCGCTGCACCTGTTCCGCAGCAAGGTGTTCACCGTCTCCGCGGTCGTCGGGTTCGTCGTCGGGTTCGCGATGTTCGGCGCGATCACCTACCTGCCGCTGTACCTGCAGACCGTCAAGGGCTCCACCCCCACCGAGTCCGGCCTCGAGATGACGCCGATGATGCTCGGGATGCTGATCACCTCGATCGGGTCCGGCCAGCTCATCTCGCGCACGGGGCGGTACAAGGTGTACCCGATCCTCGGGACCGCCATCACGACCGCCGGGCTCTACCTGCTCTCGCTCATGGGGCGCGACACGTCGACGCTCCAGGCGGGCCTGAGCATGTTCGTGCTCGGCGCGGGCCTCGGCATGGTCACGCAGGTGCTGGTCATCGCCGTCCAGAACGCCGTCGACTACAAGGACCTCGGCACGGCGACGTCGGGCGCCACCTACTTCCGCACCATCGGGTCGTCCGTGGGCGTCGCGGTGTTCGGCACCGTCTTCGCGAACCGGCTCGCGGTCGAGCTCACCACCGCCGTCCCCGCCGCCGCGCAGGGCCCGTGCGCGCCAGGCGCCCTGACCGCCTCGACGCAGACCGTCGCGCAGTGTCCCCCCGAGGTGCAGAGCTGGTTCCTCGACGGGTACGCGGCCTCGCTGCACGTCGTCTTCCTGTGGGCCGTGCCCGTGGCCGCACTCGCGTTCCTCCTCACCTGGCTGCTGCCCGAGGTCGAGCTCCGCAGCGCGACCCGCGGCGCCGGGCCGGGCAGCGCCGGCCAGGCGGCCGGCGACACGTTCGCGGTGGGCGCGGCCCGCACCTCCCTCGACGAGCTGCGCCTCATCCTGTGGCGGCGGGTCGGCAAGCAGGACCCGCTGCGCGTCTACGAGCTGATCGAGCGCGACTCCGACCTCTCGCCCGAGGAGGCGTGGATGGTCACGCGGGTCTCGCTCAAGGGCACCCGCTCGGTGCGGCTGATGGCCGAGCGCACGGAGGTGTCCCCCGACACCGTGCGCGGCGTCGCGGACTCGCTCGCCGCGCGCGGCCTGGTCGAGGTCGACGGCGACACCGTGCGCGCCACGGCCGCGGGCGACGCCGAGGCGGAGTCCATCCGCGACGCCGAGCGGCGCCGGCTGCGGCGCTACGTGGCCGAGTGGCCCGACGGCGACGAGCCCGAGGTCGACGAGCTCGTGGAGCAGCTGACGCACGAGCTCCTGGCCGACGACACGGACGTCGTCGAGACGCGCTGAGCCGGGACCGCCTCGCGGTCACATCTCCGGCAGGGCGGCGCGGGCGAGGTCGGGCGTCATGCCCGCCGCCTCGAGCGTGTCGACGAGCGGCGAGCGCAGCAGCAGCACGAGGGACTGCACCTGCCAGTACCCCTCCCCCAGGGTGCGCGGGTCGGCGTCGGCGGCGACCTCGGCCAGCACCCGGCGGGCGTCGACGGGGTCGTCGCCGGCACCCAGCGCGCTCGCCAGCAGCCGCACGCCGTGGGCGAACCGCACGACCAGGTCCGCCACGGGGTCGGCCACCGGGTCCACCTGCGGCGGCGGCGGGAGGTGGCCCGACAGCGACGCCGCGGCCACCCGGTGGTCGCCGTCGTCCTCCAGCAGCACGCCCAGCGACCGCAGCGCGGCGGGGGTGCGGCGGGCGAGCACGCGCACGCTGCGCATGGCCCTGTCCACCAGTACCGCCTGCGCGTGCAGCCGCGTGATCTCGGCGCGCAGCAGCCGGTTGACGCTCACCCGCGCGATGTCGTCGGAGGTGCGCGCCACGTCCTGCCAGTCCTCGAGCACCTTCTCGGCGGCGCGGCCGCGCACCAGCGCGGCGGCGAGCTCGTCGGGGTCGCCGTCGCGCAGCCCGCGCGCGACGGACTCCAGCGTCAGGGCCAGCTCGCGGGTCGCCTCCTGCGCCAGCGCGCGGATGCGGCGCCGCGGGTCGCCCGGGGTGAGCAGGGCGACGAGGAGCGCGACCCCGCCGCCCACGAGGGCGTCGGTCCAGCGCCCGAACGCGCCGTTGGCCGCGACCGACAGGGGCAGGCCGACGACGACGCCCGCCTGCACGCCGGCCTGGATCGTCACGAGGGGTCCGCGGTCGATGAACCGGGCGATCATGGCCGAGACCGCCATGACCAGCGCGATCTGCCACCAGCCGGACCCGATGAGGTGGACCATGACGTCGCCCAGGCCCACCCCGAGCGCCACCCCCGCGGCCACCTCGGCGACCTTGCGCAGGTCGCGGTCGAAGCTGAACCCCAGGCAGACCCACGCGGCGACGGCCGCGAAGAACGGCTGGGTGTGCCCCAGCACCACGGTGGCGAGCCCGTAGGCCACGCCGGCCGCGAGCGCGGCCTGGACGATCGGCCAGAACGAGACCCGCACCCGGGAGACGCCCTGCCGGATGCGGATCCGCCGGGGCAGGGTGCGCAGGGCGGCCCGCGCCGCGGCGCCGGCGCGCCGGGACACCGGCGTGCCGCCCTCGCCCCCCGCGGCCCCGCTCACGCCGTCCCCGGCACCCCGGGCGTCGGCCGGGACGGCCCGGCGGCGGGCGTCACAGCAGGCTCTGCGGGGCGTCCGACCCGCGCGGGGTCAGCCCGCGCGTCAGCGGGCCGTGGGCGTCGGGCCGGTCGGCCGAGACGCCGTCGCCCGGCACCACGACCTCCTGCGCCGCCGCGACCTGCAGCTCCTGTCCGCCGACGTCGCCCACCACGGTGAGCTCGGCGTCCTCGGGCACGGACCGCTTGACCACCGCGAGGGCGACCGGGCCCAGCTCGTGGTGCCGGGCGACCGTCGTGACGGTACCCACGGCGCGCCCCTCGGCGCCGCCGACGAACACCTGCGCCCCCGCCTCGGGGACGACGTGCTGGGAGCCGTCGAGGTGCAGCAGCACGAGGCGCCGCGGCGGGCGGCCGAGGTTGTGCACGCGCGCGACGGTCTCCTGCCCGCGGTAGCAGCCCTTGTGGAGATGGACGGAGGTGCGCAGCCAGTCCAGCTCGTGCGGGACGCTGCGGTGGTCGACCTCGTGGTCGAGCCGCGGGCGCCAGGCCTCGACGCGGAGCGCCTCGGTGGCCCAGGTGCCGGCGAGCTTCCAGCCGGCGGCCTCGCGCTCGGCGACGGCGGCCGGCAGGTCGGCGCGCGGCACGAGGACGAGCCGCCACGGGCGGTCCATGCCGGGGTGGTCGGCCTCCGGCGGCCCGTACCGGGTGCCGCCGGCGGAGACGCGGGGCCAGGTGTCCCACCAGGTCACGGGCTCGCCCTCGGCGCCCTCGGCGGCGACGGGCTCCCCCACCGCGGCGTACTCGGCGGAGAGGTCGGCGATCTCGACCCGCATCATGAACTTCATGCGCTCGAGCCAGGCGGCCAGCGGCGCGGCGTGGTCGCCCTCGGTGACCAGCCAGGTGGCCTCGCCGTCGTCGACGACGCCCGCGGCGTGCTCGACGTGCCCCTGCGGCGACAGCACCAGCAGCTCGGTGGACGTGCGGGGCGGCATCGCCTGCACGTCCTGCGACGTGATCGAGTGCAGCCAGGACAGCCGGTCGGGGCCCGCCACCCGCACGACGCCCAGGTGCGACTGGTCGACGACGGCGCCGCCGCGCGCGAGGGCGCGCTGCTCGGCCACCGGGTCGCCGTAGTGCCAGGCCACGCCCTCGTCGGCGCCCGTGGCGGGCACCGCTCCGTGGCGGTCGAGCAGGGGTGAGTCCATCGGGTGGCTCCTCAGTCGGTCTCGACGCGGTCGAGCTGGGCGGAGGCGTACGAGCCGAGCGGGTGCCCGAACGCGGCGAGCTCCTCGACCCACATGAGCCGGCCCTCGACCAGCCCGTACAGCCGCTTGGCCGCGGTGACCTCGGCGGCGGTGGACGTGCGGGCCACGAAGTCGGTGGCGAGGTCGATGCGGCCGTTGCCGGCCACCCCGAGGAACAGCGACAGCCGGCCGGACGCGTCGGTGACGAGCACCTCGAGCGCGTGCCGGTCGTCCTCGAGCCCCTCGGGCCGGTCGCTGGACACGCGCCAGTAGCCGGTCTCCGTCGACCAGATGGTGTCGGGCTCGTCGCCCGCCTCGTCCGTGCCCTCGCCGTCGGCGGCCGCGCCGGAGCGCACGCGCAGCGTGGACTCGAAGCGCAGGTACGGGCCGCCGTCGTGGTCGAAGACGAGGTCGTGCACGAACGGCGTCTCGTCGATGCCGGTGTACTCGATCACGCCCTCGCCCCGCCAGCGGCCCACGAGCCACGCGAGCGGGTACACCTCGGGCGCGAGGCCCTCGGGGAAGGCGAAGGGCATCAGCGCTGGCCCTGGAACAGCTTGTAGACGACGTAGCCGGCGAACCACATGATCGTGACGGTCACGACCACCAGAAGACCGGTGAACACTGCCTCGAGAGCGTTGATCGACATGCCGCGATCCTACCCAGCCGCTCCCACCGGCACCCACCGCCGCGGCGGCGCGCGGCGCGGACCGGAGGCGGCGCGACGGGCCGTGAGTAAGGTCGCCGCCCATGAGCACCTCCCACGCCCCCGCGCCCGCGCGCTCGCTCGTGATCAAGACCACGTCCGGCCTGGACCGCCCCGAGGCGGCGAACCAGGCCCTGACCGTCGCGGCGGCCGCCGTCGCGGCGGGCGCGGACGTGAGCCTGTGGCTCACCGGGGAGTCGGCCTGGTTCGCGGTGCCGGGCCGGGTCGCGGAGCTGGAGCTGGAGCACGCGGCGCCCGCCGCCGACCTGCTCGCCGCCGTCCTCGCGGCCGGCTCGGTCACCCTCTGCACCCAGTGCGCCGCGCGGCGCGACCTCGGGCCCGACGACGTCCTGCCCGGCGTGCGGATCGCGGGCGCGGCGGTCTTCGCCGAGGAGATCCTGCGGCCCGGAGCCCAGGCGCTCGTCTACTGACCGGGCGGCGGCCCCTCCCGCGGCCCCGGTGTGAGGCCTGCCACGCGGTCGGAGACGGGCTCCCGCCGGGCGGTTCCCGTGCCGTAGATTGAACGTTGAAGCATCCCCGACGCCCCGCCCGGGCCCAGCCCGGCGCCGGCGCGCCCATCCCGAGGCCTCCCCCGCCGCCACGACGGGCGCCGGCCGCCCGACGTCGCGATCCCGGAGAACCGTCCATGACCTCGCCCACCCGGACCTGGAACGACCTCGTCATCCCGGCGGCGGGCACCTACCTGCTCGACGAGGCGCACAAGCGGCTCGGCTTCCTCGCGATGCACATGATGGTCAGCCCGGTGCGCGGCGAGTTCCCGGTGGGCACCGCCACGATCCACGTCGCCGACGACCCGCAGCGGTCGTCCGTGTCCGCGACGCTCGAGACGGCGACCATCACGACGCACAACCCGGACCGCGACACCCACCTGCGCAGCGCCGACTTCCTCGACGTCGAGAACTACCCGACCATCGAGTTCCGCAGCACCCACCTCGAGTGGCGCACCGAGGAGGACCCGATGTTCTCCTGGGCGCGGCTCAAGGGCCGCACCCCCGGCCGCGCCACGCTCCCCCAGGCGAACCAGGCGCGCACCTCCGCGAAGTTCCTGCTGCACGGCGACCTCACGATCCGCGGCATCACGCACCCGATCGCGCTGAACGCCGAGTTCGGCGGCGCGCGCCGCGACCCGTTCGGCAACGACATCTTCGGCTTCAACGCCTCCGCGGACTTCGAGCGCGAGAAGTACGGCCTCACGTGGAACGTCGCGCTCGAGGCCGGCGGCGTGCTCGTCGCGAAGACCGTGCGCATCGAGCTGGCGGGCGAGGCCATCCGCCAGGCCCCGGCCGCGCCGGAGGCCTGACCCGCCCGCCGTCGGTCCGGTCGCCCCGACCCGGTCAGGCGACGGCGACGACGAGGCGCCCGACGACGAACACGAGGATCCCGCTCACCGCGACGGGCGTCGTGACGGCGGCCAGCACCGCGCGGCGGCCGGTCAGCGCGGGCTGCCGTTCGAACAGCAGCCGCAGGACGGCGACCACCAGGCCGGTCACGACACCGGAGATCACGCCGCTCACCGGGTCGATCGCCGGGAGCACGGTCGCGACCGCGCCGGCCGCGACGCCGCCGAGCGCCACGCCGACCAGGGACCCGGCCCACCCGCGCGCCACGGGCGTCGCCGACACCGCGGAGGCCACCGCCAGGCCGACCGCGCTCACCACGACGAGCGACGCGCCCGCCTCCGAGCGCCCGGCGGCCACCCAGCCCGAGCAGCACACGGCGACGACCGCCCCGGTCACGGTGCCGCTCACCGACTCCACCAGGCGCGGCCGGCCGCCGCGACGCAGCATCTCCGCGACGAACGCGAGCACCAGGGCCATCGCCAGCACCAGCGGCACGTTCCGCAGCACCGGCTCGCCCTTCGTGGCCCACGCGACGGCGACGGCGCCGAGGCCCGCCACCGCGACGACCACGGTCGTGCCGCCCTGTGCGGGGAGCCGCAGCAGAGGCGCCCACCCCGCGGCGAGGAGCACCACGAGGGCCGCCGCGACGGCGGTCAGGGGCAGGATCCCGAAGGCGTCGAGGGAGGCGGCGGCCGCGACGACGGCGGAGAGGACGGCCGTCCAGACGGCGCGGGTGGTCACGGTCACGACGACGAGTGTCGCAGACGGCGCGGCCCCGGCAGGCCCCGACCGACGTCGGCGCGACGGACCACGACACAGTCCGGTCAACGGTTCTTCACGCGCCGGAAACATGGTTCGGGGCACACTGCGGGGACCGGTCACAGTGCCGGACGGCTGCGGTGTGACGGATACCGCGCCGCGGTACGTTGGCGGACGCACCTGTCGGACGCTGTCGAACGGACCGTCACACGACCGGGAGGAGGTGCCGGTGGCCGAGCTGCTGATCCTCACGCCCGCGTCGGGCGGCTCCGTCGAGGTGCTGCCCGCGCTGGGCCTGCTGAACCACCGCGTCCGGGTGCTGCCCATGGAGCCGTCCGCGCTGGTGGACGCACCCGACTCCGACGTGGTGCTGCTCGACGCCCGCCGCGACCTCGTCGCCGCCCGCACCACGTGCCGGCTGCTGCACGCCACCGGTCTCACCGTGCCGCTGGTCCTGGTGCTCACCGAGGGCGGGCTGACCGTCGTGACGCACGAGTGGGGCGCCGACGACCTGCTGCTCGAGACGGCGTCCCCTGCCGAGGTCGAGGCCCGGCTGCGGCTCGTCGTCGAGCGCTCGGCCCGCGGACCCGTCGACGACGGCCCGCAGGAGATCGCGGCCGGCGACCTCGCCATCGACGCCGGCGGCTACACCGCGCGCCTGCGGGGGCGGCCCATCGACCTCACCTACAAGGAGTTCGAGCTCATCAAGTACCTGGTGCAGCACCCGGGCCGCGTGTTCACCCGCGCCCAGCTGCTGCAGGAGGTCTGGGGCTACGACTACTACGGCGGCACCCGCACCGTGGACGTGCACGTGCGCCGGCTGCGCGCCAAGCTCGGCCCGGAGCACGAGCAGCTCATCGGCACCGTCCGCAACGTCGGCTACCGGTTCGACCCGCCCAAGGAGCCCCGCCCCGTGGAGGGCACCGACGGCGGCGCCGCGGCCGTCGACGGCGAGGGGGCCGTGGGCCGGGCCCCGGCCCGCTGACCCTCGTGCGTGAACCGTGCGCGCCGCCCCGGGCCGGGGCGCGGCGCAACGGGTAGGTTCGACCGGTGACCGCGATGTCGGACTCCAGCGATTTCTCCAGCGCCCTCGTGGACGGGCCCTGGCGGCACGAGCTCGTGCCCGCCAACGGCGCGCGCTTCCACGTGGCGCTGGCCGGGCCCGACCGGTCGAACGGCAGCCGCGCCCCGCTCGTCCTCCTGCTGCACGGGTTCCCGCAGTTCTGGTGGGCGTGGCGCCACCAGGTGGAGCAGCTGGCGGACGCCGGGTTCCGTGTGGCGGCCATGGACCTGCGCGGCGTCGGCGCGTCCGACAAGCCGCCGTCGGGCTACGACGTCCCCACCGGCACCCAGGACGTGGCCGGCGTGGTGCGCTCCCTCGGCCACGACCGGGCCGTCGTCGTCGGCCACGGCACCGGCGGCGTGACCGCGTGGGCGATGGCGCGGCTGCAGCCGGCGGTCACCGCGGGCGTGGCCGCGGTCTCGTCCCCGCACCCCGGCCGCCTGCACGTCTCGGGCCGTCAGCTGCTGACCCCCCTGGCGCGCCGTCAGCTCGCCGCCTACCAGCTGCCCACCCTGCCCGAGAAGCGCCTCACCGACGGCGACCAGGTGGCGCGCGTGCTACGTGACGGCGCCGCGCGCCCGCTCGGGACGGAGGCCTTCGAGCTGTACCGCACGGTCATGCGGATCCCGTTCGCCGCGCACACCGTGATGGAGTCGCTGCGCTGGATGGTCCGCTCCACGCCGCGCCCCGACGGCCGGCGGTACCTGGCGGAGCTGCGGCAGCCCGTCGACGTCCCGGTGCTCCAGGTGCAGGGTGCGCTCGACGGCTTCCTCGACCCCCGGTACGCCGGCGTCGACGGGGCCGCGCTCGCCCGCGACTACCGCTACGAGGTCGTGGAGGGCGCCGGGCACTTCCTCCCCGAGGAGGCGCCCGACGAGCTCGGGAAGCTGCTCGCCGACTGGCTGCAGCACGCGCTCGCGCAGGCCCGCTGATTCAGCTGCGGCAGGTCAGCCGCGCGGCCCGGGCCTGACCAGCTTCTGCGCGGCGACGGGGTCGGTCTCGCCGATGCCGAACGACGGGCACCACCGCGCCACCGGGCAGGCCCCGCACGCCGGGCGCCGCGCGTGGCAGCGCCGGCGCCCGTGCCACACGAGGTGGTGGCTGAGCATCGTCCAGTCCTTCTTGGGGAACAGCGCCCCCACCTCGTGCTCGACCTTGACCGGGTCCTCCTGGTCGGTCCACCCGAACCGGCGGGCGAGGCGGCCGAAGTGCGTGTCCACGGTGATCCCGGGGACGCCGAACGCGTTGCCGAGCACCACGTTCGCCGTCTTGCGACCCACGCCGGGCAGCGTCACCAGGTCGTCGAGCCTCCCGGGGACCTCGCCGTCGAACCGCTCGACCAGCGCCTGCCCCAGCCCGATGACGGAGCGCGTCTTGGCGCGGAAGAAGCCCAGCGGCTTGAACAGCTCCTCCATCTCCGCCGGGTCGGCGCCCGCGTACGCGGCGGCGTCCGGGTAGCGGGCGAAGATCGCGGGCGTGGTCGCGTTGACGCGCACGTCGGTCGTCTGCGCCGACAGGACCGTCGCGACCAGCAGCTCGAGCGGCGTCGTGAAGTCCAGCTCCGCGCGTGCGTCGGGGTACGTGACGGCGAGCTCGCGGTCGATGCGGCGCGCGCGCCGCACGAGGGCGACGCGGGACTCCCCGGTCGGGGTGTCGGTGGCGGTGGGCGACGTCGGCGGCACGAGAGCGAGCCTAGCCACGCCGTCCGACACCGCCTCCCGGGCGTCGAACTCCGACGCGATTTGGTGCCGTGAGGCAGACTGAGACCTGGAACACCACCGCTGACGACCCGTGGACGACCGGCCCCGCACCGGGAAGGCCGCCCCTGAACCACGTGAGGAATCCTGTGGACGACACCGTCGTGCTCTCCGCCCCCCTCTTCGCGGACATGGACACCGAAGAGACGAAGGCGCTCTTCGAGTCCATGATCCCCGTCGAGCTGACCCGTGGGGACGTCCTCTTCCGCGAGGGCGAGCCCGGCGACCGGCTCTACGTCATCGCGCAGGGCAAGATCAAGCTCGGCCGCCGGTCGAGCGACGGCCGGGAGAACCTGCTGTCGATCCTCGGCCCCGGCGAGATGTTCGGCGAGCTGTCGCTGTTCGACCCGGGTCCCCGCACCGCCACGGCGTCGTCCGTCTCCGACGCGCTCGTCTACGAGCTGCGTCACCAGGCCCTCGTGCAGTGGATCGCCGCGCACCCCAGCGTCGCCACGACGCTGCTCGGCGCGCTGGCCCGCCGCCTGCGCCGCACCAACGAGACCCTGGCCGACCTCGTCTTCTCCGACGTGCCCGGCCGCGTCGCCAAGGCGCTGCTCGACCTCTCGGCCCGCTTCGGCGAGCCCAACGACGACGGCATCCGCGTGGCGCACGACCTCACGCAGGAGGAGCTGGCGCAGCTCGTCGGCGCCTCCCGCGAGACCGTCAACAAGGCCCTGGCGGACTTCGCCACCCGCGGCTGGGTGCGCCGCGAGGGTCGCGCGGTCGTCCTGCTCGACATCGACCGCCTGGAGCGCCGCGCGCGCTAGGTTCAACCGCAGACGGAAGGGGCGTTCTTCGCCCGGTCGCGTTCACGCGCCCCAGGGGGCGCTCCACTTCGGGAACATCGACGACCGGGCGAAGAACGCCCCTTCCGTCTGCTCCGCTCCCAGGTGACGGCCGGGAACACGGCAGAGGGTCTACTCAGGGAGCTCGACGACGAGCTCCACCTCGACGGGAGAGTCGAGCGGCAGGACCGCGACCCCGACGGCGGAGCGCGCGTGGATGCCCGCGTCGCCGAAGATCTCGCCCAGGACGTTCGACGCGCCGTTGATGACGCCGGGCTGGCCGGTGAACGACGGGTCCGAGGCGACGAAGCCCGTCACCTTGACGATCCGCGCGCCGTCGAGCGTGCCGGTGAGGGACCGCACGGCCGCGAGGCCGTTGAGCGCGCAGGTGCGCGCGAGGTCGGCCGCCTCCTCCGGGGAGACGCCCGCTCCGACCTTCCCGGTCTGCGGGAGCGCGCCGTCGACGAAGGGCAGCTGGCCCGCCGTGTAGACGTACCTGCCGGAGCGGACGGCGGGGACGTAGCTCGCGACGGGCGCGGCGACGTCGGGCAGCGAGATGCCGAGCTCGGCGAGCCGCGCCTCGGGCGAGGTGGCGCTCATCACTGGCCGCCGGAGGGTCGCTTGAGGTACGCGACGAGGTTGGTGCTGTCGGGGCCGGGGACGACCTGGACGAGCTCCCAGCCGTCGGCACCCCATTGGTCGAGGATCGCCTTGGTGTTGTGGATCAGCAGGGGGATGGTCGCGTACTCCCACGTGGTAGCCATGGCGCGATCGTAACCAGCGACCGGTCCGAACGCCGCCGTCCCGCCGCTCCCACGGCGGGTCCACACAACCTGCACAGCGGGACGCCCGTCGCGGCCGTGCCGCCTCGGCCCCACCCCGTACCCTGGTGGGCATGGCCAAATCCGACCCCCGTCGCATCACGCGCACGATGCCGGCGACCCAGCTCGTCGCCCTCCTGCTCGCGTTCGTCCTCGCGGCCGGTGTCGGCGGCGTGCTCGCCGCCGGGCTGGTCATCCCGCTCGTCGCCGGGGCCAACGTGGCCGCGGACAGCACCGTCGCGATCTACGACGAGGTGCCCGCGGAGCTGGAGCCGCGGCCGATGTCGCAGCAGTCGCGCATCTACGCGGCAGACGGGAAGCTGCTCGCCACGTTCTACGCGCAGAACCGCATCGTGGTGCCGCTGGACGAGATCTCCGACCCGATGCAGCACGCGGTGATCGCCATCGAGGACGAGCGCTTCTATGAGCACGGCGGCATCGACGTGCAGGGCATGACCCGCGCGATGGCGAACAACGTCGCCGGCCACGCCACGCAGGGCGCGTCGACGCTGACGCAGCAGTACGTGAAGAACATGCTCATCGACCAGGCGCTGCAGGACGGCGACAAGTTCGGCGTGATCGAGGCGAGCGAGGACTCGATCTCCCGCAAGCTCACCGAGGCGAAGATGGCCATCTCCCTCGAGAAGACGATGAGCAAGGACGAGATCCTCCAGGGCTACCTCAACGCCGCCCAGTTCGGCTCGCGCAGCATCTACGGCGTCGAGGCGGCGGCCCGCTACTACTTCGACAAGCACGCCTCCGAGCTCAACGTCGTCGAGGCGGCCACGATCGCGGGCATCACGAAGTCGCCGAGCCGCTTCGACCCGACGGTGAACCGGAAGGACGCGAAGGAGCGTCGCGACCTGGTGCTGCAGAAGATGTGGAGCCTCGGGTACATCTCGACGCAGGAGCGCGACGAGGCGCTGGCGACGAAGGTCAAGGACACCCTGGACGTGAACCCGACGGAGATCGGGTGCAGCGCCGCGGGCGACGCCGCGTTCTTCTGCGACTACGTCACCAAGGAGATCGTCACCAACAAGGTGTTCGGCGAGACGAAGGCCGAGCGGCAGCAGCTGCTGTACCGCGGTGGCCTCGAGATCCACACCACGCTGGACCCGAAGAAGCAGAAGGCCGCCGCGAAGGCCGTGACCAACGCGGTCCCCGCCGGCGACTCGAGCGGCCTGCAGTCCGCCATCGCCTCGGTGGAGCCCGGCACCGGCAAGATCATCGCGATGGCGCAGAACATCCCTTACACGCCATCCGCGGGCGGCAAGGGGACCACGCGCGTCAACTACTCCGCCGACCCCACGCACGGTGCGTCCGGCGGCTTCCAGGTCGGGTCGAACTTCAAGCCGTTCGTGCTCGCCGAGTGGCTCCGAGAGGGCCACACGCTGTCGGAGCGCGTCAACGCAGCTGGCACGGCCCGTCGCGTCGGAGATTTCCAGACGCCGTGCCTCGACTACGGCCTCGGCAACGACATCTGGGATCCGGGCAACTCCGAGGGCGCCGCATTCGGCTATATCAGCGCGCTCGAGGCCACCTACAAGTCCGTGAACACGGCATATGCGTCCATGGGGTACCAGCTCAACCTGTGCGACCTGCGCAGCACCGCGTGGGACATGGGCTTCCGGCCGACGCGGTCGCACGAGAACAACGGCGCAGTCATCAACACTCCCGAGAAGTCGAACATCGACATCCAGGCCCCGATGATCATCGGCACCCAGGAGTCGACGCCGCTCTACCAGGCAGCGGCATACGCGACCCTGGCCAGCGGCGGCACGTACTGCTCGCCGATCGCGATCACGAGCATCACCGGCCCGGGCGGCAAGGACTACAAGGTGCCGAGCGCGAAGTGCAAGAAGGACGCGCTCGCGTCGAACATCGCGAACACCGTGGTGTACGCGATGGAGAAGGTCTTCACCGACGGCACCGCGAAGAGCTCCGGCGGCCTGTTCGACGGGCGACCGGTGGCCGGCAAGACGGGTACCTCCCAGTACTCGGCGCAGACGTGGTTCACCGGCTTCACCCCGAACCTGGCCACGTCCGTCTGGGTTGGTAACGCCGACAAGCCCATGGAGAACCACACCCGGGGCAACGTGGTCAACGGCCAGTACTACAAGATCCTGTACGGCTCCACGCTGGCCCTGCCGGCATGGAAGGAATACATGGACCAGGCGGTCGCGGACCTGCCGACCGAAGACTTCGGCGCCCCCGACCCGAAGCTGGTCGGCGTGACCGCTCCCCCGCCCTCGACCTCGTCGGACGACGGCGACAAGGGTGGCGACAACGGCGGCGACAACGGCGACTCCGGCGGCGACAACGGGGACAACGGCGGCGACAAGGGCGGCAACGACCGCGGCGGCAACGGCAAGGGCAACAGCGGCCGTTCCGACGCGAGCGCCGCGTGGGACGCCATCACCGACTCCCTCGCCGACGAGTGGGGCAGCAACTGACCGCGGTGAGCGGCTGGCAGGTGGCGGGCGGCGTCGCCGCGGCCGGGATCGCAGGCCTCGCGTACGCGCACGTGGAGACGAAGCTCTTCACGGTGCGCCGCCGCACCGTCCCGGTGCTGCCCGCCGGCCAGCCGGACCTGCGGGTGCTGCACGTGTCGGACCTGCACCTCACGCCGTCGCAGAACCGCAAGGTGGCGTGGGTGCGTTCCCTGGCCGCGCTCGAGCCGCACCTTGTGGTGAACACGGGCGACAACATGGCGCACCGGGACTCCCTGGGGCCGCTCCTCGACGCTCTCTCGCCGCTGCTGACCACGGCGCCCGGAGCATTCGTCATGGGGTCGAACGACTACTACGCCCCCGTGCCGAAGAACCCCGCGCGCTACCTGAAGCGCGACACCCGGGTGGCGCACACGCGCCCGGCCGAGCTCCCCTTCGAGGAGCTCGCCGACGCGATGGGCGCCGCGGGCTGGAGGGACCTCACCAACCGGCGCGACGTCGTCGAGGCCGACGGCCGCCTCCTGTCCCTCGTGGGGGTCGACGACCCGCACCTCGACCGCGACGAGTTCCCCGCGCCGGCGGGCGAGCCGGACGACGCCGTGCTGCACCTGGGCGTCGCGCACGCCCCGTACCGCCGCGTGCTGGACCGCATGCACGCGGACGGCGCGGACGTCGTCCTGGCCGGGCACACGCACGGCGGCCAGCTGCGGCTGCCGGGCTTCGGCGCCCTCGTCACCAACTGCGACATCGACCGTCGGCGGGCCAGCGGCCTGCACGGCTGGCCCGGTCCGCGGCCCGACGAGACGGGCGGCGCGGGCTCCACGTGGCTGCACGTGTCGGCCGGCGCGGGCACCTCGCCGTACGCCCCCGTGCGCTTCGCGTGCCGCCCGGAGGCGACGTTGCTCACGTTCACCGCCCGGTAGGCGGATCTCGTTTTCGTCCAGGCCCGATCGTCGGCTATTCTGAGCAGGCTTCCGCAGGAGGGCTTCGGTTCTCCGTGCGCGAGCAAGTCCTTCGGGGTGTGGCGCAGCTTGGTAGCGCGCTTCGTTCGGGACGAAGAGGTCGCAGGTTCAAATCCTGTCACCCCGACCAGCCGAGAGGCCCTCTGAACAGCGGAAACGCTGGCCAGAGGGCCTTTCGCTTTTCCCGAGAACACCTTCGCACCGGCCCCGAGTGCCAAAGTGAGTGCCTACGCGACGCCACGTCCGCCCTCTTCGTCACCGCTAACCGCCGGTTCTTCGACCCCCATCGCCGAGAACAGGTCATCCATCGCCCGGGCGCCGGTCTGCAGCACGGGCCGCAGCTCGTGCCGGTACACCGCTTCCGTCACCGCAGTTCCCGAGTGCCCGACGAGCCGCGAGATCTCCTCGAGCGGGACGCCGTGCTCGCTCATCAAGGAGACGAAAGAGTGCCGCAGGTCGCGCGGAGTCCACTCGGACGGGTTGAGCCCCGGCACCCGCCGTAGCGCATCCCGAAACTGGCGACGGACGTTCGAGGCGTCGAGCGGCGTGCCCACCTGGGACGCGAACACCAGCCCGTGCTCCTCCCACCGATCCCCCGCCGACGCCCTTACCTCTGCCTGGGTGCTCTGATGCATCCGCAGTGCGCGCACTGCGATCGTCGGAAGCTCGAGGGTTCGTCGCGACGTCCGGGTCTTGGTGTCACCGCCCACGCGGACCGATCGCCACACGTTGACCGACGCCGGCACAGCCACGTCAGCATCGGGCCGCCCCTCGAGGTCGACGTGCCGCCACTCGAGGGCGCGGACCTCTTCCGTCCGTAGTCCAGTCGTCAGCGACAGCACGATGTAGGCGTGCATGGGATGACCCACCGTGCGCCCGAGGACGTCGTCGGCCTGTCGCAGCGTTAGAGAGCGGGAGTCGCGGCCCGCTTGTCCTCGCGGGATCTGCGCGAGCTCGACGACGTTGCGGACCACCATCCCCTGGACCATCGCCCGGCGCACCGCACGGTTGAGCACCGATCGTGTCTCTCGCAACGTCCGCGTCGACTGCGACTGCGCCAAGGCGAGGAGCCACCGCTCGACCTCGTCGGCGCGCAGGTCCTTGAGCTTTCGCGCGCCGAGGTGCTCGACAACGTGCCGTGCGAGGTATTCGTGCTTTTCGGTCGTCCGCTCGCCGGCCTTGCCCTGACCGAGCTCGAGCCAGTCGTCCACGGCCTGCTTCACGGTGTACCGATCGGCGCCCACCCGGATGCCTGCCTCGTACTCCTTGACCCGGTCGCGCAGGGCTCGCAGAGCCGCTGACTCGGTCTTGCCGGAACCGCGACGTACGATGCGCTTCCCCCGCGCGTCGTATCCGACCACCTTTGCCGCCAGATAGCGCTGGCGACGCTCGTCCCAGTAGACGCTGCCCTCACCATGCGGCCTGCGCTGTCGCTCAGTCATGCCGTCACCGCCAGGCGCGCTCGGATGTACTCATGGATCGCTACGGCCGGGATCAAACGACGGCGGCCGACCTTGATAGACCGCAACTGTCCCGATCGAAGCAGTTCGTACGTGGTGTCACGCGAGATCCGCAGCACCTGGGCTGCCTCCTCGACGCTGTAGATGAGTGGCTGCTCGCCGGTAGCCACGGATTCGTCGTGGCTGTCCCTGCCAGTCATGGTGGATGTCCTCTCGTCGTCTCTGTCCCGTCACACTCGATGGATGCGCGCTTGGCGCCGGTCGGCTCGCCATGTCGCATATTCACGGGCACGGGCCGCCGCAGCGTCGGCGAGGGCTTTGTCCCCCGCGCGAGGCCAGCCCGACCCCTCGTAGGCCCAACTGCCGATCACGAGGGTGGTCTCCTCGTCGTCGGCCATGAGCCGCTCTTCGAGCTCGCGGACGTCGAGCAGTTCTCCTGTGTGGCGCTGCTCCGCCGTCATGCGCTGGAAGCGGCGGCGAGCACGACGCAGTGCTCCGAGGGTGACGGAGTAGCGGCGTGACTTGGTCGAGAAGTGACCACGGAACCCGAGCATGAGCGCCCAGCGGCCGAGCAGGGCGTAGGGGTTCTGGCAGCAGGTGCCGCAAATGCCTCCGTGACGATCGTTGACCCGCTCGCCGCACTCGAAGGCGCAACCCGCGAGGGCTCGGGTCGCGAGGGCTCTGCAGGTGTCGATGATCCGCTCGAGGTGCGAGGCCGGGCGTCGGGGATCGACGCCGGTCGACTTGGTGGAGTACTTCGCGAGGTACGCGGCAACCTGCTCGGCTGTGATCTGCTCCCCGGCCGTGGCGCCGTCCCGGACGACCCGGACGTCGGTCTGGGTGCCGAAGCACAGGAGACGCTCAACGTCGCCGTAGTCGACCGGCGGAGCAGTGCAAGAGACGCCGGCCGCAGCCTCACGGATCGCGTCCTGGAGCGCCAAGGCAGCAACCGGGGCCGGCGATCCTGGGCCATCAGGTCCGTCGATACGCACGAGCGCGTGGAAGTGAACCAGCCCGCGGGCCTGGAACTCGGCGACCTTGGCGTACTCGAGCCGCGCATGGTCCTTGAGGTCGCGTTCCTTCACGCCGAGCTCCGTGGCGAGCTGCCGCCGCAACGCGATGGTGAACCGGCGCCACAGCTCGGGCGCGTGCCACTGCCAGACCACGGCCGTCTCGACGTCATAGCAGTCCTGGCACAACGGTTCGCCCACAGCGGGCTCACCAACCTCGTGGTGGGCCCAGCAGGTCAGCGGGAGACCGTGCGGGCAGATGCCGCGGCGTGCACGAGGCCGGCAGGGCTGCCTGCCCTCCCGGGCGCCGTGCACGGCCCCGAACGACGGCGCGGTCAGAGTCACGAACAGCAGCGGGTTAGCCCTCACGTCCGTCGGGACGCCCTTGCCGCCGTGCAGCCCGGTCGAGATGAGCTCGAAGGTGTCACGCGCGTAGATGCGGGAACACGAGGGGCACACCCCCTCGCGCCGGTTGCCGCACGGCTTGAACAGCATCCCCATCGGTTCATCGGCCGACCGAAAGGTGCTGATCTCGCCCGTTCGTGTGTCGACCGTGTCCGAGCTGCCGATGAGACGGACGGGATGGACGCAGTTGCCCACCTTGGCGAGCGTCGCGGCGAGGGCCGGCATGGTGCCGTCTGCGAGGCGGCCCACGATGGCCTCCGCATCGGCCGGAGCAAGATCGCCCAGGTCGAGTGGAGCATCCGCCCCGAAGCCGGGGAAACCTGCCGCCCCCGTCATCACGCCGCCTCAGGATCCCTGGGTCCGCGCGGAGTGCGAGGTGAGCGCTGGCGGTCAGACGCCGGGTCGACGATCGAGACGAGCTCCCCCATCTCCTGGGCGTCGTCAGTCTCAGAATCCTCTCGCTCCCGATCCTCCGACTCACGCTCGACCAACGCCGGGAACGCGTCCGCGACCAACCGGATGACGTCGTCGGGCCAAAAGTCGGCCCGCACCCGCTCGACCTCACCGTCGTTGCGCACGACGTAACCGACCCCGGGCATGGTCCGGTCGATGCGGTGCGCCGGTGCCAGTTCGCCGTATCCGTCGCCGAGGACCATGCGGGTCTCCGACGTCGAGGCGAGCCGAAGAGCGATCGTTTGGGTGAAGAGCTCGCGCATGCCCACGGTCTCCTTGCGCGGGTCCTGCACGAAGGCCACGACCATCACGCCGAGCGCGCGGCCCTGGGTCAGGATCCGTTTGAGCAGCGTGGTCGCCTCGTTGACGACGTCGCGCGAGGCGTAACCCGTCAGCACGGCGAGCTCGTCGATCAGCAGCACATGCGCCGGGTCGCCCGATGACGGCTCGAACTGCCGAGTTCGCCCGCGCATGGTCGCCTGCCGCTCGCCGATGACCCCGTGCAGCGAGTTGAGGAGCTCAAGCGCCGCCCGCTCGTCCATCGCGACGGACGAGAACATCCCCGCGCCCACCGCGACCTCGACGCCGCCCTTGAGATCGATCCCCCAGAGCCGCACGAGGCCAGCGTTCGCCGCTGGAGCCAAGTTCCCCGCGATGCCCCAGAAGATCGAGCCCTTGCCGGCCCCCGATCGTCCGACGACGAGGGTGTGCCGCCCTGCGAGCTCAAGCCGCCACGGCGAGCCGTCCGAACGTCGGCCCAGTGTGACAACACCGGTCTCGGTGCTCTCGGGAAGGGAAGGTGTAGACGGCTCGTGCAGCAGCTCCCGCATCGTCAGCACGATCTCGACGACACCCGGAGCGATCCGGCGCGATTCAGCCGACTCCGCCTCGAACGCGGTGGCGATTGCCTCGATCGCTCCGTCGATGTCGTCGACGGTCTGCCCGACGGCGGCACGGACCCGGAGTGTCAGTGTGTTCCCGCTCGTGCGGACGTCAAGCAGGCGAGGAACACGTTGCGACTCGTCGGTCCCCCACGGCCAAGCAAGCCCGCACCGCTCGGCGACCCGAGTCCACTCCCTGCGGACCCGACGGCGCCAGGCTCGACGACGCAGTGGCCCGCCGAGTACCGCTTCGTAACTGAACGGGCTGATGGCGTCCCAGATCGCCCGGAGGGTGCTCCACACCGGGACGAGTAGCAGGACCGCGAGCCCGACTGCCTCGCGATCGGCGATCAGCAGGAGGTCACCGATCACGAGGCAGACGAGGATCACCCGCCAGGACTGAGCGGTCCAGGTCACCGAGCTCCAGAGCGCGTGGCCCAGCCGTCCGAGTACGAGGCCGGCGTTACCCAGGCTGGACATCACGTCGCCCCGTTCCCGATGGCAGTGGCCGCCGCGTAAGGCAGCAGTTCACGTCGAGGAAAGACTCGCAGGGGTCTCACCGGCTCGGCGTCGCAGAACACGCGGAACTGCGCCTCAGGCCACCGACCGCCCTTCCACACCGCGAACACGTGGTCAGAGTGCGCGGTTGCGAGGCCGAGCACCTGGTCCAGTCCGAGCCGCCATGCGAGGTACTCCGCGGCGGTCTGGGAGGCGACGTGCACGGACACCGCACCGCCGCATACCTCGACGGCGATGACCCGGCCGTCAACCATGTCGACGATGTCCGTCGCCATGGCCAGCAGCTCCGGAACGGTCGGCCCGATCTCCCCCGTCGTCTCGAGGGTCTGCCCGACGCCTCCCGTGGACATCAGGCCGCCGCCTTCTGGTCCCCCGGCTTTGCCTGCTCCTGGCTCGCCGGCGCGAAGCCCTGGGCGCGGAACGACCACGCGATCCGCGGACGGTTGCCGGAGTCGTCGACGTAGGGCAGCGCCGCCAGCCCGACGAACTTCACGGGGGTCCACGGCATCGGCGACGTGTTCTTCGGTGGCACCGGCTGAACCTCGGCGGCGAACTTCACCGAGACACCGAGCTCGCGGCGGTTGGCGTCATCGTCTCCGTCGATGACCGTGCACTGCCACATCGGCAGGCCGGTCTCCTTGTCGCGCTGCTGGGGCCGCGAACCGTCCGGGCGCTTCTCGGCCTGGAAGTCAGCGACGGGCTCCACGATCCCGCGCAGGTAGGCGCCCTGGGGAAACACTGCCTCGTGGGCGATCTCGAACCGCTTGGCGATGGCCATGATGTCGTCTCCTCGTCGATCTCGTGTTCATTCCAGTTCGGGCTGGATGCCCACTCACCACGAGACCGTCAGAGGACGGGACGTCGTCACCACCTGGCGGGACGTCTTGGGACGTCCTATGATGGGCAAGACGTCCCGTAACGCCCCTCCCAGCATGGCTAGACCTCGCCCCTGGAGGCGTCATGACGAACGAACGACTGCGCGCAGCCATCACCGACGCCGGCTTCTCGCTCCAAGAGTTCAGCGAACAGCTCGGTGTCGACGCCAAGACGGTCGAGCGCTGGATCACCAAGGACCGGATGCCGTACCTGTCCCACCGCATGAACGCCGCTGGCGTCTTGGGCAGGACACCTGGCTACCTCTGGCCGTCGACCGAGGCCGACCCACGCACGAAGTCAGCAACCCGCGCGGAGCTCGTCGACCTCTACCCAAGCCGCGGCGCGCTCCCGATCTCCATGTGGGAGGAGCTCATCGACAGCTCCACCGAGGCGATCGACATCCTCGCGTTCGCCGGATCCTTCCTCCATGACGGGATCCCCGAGTTTGGCGAGCGCATCAAGGCGCGGGCGGCGGCCGGCGTGCGGATCCGACTGCTCTTCGGTGATCCGCAAAGTCGCGCCGTCGAGCTTCGCGGCGAGGAGGAAGGCATCGGCGACCTCATGGCCGCCCGGTGTCGGCTGACATGGAACTACCTCGCGCCGCTGCTCGACGGCGTCGCCGGCGTCCAGGCGCGCAGGCACGGCAGCACTGTCTATGCCTCGCTCTTCCGCTTCGACAACACGTTGCTGGTAAACCCGCATGCCCTAGGCGCGCCTGCTGGCCACTCCCCGATTCTGCACCTCAACCGCATCGCCGGCGGGAAACTCTTTGACCACTACATCGAGTCATTTGAACGCACTTGGCACGCATCGCAACGAGCATCGATCACAGGCCACGCACAATCTGAGCCCTCACCGTCCGGCGACTAGAGACCGAGGCGATTCAGAATCTCGTCGTCGTCCAGCGGCGTGAACTTTCCATCCACGAACTCCTCGTAGCGTTCGAGCAAGTTCGTGCGTCGCTGGATCCACTCCCGTTCGGTCCACTGCTGATTCGTCTCGCGAATGTTGTCCTTCAGATCGTCACGATCCTTCAGAGATTCTTTCGAAGGAGCGATGGGCTTGCCGTTCCCACCAATGGTGGTCTGGCTGTCCTGGACCGCGCCGAGAACCGGCACTGACCAGTAGCCTCGGTTGGACATGCGCAGGGAGTGGAAAACAACGTGCTTCGGAACCAGCAGCAGGGGCTCCTGCTTCGCCGTTCCTGCGTCCGGAAGCGCGTAGGTCTTGGTGGACCAGACGCCAGCCGCAGTGTCCCAGACCTGAAACTCCATCGGCTCCCCAAGGGTGATCGAAGGGTGCTTTGTCGCTTGATCCAGGGTAAACGCGACCAACTTATCGAAGATGATCCGAGACGTCAGGTCCGAGACTCGATCGTTACTGAGATCGTCGACGAACATTGGCAGATGCTCGACACGCTTCAGGATCGGCACCTCAATGAGACAGAGCGGATTGTCCTTAATTGCCGCCCAGATCCGCTCACCGATCTCGCGCGAAGCACCCGAGCCGTCATACCCAAACTTCGACATGCCGAGACGAGTCTCACGCGGTTCGTGGAACTCTGTGAGCATCGACTCGCCATCTCGATGACGTGATGCATTCTTGAGGCGTCTCAGAATCTCGTCGAAAAAGTCCGTCAGCGCCCGGTAGGCAGAGGTCGCCCACGGTTCGCCAGCCTTCGCTGCGTAGCGAATCGCCGACGGGTCGACGTACAACCTGTTGTCCTTATCCACGTGGACATCGAGGAAGTCCACCGGTCCGGTGATGCCGAACCTCTCAGTAACACGCATCTACGCCCCCTCTCGACCCCGGAGCCCTCCGAGGAGCACTTCTAGTTGCCCGGAGCGTACTAGCGCAGTCTCATTTGTTCGATGCCCTTCGGAAAGTTCACCCTCACCCGGGAAGTTTGACCGTTCTCCCCAGCGGGTGAACTTCAGCGCGTTACCCCCGCTGTGCTCGCCAACATGACCGGTCGGCCCACTGAGGCCCATCGGAGGCGCCGGCCGCCGCTTGCCCGGCGATGCTCAAGTTCCACCGTCGACGACCGTTGGCCCCCGCCGCTGCCGGCCAACGCCGCAGATCGCTGTTTGGCCGGGTCTTCGCCCCGCCCGCTCGCGGTCGGATCCCACTCTGAAGGCGTCGTGTCCAGACTGGGCAGCCTCGCCGCACATACGTCCCGCCGATGTGCCCCTTAGCTCGATGACTGCACCGAGCGGCACCATCCGGATCGCAATTTCGCACGTCGACGTCCTGATGGAGTTTGGCGCCACCGCCTCGCCGAGAGGGCCGCCCAGCGTCGCGACGATCCGGAAGCCGACGAGCGGACGCGACCAGATCGGCGAGCCGCCGTAATGTCGGAACATGACCCGGATCGATTTCGTTGACGACCCCAACGCACCGGCGATCAACTCCGTGGTGCCATCCGTCGTTGCGATCGTCCAAGACGATCAGGCACGCATCCTCATGATCCACAAGACCGACAACGACAAGTGGGCTCTGCCCGGCGGAGGGCACGAGCCTGGCGAGAGGATCGCGGACACGGTGGTCCGCGAGGTCAAGGAAGAGACAGGCTATGAGGTCGAGGTCGACACGATCACCGGCACGTACACGAACCCGAACCACGTCATGCAGTACGACGACGGTGAGGTACGCCAACAGTTCTCGATCGCCTTCCGGGCACGGCTAATCGGCGGCGTGAAGCAGACCAGCTCCGAGAGCGACGAAGTCGAGTGGCTCACGCCCGAACAGATCGAGAGCCTGGACCTGCACCCGTCGATGCGGTTACGGCTCGAGCACGCCCTCAGCAGCTCCGGCGGGCCATTCATCGGGTAGCCCGAGTCGTTCGCGCGCGCGTCGCGCGGATGCAATGAGCACGTCTTGCGAGCAGGTGACGGCCCGATGGACAGGGCTGAACGTGGGATACCTGCTCAGGATCTCCGCAACCCTGGTCTCTGGGTCGGTCGTCGTCCCGTCCGGCGCCGTCACGAGGTCCAGGAGGGTGAGCACGTCGAGCTCGTCCGGTTCGGGTGCCGGCAACTCGGCCAGATGTTCGCTCAACCCGCGCTCGTCCGCTTCAAAGTCGGCGCCCGTGTGGTGCGCAACGAGCGCCACGATCTCCGCTGGAACGCGCTCGTTCATGAGGAACGTCGCTCCATCGAGCGGGTGAAAACCCGTCGTCGAGAGCTCCTCGGCGTAGCCCAGGTCATGCAGCCAAGCCGCCGCGACGACGTCGGACGAGACCATTTCAACTGCCGCGAGTTCCTCGGCGAGCCGCCCTACAGCCTGGACATGGTCCCAGCGGCGGCCGAGACCCGACAGGTACTCGGACGCCAGCTTCGGCGCCACCTCTGCGCTCCACATGGTCCCATCGTGCCCCTGGCCGGCCACATCGCCTAGTTCGTCCCCCACAGTCAGATCTGGCGACCGATCAGCGCTGGTGAGTGCCGGAGCGCGCCGCGGATCGCCGGTTGGTGGTCAGGCTGCGGGCCAACCGACGTCGCCTCCTGAGAGCGGAAGCAACCAACGCGAAGATGGCGAGAAGCAGCACCACGAGGACGCCAACACCGACCACGTCCGCCTGGTCGAGGCGGCCGACCACCGGCAGATCAGCGATCTCACCTGACTGGATCTCACCCCAGACCTGCTCGATCCAGGGACGTAGCTTCGCGGTCCACAGCTGCTTGATCGCGACAAGGCCCACGAGGGCCAGGACCCAGTAGAAGACCTGCTTGATCTCGCCTTCGCCCTCACGGTCGTTGCTCATGATGCCCCCTCATACGTAGGCGAACAGTCGGTGCAGCGGGATCGTCCGAACCTTGTCCTGCAGCTCTGGGTAGTAGCCGACCTGGTGGAGCCACCAGTGGGACCGCGGGACGGCGCGGACGCAGAAGTCGCCGTCGACATCGAGCGGCTCGGAGACGCCGACGAACCAGAACCACTCCCCCTCCGCGTTGCGGGAGCGCAGCGTCCGGCCCGTGAGGGCCCCGGCCTCCCTGGCACCGATCGGGCTCAGCACGGGCGGCTGCTGGACGTCGGGGCGGACGCGGTCCAGCCACGTCGCAGACACCTCGGCCCCACCATCAAGGTCCGTCGTTTGGGCGGGCACTCCCACAGAGATCGCGTCCTTGTAGGCCCATGTGTATTCGAGCGGCCACCACTGCATCACCGGGTTCCGGCTCGGCGCTACTCTCCAGGTCCAGTAATGCATCGGCGCGCACACGGCCAGCGCCTCGTGCAGCTCGCCGTCGTCGGGGAACTCGACGCTCGACCGTTCCGTTCGCAGGAGGACCTGGCCGTCGATGAAGTAGCGGCCAGGAATGCCGATCGTCAGTTCGGCTCCCACGTCGAGGTCGCGGACGAACGCAGCCGGGATCGGACGGCGGGCGGGTGGAGGCACCGTCTGCCACGAGAGGTCTTCAAATGCGAAGAACTCGGCGTCCATCATGACCAGGCTCGCAGGTTGACTCCGTGCTGGCGCATGAACGGCTCCGGATCGACGGGCTCTCCGTCGACATGCACCTCGAAGTGGTAGTGCGCGCCCGTGCCGACACCACTGTCGCCGGACAGGGCGATGGTCTGCCCTCCCTGGACCTCCTCGCCCGGCTTCACCAGAGCCTCGGACAGGTGCAGGTGGCGCGTCTTCACACCGTCGGCGTGCGCGATGGCCACGTTCAGGCCGCCGCCCGAGCTCCATCCCACGGACTCGACCACCCCCGTCGTGGGCGAGGCGATTGGCGTTCCGACGACCGCGTGGAAGTCCGTGCCAGCATGCAGCCGCGCCTCGTGATAGATCGGGTGGAATCTCGTCCCGAACGGCGAGGTGACCTTCGACTGGATCGGCGCGGTCCACTCCCCTGTCGGGATGACCTGGCCCGACGTCGCTGCGACCGGGCTCTTGGCCGACGCGAGCTCGAACTCGCTCGAGCAGAAGCTGTCGATGTCGACGCCGCTCGCGCGGTAGTCGGCCGCCGTCACCACGACCTGCTTAGCGTTGCTCGACTCGTCGCTCCCCTCCGAGGATGCCGCGGCGATCGGTGTCGTCGAGGACGCGTCACCCGCGAGGGCGTCGACGATCAGGATGGCGCGATCTTCGTGCTTGGCGTACGCGCCCGGGAAGGCAGAACGCTGGACGCTCTGCGCGGCGACGGTGATGGGCAGGTCGGCCCAGCCCGACACCTCGAGGAGCCCACCGGGCGAGGCTCTCCCGGTCTTAGCGTTGAAGTGCGGCGACGTCCGGCCACCGAAGAAGGCGAGGGCGGCGAACTTCGGATCGCGGACCTGCTTCTCGCTGCCCCAACCCTGCGACGGTCGCTGCTGGAACAAGCCGAGGGAGTCGCGGTCGCCATAGTCGACGTTCTCCAGCCCGGACTCTTGCAGCGCGGTGGCGATCGCGACAATCAGCCCTCGCCGTCCGACACCGGCCACAGCACCGGCCGCGATGATCGCCTGGGCGTTGGTGATCTTGGCATCGTCGTCGGGGCCGAAGCCCGGGACGGAACCACCCGTAGGGATGCTCGGGGTCTGGTCGAGAGCCGGTGGCTGATAGGCCGCCTGGTCTACGGCGTACCCCAGCTCGGTGCAGGCGTTCGCCGCTTCAGAGACCTGTCCGTTGCTCGATACCAGGCTCACAGCGGTCACCGTCAGAAAGGTCGCGACGCCGACAATGGCGAGACCGGCCGCGACCAGCTTGCCCCAGTTGCGGGCCAGCCAGCCGATCGCCCGAGTCTTGGCCCATAGGACGAGCGCGGCGGTGACGGCTTCCATCGGGTCCGCACCATCCTCAGCTCACGGGCTCTACACGGGAGACGAGCCATGTCGCGTCGTCCGGGTCCGGGACAGCGTGAACGCGGACCCAGTCGCCCGTCGTCGGGACGTCGAAGACTGCCTCCTCGGCGTTGATCGCGACCTGGCGAGGTTCGCCGCGCACGGTGACCTCGGGCGTGCTCGCCGGGTCGGTCATGCTCAGACCGGAGGACCACAGGTCTGACGTCGCGAGCGGGCGGACGTTGCTTGCCCATGTGTCGGGGTCGAGGTCGGGCCGAGCCCAGGCGGCCACGAAAGCGGCGGCAGCATCGGCAGCGGCTGCGGCGGGGTCGTCGGCGGCCGGGTCGGCACTCAGGTCGTCCGTCGCGCCGACAGGCGCCGCATCACCCGTCGTCGTGCTCGAGCTCGAAGTCTCGTCAGGGGTAGGGGCCGAGGAGGGCGAGCTGTCGACGACCTCGGGCGAGGCCGAACGAACGACGGCCGCGGGCGACGTGCTTTCCTCGTCGTTGATCTCCCCGGCGAAGAACACGGCCACCAGAGCGATCACCACGACGCCGACGAACCGCAAGGGCGAGTAGAGCGGCCAGCGGACGATCGGAGCAAGCATGTCCCACATCAGCGGTATTCCTCCCCCTCGTCGTTCGCGTCCGCCGTGGTCGGTGGGCGCCAGATCTCGAAGACAGCGTTGCCGTCCGAGTCGTAGGTCGTGCCCGCCTCGACGACACCGGCCGGCAAAGTGGTCGAGCTGCCGATCACCTCGCCACGCGGGGCGTTCTTGTCGACGGGACCGGACAGGTCGACGTCCGGATCGACTGGACTGGTGGCCGGAGGCTTGCGCCCCTCGGTGACCGGGTTCTCGCGGACGGAACCGATGACTGTCGTTCCCGCCGCCATGGTCGGAGTTTCGACGGCACGGGACTCAGGCGCGGACACATCACGTGATCGCGCCGCGGATGCGCTCGCCGCAGCCCCAGCGCTGGCGCCCACTGCCAGTTCCCCGCGGGTGCGGCGGGACAGCGTTCGGCGCTCGGCAGGCCGTGCCGCAGGGATCTCGTTCATCCGATCCCGGTGCCGACCTCGGCTCGTAGCGCCCGGCGCCTCTGGCAGCTCCCGCCCCGAGGCGGACTGCCGACCGGGGGCGAGCTCCCGCGGTGGTCCGTTCCCGGCGGGCAGCGCCCTGGTGCTCCCCGCTGCCACCGGAGCGCTCTTGGCGTAGGCATGGCGGTAAGCGCTGGGCTCGCGCCCATGGTTCTTCTCGTCGGACTGCTCGCCGTCGCCCTTCTTCGAGTCCTCGACACCGCCCCGGACCGCCTGCCGGGTGACTAACGCGTTGAGCAACGTCCCCATCCCCGACCGAGCCATGCGCCGCGCGGCACGCGAGCCCGGAACTGCGCGCCCAGGACGCAGCAGCTTGAACAGGATGAACGGCACTGCCGCCACGATGACGAGCTTGAGCCCAAACGCGAGATCGGAGTCGAGCACAGCCGTAGCGAGCAGGAGGTTCGCTAGCGCGGCGACGAAGAACGCAGGTCCGAGGATGATGAAGCGACCCACCTGCTTGAGCACCCCGATCACCCAGTCCTGGGTGACGTACAGCAGTCCGAGCACGCCGAACGCGGGCGCGAGTGGGACGAACACGCGCGTGGCAACGTAGGCGACGACGATGAACACCGCGGCGACCGCCAGGAACGGCATCATCACGGCGACCCTGAGTACGACAGTTCCGGCGGCGTCCCACCGGCCGTTGTTCCCCGTGAGCTGCTGGTAAGCGCCGGAGTCCTCGCGCTCGACGGCGGCCGCGGTCTTGACCCACAGGTCCTTCTTGGCATCGACGATCGCCTGGCCGGCGACGGGTTTGTTCTTCACCGTCTCGGCCTCGCTCCAGGTCAGGTGCGAGGCCCGGAACAGATTCGCCCCGTGTTCGCGAGCGACGGCGCTGTCGTTGGATCCGAGCGTGCCTTCGAGCCAGGCGTCGTAGAACAGGTCGCGGTTGATCGTGTCGAACATGTCGTCCAACGCGGCCTGGGCTTCGTTCGGGCTCTCCTTGCCCTCGTTCCCCGGGACCGGCGGGCCGTAGGTCTCGTTCGCCACGCCCACTCCGCGGGCCGACGTCGTGATCGTCTGCTGCACCAGTTCATCGACCGCGCGTGCCGACGACACCGGATAGCTCATGACGAACGTCGCCCCGACGAGGACCAGCAGAGCCCAACCGACGGTCGTCACCGTCGAGGACACGTCGGCGCGCATCGCCGTGACGAGGACCCCCACCGTGACGAGGATGAGGATCGCCGTGACCCACGGGTCCCAGAACCCGCCCTTGACCGCAGCTGTGGCGCTCGTCAGGACGTCATCGAGCGGGGCCAAGAAGTCGGGAGTCACCACGAGGCTGAACAGGTTGTGCGTGAACGCCGAGACAGACGCGCTGCTGGACAGAAGGAAATTCGCCACGCCCGTCTGCGCGTTCGGGAGCACGTCCGAGCCGGGGACGCAGCCGTTGTCGTAGTTCGCCCAGCGGTACGAGTAGCCGTAGACGTCCGCCAGCTTGACGTCCTGATTGGTGAACGGGTCCGCGTCGCTCGCCGTGACCGGCTTGCCGTAGAGCTTGCCCGGTAGCCCGGCCAGCGGCGACGCCGGCTCGGGAGCCGACGCGCATGCCTTCGCCGCGACCGCGCCTGTGGCCGAGACCGCCGTCGTCGCCCCGGGTGCGGCGGCAGCACCCAACGCTGGCCCAGCGCCCAGGATGCCGAGGGCGAGCAGGGCGACGACGACGGCCCGGCGGATCATGCTGCGCCTTCCTCGGCGCTCCCATGGTCGACGAGCTCGAGAGCTCGGCGCTTCGTCGGGTCGGCCGTGGTGTTCAGCGCCGCGGTGAGCCGTTCGTGGTTGGAGTAGTCGACACGGATCTTCTCGACGCCGCCCTTGCCGTCTTCCCCACCCATGCCGTCACGGAAGATGAACTCGCGTGGAGCGCCCGTCGTCTCCGAACGCCGTGACCGGCGCGAGAGCTTCGAGAACTCCGCCTCGTAGCCCACTCCGGTGGGCAGGCCGAGCAGCCGGCAATTGTGCTCCTGCGCCTCCTCGTCCGTCGTCTTGCCCACGAACGCGGCGCCCACGAAGTTGTTGATGTTCTGGCCGATGACGTTCGCCGCGTTCTGGGTCGACACCAGGGCTGCGATGTCGTGCTTGCGGGTGTCGGTCGCGACCTTCTGCACGAGGGTCCGGCCCGTCGAGACCGCGGTGATCTCGTGGACCTCGTCGAGGAACATGCCTTTGCGCTCGTGGAAGTCGGCTCGGTAGACCGACCGCAGCGCGGACCAGGCGGCCAGCGACATCACTGGTCGGCTCATCAGCTCGTCGTACGACCACTCGCCCTTCGGCTTGTTCTCGTCGATCTGCGCGAGGCCCTTGAGGCTGAAGAACGTCATACGTCGGCTGCTCAGCGCGTCGCCATGGTTCCCGCCTGACGGCGAGGCGAAGAAGAGTCGCGAGATCTCCCGCTCCGACGCCTCCCGAAGCCGACGCTGGATACGCGCCGCAAGCTCACCTTCGTCGTGGTGCTGGAGCGCCATGAGGACGCCGTGCGCCGTCGAGTACGGCAGCGCCTCAGCGCGCGCGACGGCGTCGCGGAGGATCGACATCGCGGCCTTGTCGTCCTGGTCCTCGGCGGGAAGGCACCAACGCAGGGTGTCGGTGACCAGGTCGCGCCGCTGCGCCTTGGCGGCAGACTTCGCCAGGGTGAGGGCCTGTTTCGGGTCCGGCTCGTCGCGGAACCACGCCTCCTGCGGCTCCGGAACGAGCGCGTAGGGGTTGAGTGCCCCGGGCTCGGACTCCAGCAGGTTGATGGCCGTCGCGACGACCCGGAACTCGGGAAGATCCGCCAGGGACCCGAGCCGGCCCGAGGGGTCGAGAACGGTCCAGGGCACGCCTTGAGCCCCGGTCTTGTAGACGATGCCCCCGGCGAAGAAGCTCTTGCCCGCGCCCAGCCCGCCGACGATCGGCACCAAGCCGGAGCCCTCGACGACCTCCGGCCCGTACCAGGGATCCCAGGTGACCGGGCGCTCCGCAAAGCCGCTGGTGTAGCCGATGAGGACGCCACGCTTGTCGCCGACCTCCGCCGTGGCGGCGGGGACGCCCGCAGCGAGCTTGAGGATCGGCAGGTGCCTGGTGTGTCCGCTGTTGGCGAGCGGCTCCATCGGCACGAACTCGCGGGCGAGGCGGAACTGGTCGAGCTCGCGCTCGATCTTGATCGCCGGCTTGTAGACCTTCTGCACCACCTTGGCCCGCGCCAGCGCCTCTTCCTGGGTCGGCGCGGCGACGGCGATCCGGTACCAGCCTCGGGTGCGGGTCGCCAGGCCGTCGAAGCCGGAGCGCTGTTCGTCCTCGACGGCGGAAGCGCGCTCGGACTGCCGGGCGAGTTGGCGCGGAGGCTGCTTGCCGTGGTCCTCGAGGTAGTGGTCGCGCTGGGCGAGGACACGGTCGGAGAGCTTGTTCATCTCCTTCGACGTCTCGTCTGGCGAACGCACGTCGACGCGGAAGGACCACTCCACCGGGAAGGGCAGCTTGTCGGTCTTGGCGATCCACGGCTCGTCCACTTCGGGGATGTGCAGCTCTCCCATGCGTCCGACAGTCAGGACGACGACGTACCGCGTGATCGGCTGCTCCCCCATCGTGGAGTCGATCCGCACCGACTGCGCCAAGGGCTCAGCGCTCCAGAACGTCGAACCCGTGAACTCGTGGAGGTCCTCCTTCGACCAGTGCGTCTCCTCGATGGTGTCCTGGTTCGGAGCCGGGCAGCCGAGCGCGAACGACCGAGCCAGCAGCCACGCGATGTCGTTCCCGACCGCGGGAATCGCGTCGACGCCGGCGCCCGCCATGATCTCGTCGACCTCGTCCAGACGATGCTGCACCGCCACAAGCTCGCGGCGGCCGACGTCGGGCAGGACTCGCGCAGTCAGGTCGACGGCCGACGACCGCGAACCGAGGTCGACCCCGAAATACACGAGCTTGTCCGACTGCATCCGGGACGCGAGCTGCTGCTGGTCGCGCACGAGGATGGCTTCGAAACCCTCGCTCGGGCTCGGAGAGTTCTGCCACGCGGCCTGTGCCCACGTCTGGACCGGGTAGGGACGGGTGGTGATGCGGCAGTAGACCGTGCGCCCGACCAGCTCAGCGATCTGTGACGCGTGTGCCTCGATCAGAGCCTCACCGTCGGCCACCGTACGGAAGCTCCACCGCTGTGGTTCGAGCAGGTACCAGGCGACCATGCGCTTGTCCGAGAACGTGACGTTGTTGGCCACCCGCGACAGGGCCCATTTCATGGCGCTGGTCATCTTCGGCGCGTCCGGGTACCGGCCACGTCCCTTCGCGGGCTTGGTCGGGCGAGCGGTCTCGACGTGCTCTTCGCCCGGGTCGTAGGTGATCACGACGTCGTCGTCCTCGTCGTCGTCAGGCCTGCGGCCGAAGAGCGACCTGAGGTTGAGCTGCATCATTCCCCCTCGCGTTCAGCACCGCGTGCGGTGGCCTGCCGGTTGGCGTACGACCGCCACCGCCGTCGTCCCGTCGTCAGCGGGTGGTCAGCACCGACGGACGTTGCTCGACGGCGGAATGCTGCGGGCTGGCGAGCCTGCTGCCCCCGCATCGGTAGGCGTGGGGCGGTGAGCTCGTGCCAGAACGTGGCGACCAGAACCCCGATAGGCCGCTCGTGCGTCGTCCTGTCGACGATCCACTGCGACAGCCGCAGCGCGACGAGAACGGTCAGCGCGACCGACAGCAGCGTGAACCCGATGCCGGTCTTCAGCAGGAAGGCCAGCCCGAACAGCACCATCACCGGAGTGACAGCGATCATCCGGTAGCGAAGCCGGCCGATGTAGTACCCCGGCGGGCCGAGGTAGGTCTGGTCTACGTCGTAGATCTCATCGTCGTCCGGGAGTCGCATGATCAGGCCGTCTGGAAGAGCCCGAGGAGCCACTGCCCGACCTCGCCGAACGAGCCGGTCACGACCATCGCCAGGAACGCCACCCCGACGAGGGTCACGCCGACCTTGGTCACGGCCTTCGAGATGTTGCCGGCGTTGCCGGCCCACAGGACGCCGATCGCGATGACGATCAGGATGAGCGGAACCACGTTGTCCTGGATCCACTGAGCGATGCCGCCGGTACCAAACATGATGGAGTCCCCTTCGATGCTGGATCGTGCAACGCGTTACACGCTACACGCAAGATCCGACAGTTGCTAGGAAGCGGTTCGGAGGTTTCGTCGCGAGGGTGTTGTCAGGGAGCCAGCTCGTGGTTGATACCCACAAGCGGTTCGGCGCAGAGCCGGTCTGAGGTTGTCCCGCGGGGCTGTCGACCACGCTTCGCACGCGCTGCGATGCGCTCCCCGGCACTCCCAGTGTTAGCCGCGGGCGACGAAACAGGTGCGCGACGCGCCGGGCACGAACGGCCCGACGGTGAACTCTTGGTTACGCGTCGTGCTGCTCGAGGTACGCGCGAGCCCGCTCCGCGTTGTCGAAGTTCGCACGGGCCGTGCGGTCGATGTAAGCGACCATGCTCTTCGAAAGCCCGATGTCGGTAGCAACGGCCCCGAGCGAGGCGCCTGGCGTCGCGAGCATGGCCAGCACCTCGGCGTCGCGGACAGCCCGAGCCTCGCGCTCGCGCTCAGCGGCCTCCTTCTGACGCGCGATCGCCTTGCGAGCGCGGTCGCGATGGAGGTCGTATGCCGAGCGGCCGGTGTCTGCCATGCCTCGACATTACCGCCGGGAAGCACAACAGATTGCACGGACGTACTACCGCGTCGTCGAAACCGAACCCACGCCATTGAGCCCTCACCGGGAGGACGGCAAGGCCGTGAGAGGCCCTCAGAGGCCGTCCGCCCCGTCACGTGACTCTGCTTCGAAATGCAACCTGCCGCTGTCTACCGTTTCGTACTGAAATCGCCGATCGAATAATCGGGTACCGCGACCCATGCCGCGGTGCTAGTGCGGATCGTGGGGTTGGAGCTCGTCGCAAATGACTTCAAGCCAATCGAAGACGGCTTGGGCGGTTCGCGCAGGAGAGAAAGCAACCGGGACTGGCGAGGTGAGGGCGCCCTCGTGTACCACCTGATTACGCAGCCTCGTCAATACCGCGACGTCTTTGTAGAGCTGCCCCTCAGACAGCTTGAGCGACCTTCCAACGGTCGCAGCGAGGACGTCGTGCAGCAACACTGACAACGTCGACGTCCGCTTGAGGACCATCGCTGTCACCGCGACACCCTCGAGGGAGTGCGCCTGGATGAATTCTGTGATCCTCACTTCGCAGGCAATAGCCGAGAGCAGCACTGCCTGCGCAACATCGGGACGGGAGGCGCCGTCCGAGACATGCCAGGCGTCGGCAAGCAAGGCCTGCGAGACGGGCACATCGGCCTGGTCGCGCACGCCGGCGAGCACCTCCTGCAGCGCGTCGCCGCCGACGCGAAGATTGGCCGAACGAAACGTCGCTGTCATGGTCGGGCCAAAGCCGTAGATGACCTCACCGGAGTCGGCGTAGAGCAGCCCTGCTCGCCCGTACTGGGCTGGCTCCGCGCCGACGGGACCGAGCCAGCCCTGACGAGACTTTGCTCGAAGCCATCGGAGAAATTGCCCCGCCACCTCGTCACACAATCGTTGTCCACGCTCGGCCGCCGCCTCCGCCAGAATTCCGTACTCTCCCTCGAACGGATTGGCCGGCTTGACGCTTGGAACCGCCCCCTCAAAATCGGCCGTCACCGCAAAGAGCCCAACGCCAACCGCTCCGTCCGCACCATGCGGATCTCGCGCGGCGTAGACGGGAAACAGCGAAGGAACCGGTTCGAGGCCTGCCTCAACTTCGTAGTCGCGAGCCGTGAACTCAGCCACGTCGGCAGGAAGGCTGATCTCGATTGTGCCGCCGTCACGCGTGACAACCCCTCTCCACCCGACCAGTTCAGGCGAAATCCACACACCGTGAGCCGCGTACCGAACCTTTGCGCGCAACTTGGTCATGGATCCCATAGAACACCACGATCCACGCGCATCTCTCGCGTCGGCCATCAGCGGCAGCCACACGGCCGTCATGGGTCAAGTTCTCCAACCCCAGACGCCGCCATCAAGCTCTCGGCCGACTCCCACCGGCCATCCGGCTAGAACCAAGCTCACGACCCGGTACAGCGTGGGCACGTCGAGACCCGCGCGCAATCTGCCATGCCCATCGCGGCCGCGCCGCCGATCGGGTCATTCTGGTTAGCAGGCAGAAACGGCCTCGGCGTGGGTCACGGAGCCCGAGGCGTCGTGGGTCACCGGAGAACGCAGGAGTGGGGGCCGCCTATGACTGGCGGCCCCCACTCATCGCCGAGTTTCGAACTTGCCGATCAGGTTAGTGCGAGCCGGCGGACAGGAGCGCGATCGCGCTGTGGGCGGGGACGGTCGCAGTAAAGGTGCCATCCTCGGCAACGGTGTATGTCGCGGAATCGTCGCCGGCAGCGACGTCGGTGTATTCGCCGGCCGGAAGCGAGGTCTCGAAGGTGTGCTCGGCTTCGCCGTCGCCGTTGTTGAGGGCGACGAAGCCGGTGTTGCCGCGACCGAAGGCGATCTGGTTACCGCCGTCGTCCCACCAGTCGGTGAGCTCCGTGCCCTCGACGGCGTCGTGGAACGCAACCATTCCGGCGATGGCGGGGTCGCGCTGGATGCAGCTCCAGGCGTCGCTATCGCAGTCGGCGTCGTCCACACCGGTAGTGGTGGCGCCGGGGGCGCCAGCGTCGTTGTCGTCGAACGTGTAGCCGGTGTAGAGCGACGGAGAGCCGTACGGGAACGCGAGCATGAACACGTTGGCGAGGGTGTAGGCGTCGGCATCCTTGTACGTCAATGTCTCGCCGTTGCGCTCGGTGTCGTGGTTGGTGACGAAGACGCCGGCCTGGTCGGACGGCAGCTTGCCGTCGGCGATGCCCTGCAGACTAGAGAGCTGGCCGCCGAACGCGTTCTTGAGCTGGCGGGCGTAGTTGAACTCGTGCACATCGCCGTTGCCCACGTACTCGGACGGCTGGATGGGTTCGCCGCCTGCGCCGATGACCTCCTGCACCCAGTACACGTCCGGGTCGCTCAGCTTCGCCTTGATGGCCGCCAGGTCCTCGGCAGGCATGTGCTTCGCGGCGTCGATCCGGAAGCCCTGCACGCCGAGGTCGAGCAAGTCGTTCAGGTAGCCGGCGATCTTGTCCTGCACGTCGGGCGAGCCGGTGCGCAGGTCCTGCAGTGAGACGAGGCGGCAGTTTTGCACCTCGTCCCGGTCGCCGTAATTGGCGATGTTCTCACGGCAGTCGTTGAAGTCGGCCGCGGTGTAGGGGACGCCTGGGAAGTCGTCCACGGCGAACGACGTGCCTGCGACGCCTGCGCCCGCCCCTTGGTCGGCGCCGGTGGTGTGATTGATGACCGCGTCCGCGACGATACCGACGCCGGCCTCGCCGCAGGCGTCCACCATCGCCTTGAACTCCTCGCGAGTGCCGAGCTTGGACTCGATCTTGTAGCTCACCGGTTGGTACGAGGTCCACCACTCGGTGCCCTGGATGTGTTCCTGCGGCGGAGACACCTGAACGGCATCGATCCCGGCGGGGCCGATCGTGCTGGTGCACTCCTCGGCGACGGAGGTCCAGGTCCACTGGAACATGTTGAGGATGACGTCGCCGTGGGCAACACCGTCCACCACCGCGGCGGGCTGTGCTGCGGCCGACCCCGTCGATGACGGTTCCGAGTTGGCGGAGGTCGCGGTGGTGACCAGGCCTGCGGCGGCAAGACCTGCTGCCGCCGTGGCGGCGACCGCGCGCCCGACCTTTCGGCCTCGAGTACGGCGCATCGTGGCTGCGTGCTTCATTGCTTGCTGTCTCCTTCGTGTTCGAGCAGGTCCCAGAAGGGCCCCGCACCACCCTGGCTGCGATGCCAGAGCGTCGTGCACTGCGGAAAACCACGCCGACGACATCAGGTCTGACGACATCGTCGACCCGAGCAAGATTTCAGAGAATTGCAGCAACTGTCCAGTCGAGTACGTCGCCGCGGTCCCCTGCACGCACACCTGGCGGCCGTGACATCGCAGGTCAAGAGGCTAGGAGGGGTACCCAAATCAGCGGTCCCAGGGGCTGGGCCGTGCGCGAGGTCCGCTCGGGTCCTGTCAGCTGTGTCGGGGCATCGCAGCGCGCTGCGTTTGCCCACCGCGGATCCTGGATTCACTTCGGCGCTGCTCGCCGTGACAACGTTCTGCGCCCAGGTCGACAGCGGCCTTCACAGGGACAGGACGTGACCTCCGAGGCCGGGGACGCATGTCAGACGGGTCGAAGCCCCGTTCCAGTCCAGTCGCCACCTGCCAGCTCGCGAGTGCCGGAAGGCAGCGGTACCTAGGGACCCTCGTGCGCAGGTTCTTTCGACCCGTCGAGACGCAATGGGGCGCGACCGTCGCGGTCACGCCCCATCCGGTTTCAGCTTCCCGTCGACATGCTGCGAACAGTCTTGCGTACGGCGGCGGTCTCCCTGTCGAGCGTCGCTTGATCGAGGCCGTCGGTCACAGGCACGAGACCTGCAACCTGATCGACGAGCTCGGCGGCACGGCCGGAGTCGATCCAGTTCGCCCGAAGGTCATCGGCGGTCTTGTCGACCAGGCCGGCGAACCCCGTGTTCTCTTCGAACCGCGTGACGAGCGCGTTGTCCGGCATGAGTCCATCAAGTACTCCGCCAGGCATGCTCACGCCCTCTGGTATCTGTCCGGGCAACGGCGACGTCGACCCCTCGGGTTGCGTCGTCGAGTCATTCTTGCCCTCTCCAGCGGGCGGTGCGTCGCCGGGCGCTCCAGTGCCCGCATCCGGAGGGCTCGCCGTGCCAGCCCCCAACAGCTCCTCGAACCCGTCGGGCATCGACATACCCCCGAGTGCGAGGTTGAGGTCCCAGCTGACGACGCTGATGAGGCCGGTGTCGAGGTCGTAGTAGAGGTAGGCGTTCTTGCCGGGCCCGGAGATAGTGTCGAAGTTGTCGAGCACCTCCTGCGTGCCCAGGTAGGTGGCGAACGATTCCACGTCGATCCACTCGTCCAGCTCGTCGGCGAACTCCTCGTCCGAGGCGCCGTCGAGCCACTTGAGGAACGACACGATCGGCTGCAGGTCCTGGCTGCCGTTGAGGTTGATCTGCTTGAAGTCGTCGGTGTACTCGGTCTGGTCGTCGCCCTGGTAGGTGAACGAGCTCGTGGACAGCAGCTTGTAGAGCACCCCGTCGCCGTCGAGCTCGGTGGCGTACTGCGGGTCCGGATTCTCCACGACGAGCCGGGTCGTCGTCGGGCGGTCGTTCACGCTGTAGGTCGTGAACGAGTAGTCCTGCGTGGGCTGGCCAGACTGCGCGGTCAGCTCGAGCGAGACCGCCTCGTTGAGTGCCGAGTCATATGTCGCGCTCGCCGGCCGGATCGACAGCTGGGTCCTGCCCTGGTAGGCCCGGCCCGACTCGTTCTCGTCGAAGCTCACCAGCAGCGGCAGGTCCTCCGGCGCCTGCGTAGAGAGTTCTGTGCCGGTGCCCATGCCTTCCGGCAACTGCATGCCTTCCGGCAACTGCATGCCTTCCGGCAACTGCATGCCTTCCGGCAACTGCATGCCTTCCGGCAACTGCATGCCGTCTGGCATCTCTCCACCAGGCGGCCCGCCCATTCCGCCGATGCCTCCGCCCGGTGCCGTCTTGCCCTGGGTGGACGAGCCCTCGCGGTCGTCCACCAAGGACGACAGGGTGGAGTTGCCCTTGAGGCGGACCGCGACGTCCTCGATCGTGGTGCCGTCGATCGTGATGTCGGCGGTCATCCAGTCCTTCTCGCCCTCCTTGAAGTAGGTGTCGAGCATCCGGTCGTAGGCGTCCTGGGAGTACGAGAGGGAGATCTCGTGGGCCACGGAGTCGTCGAAGAGGTCGACCGACCCCGCGATGTCCTGGGTGATGCGCTCCTCGTCGGTGACGGCGGCCGAGCTCGTCGCGTACGGCTTGATCGTCACGTCCCCGAAGACGGTCAGGGCGACGGCGACCCCCACCACCCCGGCCGTCAGGGCTTTCCAGTGCTGGCGGAGCCGCACCGGGAGGCGTTTGCGAAGATCTGCGAGGCTCATGTGTCACCCGCTCACATGTCGGACTGGTCGTACCCGGTCAGGACCGTGACCTTCTGCCCGGAGTTGATCTCGCCCAGCGCGTCGATGATCTCGGCCGTCGTCACGCCGCCCTTGAGGCGGACGGAGTAGAACAACTCGGTCAGCGCGCCCCCGCGCACGGTCTCGACGCTGACCAGCTCGAACTCCTGGGTCTTGCGCACGAGCACGTCCGCGACGTCCTGCTGGTACCGCGGCTCGGGCGGCACCTGGACCTTGACCACCTGCCGCTGGATGTCGAGCTTGAACCAGTCGAAGCGCTGCATGAGGAAGATGACGAGCAGGATGATCGCGGTCGCCGCGGCGGCCAGCAGGTAGAAGCGCGTGCCGACGGCCATGCCGATCGCCATCACGAGGAAGATGAACCCGACGTCGCGGGTCTCCTTGATCGCGTTGCGGAACCGGATCACGGACAGGGCGCCCACGAGGGCGAACGCGCGGGCGATGTTCGAGCCCACGACCAGCATGATCACCGCGACGACCATGCCGATGATGACGAGGGTCTGCACGTAGGACTGGCTGTACGAGATGTTCCGGTGCGTCCGCTTGTAGACCCAGCCGATGGCCGAGGACAGGACGAAGGACAGCACCAGCGTCATCGCGACGTCGAAGACGGAGAAGGTTCCGCTCAGATCTTGCAGGTTCATCGGACGAGGACACTCTTTCGGTTCGGGGCGTCGTTGACGCCGTCGGTGGTGGTGGGGTCGGTGGGCCCGGTGGTGACCGGGTCGGCGGGAGCCTGGCCCGCGCCGGCGGGGCCGGCGCCGAGGACCGCGTCGACCTCGTCGGGCGCGTGCATGGTCGACCGGGGCGCGAGGCCGAAGGCCTGCACGCTCTGGCAGTACTTGGAGATCCGCACGACGTCGAGGCTCATCCGGGCCGTGAGGTCGGTGACCCACGCCGGCACGCGCTCGTTGGCCTTGACCTCGAGCACGGACAGCCGGGCGGGCAGGACGAGCCGGTTCGGGCTCTCAGAGGAGAGGTGGAAGTCGCGGTCCCGGCCGCGCAGGCGGTGGTCCAGGGTGACGCGCAGTCCGAGGTCGGCCTCCCGTCCCACCCAGGCCTCGCGGTGGTAGCCGGTGGTCACCATCGGGCGCAGGTCGAGCTCGCCCACCAGGGTGGCCACCTCGTCGAGAAACGCCCGTTCCCGGCTGCTGACCTCGCCCTCGGGCTCGTAGCCTTCCGTCGAGCACAGCCGCAGGGCGTCGCGGTACGGCAGCGCGACGCGCCGCTTCTGCGTGACACGGTTGACCCGCTGCTTGATCTCGACGAAGACCTTCGACTCCGGCGTGAGGTCGTCCGCCTTGCCGTAGTGGCGCACCCGCAGCTTGCGCCGGAACTTCAGGCCCTCGATCTTCTCCCAGTAGAACTTCAGCTGGGCGGTGTCGTAGTAGACGCTGGTGATGGGGTAGCCCCCGTCGCCCGAGTAGGCGTCGTCGTCCATGTGCCGGCGCAGCTCCTGGCGGAGCTCCTCGGCCTGGTCGTGCGGCACGAGGTACTTGATCTCGAACCGGTTGAAGGCGTGCAGGCGGCTCGCCGTTGCGGTCCGGTCAGTGCTGGCAGTGTGGTCCGCGCTGTGGAGGACGCTCGAGTCTGCCTCAGATGGCTCCTGCGAATGCGACGAGGACTCGCGCCGGAATCTGCGTAGCACGATTGCTCCTGTTCTCGAGTCGGCGGCCGCTGGTGAACTAGAGATGGCCTAGCGGTGAATGCTTCTTAAACACGCACTCTCACCCGAGAACCTTGGCGCGCGCTGAAACACTGGACTTAGTACCTCCATGGGCCCACTTTTGGAGTGACTCCACCTTTCGCCGCCCGCTCCCACGCGGCGTTCCCGGTGGATTTTCCGCTGAATGGCGCGGATCCGTCGGTACACTTCAGCTACCGCACCAAAGACGAGAACCCGATTACGGCCCGCCCGCCTCATGTACGCCTGCGTGAGGAGTGCCCGAGTACCCGGCCATGCCGGGTGGCGAACTCCTCACGGCCACATGCGGTGGGCTCGAGCATGCGCATCGCGTGTTCGTCGAGCCGGCCCAGAGCCTTCGGATGAGGCGCCGGCGCCCACGGCCATGTGGTCCTGGCTGGCGAGTCTGCCTCGTGCCTAGGTCTCGACGAAGCATGGGCGTCTCCGCTGGACTGGTCGGCGGTGAAGCTCGACCAGATGGTCGCGACGCGCCCGCATGACACGGCGGTGGGCCTGAGGGCCTACGAACGGAGCTCGCACAGGGCGCACAACAGGCGCGATCCGTTCGCAGGTATGCGACGCCAGCTGTTGGTGCTCCTGGGCAGGTCTCTGCCGACGCCTGCGTCTCGCGCATGCTTGCGCACGCCGACCTGCTTTTGCCACCGCCTAGGCGCAGGGCATCAGCCGCCCAATTGCCCCGATAGGTCCTGGAATGAGCCGATGGTGCTATCGCGCTCGGCGTGCACTGACCTGTGCGTTTAGCGTGCCATCGGCAAGAACACCCTGGCCGGCCCCGGCGTCGTCAATGAGGACGCGTCGGGCCAGCGCGATGCTCTCGCGTGCGCCCGTGTCCCAGTCGGCAGCCGTGGCATCCTGCATTGCTTCCAGCGCATTGCGCAGGATGCTAGTCGCCATCGTGACTGCGATCCGCGCCCTGGTGACGAGTTCGAGGCATTGTTTCTCGCCTCGGCTACGCAGCCGGGCCAGGACCACGTTTGTCAGCACCGCCTCAGCCTCTTCGAACCGCGTGACCTCCTGTGCGTGAAGCTCGGGGGTCATCTTGAGTAGCAATGTTCTGCGGCGGAACACCGCCAGACTTCCCGCCGACTCTCGTGCGCCGTTCATGGTGAGCATGATCAGATCTTCCAGAAGATTACCTTCTGCGCGAAGGAACTCCTTGATCGCCATTTCGGATGGGTAGGGAGGCGCCCCTAGGGCTGCCCGAGCCTTGGTGCCGAAATAGTTGAAGAAGGTGCTTTTCGAGACCTCCGAAGCCTCACAGATCTGCTCGACCGTGACGTTGCCGTATCCCTCTTGCAGGCAAAGGTCGATCGCGACGTGCTCGATCCGCGACCTTGTCATCACCTTCTTGTGTTCTCTGAGGCCGAGGGGCCTGTCCATGCTCAACGGATCCTCACCCCGGTCGACGCCGGTGGTGTCGTTTTCGGGCTCTTCGAGGGCGTCCGCGTCTTTCGATGTGTGGCGCTGATCAGCGCTGCCCGATGGTCATCCACGATCGACAGGATCAGTCGTGGATCGAGGCGCGGACACGGCCGGACCGTTGGAGGCCACCGCGATGGTCTCGCCCGCGGTGAATCTCGTGGGTTCGTATTCTTCGGCGGCAAGGCCGTCCATCGTTTCCGTGCTGGTTGAGCGCAGGGGGATTTCCTTGATGAAGATCAGGAGGACGAACCCGACGGCGATCATGGGCACAAGCATGAGGAAGATGGGCGTGAGCGCGTCGTTGTAGGCGCCGACGACGATGTCGCGGAGGGCGTCCGGAAACGCATTGACGGCCGCCGGGGTGAGTGAGTTCATGGAACCGCTCGCGACCGTGTCCGCCGGTACCCGTTCCGCGAGTAGGTCGGTGAGCCGGCTGGTGAAGATTGCCCCGACGACGGCACCACCCATGGAGGCCCCGATCTCACGGAAGAAGTTGTTCGAGGCTGTGGCGGTGCCGACGATCCGGTCGGAGAAGGAGTTCTGCACGATGAGCACGAGGATCTGCATGGCGAGCCCGATGCCCGCGCCAAGCAGGAACAGGTAGCCAAGCAGCACCGCGATCGGGGTGGTGGGCGTCAGGGTCGACATCAGCACCAAGGCGGCAACGATGACGACCATGCCGGCGATGGGCATCCACTTGTAGCGGCCAGTGCGGGACGCGAGCGCGCCCGTGGTGAGAGCGGTGAGCATCAGGCCTGCGACCATCGAGACCATGAGCAGGCCCGAGTCGGTAGCACCGACGCCGGTCACCATCTGCAGGTAGGTCGGCATGTAGGAGATGGCCCCGAACATGGCCACCCCGATGAACAGGCCCGCAGCGGTAGCGAGTACGAAGTTGCGGTTCTTGAACAGGCCGAGCGGGATGATCGGTTCCGCGGCCTTGTACTCTGCCAGGACGAATGCCGCTGCGGCGAGGACTGCGGTGATGATGAGCCCGATGATCCGGCCCGAGTCCCAGTCGTACTGGGTGCCACCCCACGACGTGACCAGGATGATCGAGGTCACGGCCACGGCCATGGTGAAAATGCCCCACACATCGAGCTTCACCTTGACGTCGTGCTTGGGGAGCTTGAGGAACGCGGCAGCGAAGGCGATGGCCGCGATTCCGAGCGGGATGTTGATCCAGAACGCCCAGCGCCACCCGATGCTGTCGGTGAACCAGCCGCCGAGCAGCGGTCCGACGACGCTGGAGACGCCGAAGACGGCCCCCATGACACCCATGTACTTTCCGCGTTCCCGCACGGGTACGACGTCGGCGATGATCGCCTGGGACAGGACCATTAGCCCGCCACCACCGAGACCCTGGACGGCGCGCCCGATGATCAGCCAGGCCATGTCGGGTGCGAGCCCACCGATGACTGACCCGACCAGGAAGAGCGACAGCGCCGCAATGAAGATCGACTTGCGTCCGACCAGATCACCCAGTTTGCCGTAGACCGGCATCGTGATCGTGGAGGCGAGGAGGTAGGCGGTCGTCACCCACAGCATGTGGTCGACGCCGTCGAGCTCACCCACGATCGTGGGCAACGCCGTTGCGAATACCGTCTGATCGAGCGACGCCAGAAGCATTGCAACGAGCAAGCCGGCGAACACCGCACCGACCCGGCGAGTGCTACGCGGCTTTGCAGTATCGGTGTTCATCGCGGGAGTGGACTGTTTGGCCATGACAACAAGGTTCCGTCGCGGCAGTGTGCTGGGTCATCCAGCGTCGGCGGCATCTTCTCGTACCGCGGCTGCGGTACGCCTACTCGTGGACCAGCCGTCACATGGCAAGCAGCCTAGGAGCAACTCCCGCCAACGCGCCGACCAACTGACCGGGCTCGCCCTCTGGTCGGTGCCCTCCTGCATCTCCTGCGCGAGAGCATCGCCCCGATCTGACGCCCTGCGGCTCGCCCGCGGTGATGGTGGCGCGCAGTCAAACGCCTTGGAAGGTCACGGCGTCTGTGGCCGGATCAGCCCATTCTCGTAGGCGGCGATGACGAGCTGGGCCCGGTCGTGCGCGTGCAGCTTGGTCATGATGCGGTTCACGTGAGTCTTGGCGGTATGTGGCGAGATGACGAGCTCGGCGGCGATCTCGTCGTTGGACCGCCCCGCACCGACGAGCGTCAGGACCTCAACCTCACGGTCGGTGAGGTGCTCGAGAGCAGGCGCGACCCGGTCCGCAGGAGATGTAGGAGCCACGTATCGGTCGATGAGACTGCGCGTCGCCGCGGGCGACAGGAGGGCATCTCCACGATGAACCGAACGGATCGCGCTGATGATCTCCTCCGGTTCGGAGCCCTTGCCAATGAAGCCGCTTGCACCGGCACGCAGCGCACCAACGATGTACTGATCCTCCTCGAAGGTCGTCAAGATCAGCACGCGTACGTCCCGCAGACCGGAGTCGGCACAGATTGTCCGAGTCGCGGCGATCCCGTCGATGCCAGGCATGCGGATGTCCATGAGCACCACGTCGGGGCGAAGCTGCCGAGTGAGCTCGACGGCTCGTCCGCCGTCGCCGGCCTCGCCGACAACCTCCAAGCCATCGCCGTGACCGACGAGGTCAGAGATCGCGGACCGAATTAGAGTCTGGTCATCGACGACGAGCACTCGGGTCACTGGTTGGCCTCCCGGCTGTTCGGGTTCTCTACGTCCGGCTCCCTAGGCAGCTCTGCGACAACGAGCCACGTCCCGGTCCCGTCCCTCCCGTACGTCAGAGTGCCCCGAAGCGACTCCACGCGCTCGCGCATGCCCATGAGTCCTTGCCCCGTGCCCAGCGCCTCGGTCTTGGGGTCGGAGTCGGGTTCGACCGAAACCGGGTTCGCCACGGTCACACGCAGCGTCCGAGGTTCATACTCGAGCAGGATGTGAGCCCGGCGGCCAGCCCCGTGTTTGTGTGCGTTCGTTAGGGCCTCCTGGATCACGCGCAGAGCGGTCAGGTCCGTCGTGTCTGTAAGTGCGTATCGGTCACCGTCAGTACGCACGGTGATCTCTAGACCATCGCCGGCGTAGCCCCGCACGACGTCGTCGAGTTGAGACAGGCCCGCGGGGCCAATATCCGGCGAGTTCGGGTCACGCAGCGTCGCCAGCAGTCCCCCGATCTCGGTCAGCACGGTGCGCGAGGCGCGACGGATGATGCGCAGGGACGACTCGGCGGCGTCCGGGCGATTCCGCAGTGCCGAGGACGCGACTCCGGCGTGCAGGTTGATCACCGCGATCTGGTGAGCAACGACGTCGTGCAGGTCGCGGGCGGTGGCAAGCCGGTCTTCGGCGACGCGCTGGCGGGCGAGAGCCTCGCGAGTGCGCTCGGCACGGTCTGCTCTCTCGGTGATGGCTGCGATGTGCTGCCGCTGAGTGCGCACGGCGTTGCCGATCGCCCCACCGAGCAGCACCAGTAGCGCGGGCTGCAACGCCACCTCGCCCGCGATCCAGGCGCATATCAGGACGGTGGTGCTGACAAGGCCAGCGACGACGGCGCCTCTGATCAGCGGGGAATGCGTCGACATGGTGTATGTCGCGACGGCAGCTGCCATGACCGACCCCGTGTTGAAAAGCCCGAGGGGGACGCTGAGGACCACCAGTCCGACGACCACCGTCAGCACTAGGCCAGACAGCCGGTGGCGCGCCAACAGCACTGCCGCGGCGGTCAGGGTGAGCGCGACAACTCCCGGGATCCAAACGATCTCGCCGGTCGGCCGCGTCGGCAACGACCCGGCGAGCACGACGACGACCGACACGATCACATGCCCGATCCATCGCATGACTGGGCGACCTAGGGGACCAGGTTCTGCGGCAGTCACCAAAGCGCGGCCTCCTCCAAGCGGACAGACTCCAGACTCGGTCCCCAGCATCATCCATCCATCGCCACCGGCACGTCCCACCGCCGTGGGATCCGACGTACCGCGTGTGCAGTACGCAGGTGTCCGCCGTAGAGGGATTCCTCGCACGCCGCCATCGCCGACTGTGGAGTGGTCCCCAGACCTGCAACGAAGGACCATCATGAACTCACCACTGATCACCGTGCGGGGGTTGCGCAAGACCTACGGCTCGGGCAGTACAGCCTTCGAAGCGCTCAAGGGGGTCGACCTCGACATCCACGAGGGTGAGTCCCTCGCGATCGTGGGCAAGAGCGGCTCCGGGAAGTCGACCCTCATGCACCTGCTCGCGCTCCTCGACCGCCCCACCACCGGTTCTATCCGACTCGACGGAGTCGAGACCTCCAGCCTCAACCAGGCAGAGCTGAACAAGACCCGCAACCGTGCGTTCGGGTTCGTGTTCCAGCAGTTCTTTCTCAACGCTTCGACGAGCGTCCTGGACAATGTCACCCTTCCCCTGACGATCGCGGGTGTCCCCGCCCGTGAACGCACCAAGCGAGGGTTGGCGGCGCTGTCTCAGCTCGAGATGGAGGACAAGGCCAGCAACAAGGCCAACAACCTGTCCGGGGGACAGAAGCAGCGCGTCGCGATCAGCCGCGCACTCATCAACCAACCCAGGGTCATCTTTGCCGACGAGCCGACCGGAAACCTCGACTCTGTGACTGGTGCCAAGGTTGAGGACATCCTGTTCGACCTCAACCGCCGACACGGCATCACGCTGGTCGTCGTCACCCACGACGAGGGACTCGCCGCGCGCTGCGATCGCAGCATCTTCGTCCGTGACGGCCTCGTCGAACCGAAGGTCGAGGCGGCAGCAGCATGAAGTCACTCGATATCGTTCGCACCGCCCTGCGCAATGCGTTCCGCTCCAAGCTCCGCACGACCCTCACCGTGTTGGCGATCTTCATCGGCGCCTTCACGCTTTCGTTGACCAACGGCATCGGGACGGGCATCAACGGCTTCGTAGAGTCCACCGTGGCCAGCATTGGCGTCGACGACGTCATGACCGTCACAAAGAGCACCGAACAGACTGAGGCCTCCGAAGGCCCTGCGGAGTACGACCCGAACCAGCTCGAGGCCGGTGCGGGCGGCGCCGCCGGCGCACCTGGTGCGGCTGGCGGCGGGGGCGGGTCCGTCGCCATGACCGAAGACGACATCGATCAGATCACCGACATTGACGGCGTGCTCCGGGTCGAGCCGACGGAGAACGTGTCGGTCGACTACATCCAGCTCGGCGACGGCACCCAGTACCAGTTGAGTCTGTCGCAGTTCGTGCCCGGCATGGAGGTCGAGCTCGCCGCCGGTGAGCAGATCAACCTGGACGCAGACGACCCGCAGATCGTGCTCCCGGAGAGCTACATCGAACCGCTCGGGTTCGACAACGCCGCGGCCGCGATCGGGCACGAAATCACCCTGGCCGTCACCGACGGCGACGGTCAGCAGGTCACCTCCGAAGCAACCGTGGTCGGTGTCGCCGAACCCGGACTCGTGTCCAGCTCCGGGGCCATCCCGAACACGACGCTCACCTCGAACCTCTACGAGCTCCAGCAGACCGGCGCACCCGCCGCCCAGGGCGACACCTATGCCTCCGCCTCGGTCTGGTTCGACCCGGACGCCGGCGACGAAGCGACGGCGGCGCTCAAGGATCGGCTCGCGGACGACGGCTACACGGCAACGACCCTCGAGGACCAGCTCGGTTCGATCACATCGGTCATCGATACCGTCGTGCTGGTCCTCAACGGGTTCGCCATCATCGCGCTCCTCGCCGCGTCCATCGGCATTGTTAACACCCTGTTCATGGCCGTCCAGGAACGCACACGCGAGGTCGGCCTCATGAAGGCAATGGGTTTGTCTAGCGCAAAGGTCTTCTCGCTGTTTAGCATCGAGGCCGTCGTGATCGGATTCCTCGGCAGCGCACTCGGAGCGATCGCGGCCATCGGCGTAGGACAGATCGTCGGAGCAACCCTCTCCAGCACGATCCTGGCCGACCTACCAGGACTCACCCTCATCGCGTTCGAGCCCGTCACCGTCGCCGCCGTCATCCTGGGCGTCATGGCCGTCGCGTTCCTCGCTGGCACCCTCCCAGCCCTGCGAGCCGCCAAGCAAGACCCGATCTCGTCCCTTCGATACGAGTGATCGGACCGAAGACGTCCTCTGCGCGACACAGATAAGCACACGGCTGGGTGGTCACGAAAGACCTCCTTACGTGACCACCCAGCCACTGTCATACCCGCCTGGCACGACCCCGCCTCCACCGTCGTAGTTTGGCCAAGCAGGACCGTCGTCAATCGGGCAGCCGCGATCATCGCATTGCTGATCGTTGCTCTTGATCGGCGCAACGCCCCGGATGATCGCCTCCGAGGCTCGCTCGGCTTCGCTCCGGCATACCGTGCTCATGTTCGACGTGGGGGCGTTCTCGAGGCTGCTAGAGACCTGGATCCCAGCGGTTCGTCGGACCCGACGAAACCGAGCGGGACGGGAGCGGAAGCGCTGACTCTGAATGGCCTCACTGGGCCGAGTCTCGAGGAGTACATCGAGCGGCAGTACACCGTCGCGCGTGACGCCATCGCCAAGTGGCAGGTCACGCCCGAGGACGGTGAGGAATAGGTCAGCCGCGGGCTACGCGGGCGCGCTTCGAGGCCGCGGCCTGGTCGAGCCGTCACCAAATTGCTGTGCAGGCTGCACCAGGAGGACGTCTACCGAACGCTCCCCCGCCCGGCCCGCGGTGTTTCTACGATGGGCGGCTACTTCCCGCGCCGTCGAGGCGGACGACCCCGTGAGAACTTTCCTTACTGACTCAAGCGCGCGGCTCCGCCGCGCGGGTCGGCCTCCCGGGCGAGGCCCCGCGCTCCGCTCGCAAGCTCGCTCCGCGCACCCCACCCGTCCGGCCTTCCCCACATGACGAAGGCGACCTCGAGGTACTCCCGAAGCCGCCTGACCGTACGGCACCGCACCGATCGCCGAGCATCCGGCCGTCTCCACCCCGCGTCAAGGGCGCCTGCGGCGTCGCGCGCGATGGCCTTCGGCCACCCCCTGACCCGGGCCTTCGACAGCCTCTGGTGCTCCGCTATCGGTTCAGCGCCTCGTCGTGTCCTCGCCCATCGCATCCGCGCACCTGAGTGCCAATGTGAGTGTCAACCCGCTCGCCCCTCCCTCGACATCGGCCGACACCGACCGACCGCGAATCGCGTAGAGCCGCGGCGGACCAAGCTGTCCGAGCACCCGGCCAGCCGTTCGGGACGAAGAGGTCGCAGGTTCAAATCCTGTCACCCCGACCACCAGAGAGGCCCTCTGAACAGCGGAAACGCTGTCCAGGGGGCCTCTTGCTCTTCCCCGATGACGTGACGGCAGGGACAGGCGGGCAGGCGCCGCCCCCTCGGTCGGCTGCGCCGTGCCCGGCCCAGACGTTCATCGCCCCCTGGGCACGATGACGACCGCCGGGCGATCGCGCGGCGTACCGTCGAACGATGCGCCCCGCGTCCACCGATGACAGCGGCTCTCGAGTGTCGCGACCGTCGTCCACCCCGCTCGGTCACCGCCGGCCGCGCGCAGGGCTGGTCCTCCTCGCCACCCTCGCCGACACCGCGTGCGTGCTCGGCCTCGTCACCGCTGACGCCGCCGCCCACCCCGGCGGCGGCCTCGGGCACGTGGTGTCCGTGACCTGGCCGTTCGCCGTCGCCGCGGTGGTCGGATGGGTCGGTGCCCGCGCCTGGCGTCACCCCTGGCGCCTGTGGCCCACGGGCGTCGTGGTGTGGGGCGCCACCTGGGCCCTTGGCGTCCTGCTGCGCGTCCTCACCGACCAGGGCACGTTCCCGACGTTCCAGATCGTGTCCTTCGGCTTCCTGGCCGTCACCATGCTCGGGTGGCGCGGCATCGTGGCGCTCGCACAGATCCTGCGGCCCACCGGCTCCCGCGTCTCCGTCCAGATGGAAGACGACGGCGTTCGGCGGCCGAGGTAGCGCCCCCTCCCCGGCGCGCGCCCGTCCCTGGTCGAGCCGCCGTGCATCACGTGATCACGCAGTAGACCTTCAGGGCCGGACCCTCGGCGGGCGTCCGAGCGCCACCCGCAGGAGCGAACGTGAACTTCGCCACCCCCCGTTCGGGATGCGAGCATCACGCCGTCGTGGAAATGTCCGGGCCGACATAGAAGCGTCGTTTGCTTCGAAGTACCGTTTCGTGAAGAAAGAGGCGATTATCTTGAGCATCATCGGGTGGATCCTCATCGGCCTGATCATGGGCGCGCTCGCCCGGGCCATCGTGCCGGGCGCACAGAAGGGTGGCTGGATCGTCACCCTGCTGCTCGGGATCGTCGGCGCCCTGCTCGGCGGGTTCATCGCCTCGGCGGTCTTCAGCACCAGCGTGAACGACGAGTTCTTCGACCTGGGCACCTGGGGATTCGCGCTCGTCGGGTCGATCATCGTCGTCGCGATCTGGTCCTGGGCCACCGGCCGCAAGCACGCCTGAGCAGTCTCCAGACGCCAAGGCGGGTCGTCCCGTGCTCCTGGGAGCGCAGGACGACCCGCCTGCTCGATCATCGGGAGCCGGGAGCCAGGACGGGCGGCGAGGTCTGGCTGTCGGACACGGCCTAGCTCTCTTCGCCGCCGCCCTGCAGGTCCTCGAGCACGACCTCCACGAGCGTCTCGGCGATGATCGTGCCCAGTTCATCGGGCGCGTACGACAGAGCGCGATCCGGCCGGAGCTGCAGCTCGTTCGCCACGGATTCAACGTGCGCGTTCAGTGCAGCATCGACCAGGTCGGAGGGTGCCGGCAGCCCACGCCAAGCGAGCTCGAGCTCGGTGATCTCCGCCAGTGCGGCGAACCTGGGTGTCCGTCGCGTCAGGCTCATGTCGTTCCCCTTGTCCGAGGTGCGCGACGCGCCTCCGACCGTCCCTGCTCGCGCCGCTTCTCGACGCGTCCGAGCCGTTACAGCACAGGAGTCTACGGTCGTCGGTGCCCTGGGGAGCACGCCGAGCCTCGACACGGCCCCGTCACCACCCACGAGCGAACGCCGCCGTCACCGCGCTGCCCGGCCGGCGGAGCGGGCAATCAGCTCCTGTCACCCCGACCGGGCGAGGGGCCGGCACCCCGCAGCCGGTTCTGACGCGGTGCGCCCGACGCCCTCCGAGCGTCGGGACAGGGCGCGACGGGTGCCGCCGCGTACCTCTGGTACTGCTGCGCCACGGCGCCGAAGGCAGCCTTCGGCTCCCACTCCATGTCGGGGTAGGTCTGCCCTCGGCCCCCGTCGAGGAGCTTGACGATGCTCAGGCTGGCACGGTCCAGGTCGTCCTGCGGGTCGCCGTCCGGGCGGTGGGGGAAGCCGGGCAGGGCGAACAGGTACACGAAGGCGCTGTCCACCCCCTCGCTCTCGAAGATCTCCAGCAGCTCGGTCAGATATGCGGCCTGGCCGGCCTCGTCGCGCTCGTAGACGCCGTCCAGTCGTCGCGGGGCCCTGGTCTGCGGATCGTGCTCGACCACGTCCAGCACGCGCCCGCCGCGGTCCCCCGCGCCACGGTAGGCCGCGGTGCCGAACCCGGTGACGGCGAGCGGCTTGGGCCCTTGCGCCAAGGCGCGCACGCCGTCCCGGAACCGGTCAGCGACCTCGGCGGAGCGGATCAGCTCGAACGTCACGATGTCGAACGGGGTCCAGTCGACCTGCTCGAGCTGGATGGACGAGTAGGTGAGCCTGCCCCGAAAGCGCTCGCGGATCGCGGCCACGGCGTCGCGGAGGAACGCGTTGATGCGGAGGCCGAGCCCGTGCATCGCCTCGGCGCGCCGCTCGGGTGAGCTCAACAGCTGCGCGACCCGCGCCTCGGGACCGTCCCCGGGCAGGAACCCCCGGTTCATCACGCTCAGCTCCACTCCCGCGACGAGCACGATCGTGGCCCCCTGCCGCCGGAGCCGTTCCGCTCGCACGGCACAGTCGCGGAAGAGCGTGAGGACCTGCTCCGGCTCCAGCTCCAGTGGATAGGGCGTGAACCAGACCTCCATGCCGAGCTCGGCGGCGGCAGCGGCGGCCACGTCCAGCCGGTGCGGGTCGCCGCCGATCACCTGGACCGCGTTGCAGTGCAGGTCGTCACGGATGATGGCGAGCTCGCGCCGGACCACCGCGGGGTCGAAGCGCTCACGCGTCATCCGACCGTGCACGACGAATCCGGTGTCATAGGTCATTCCCCGTGCTCTCACGGTGGCGCCCCTCTGTCGGTCGGTGAGGTCGACGGTCACAGAAAACTTGCGTGCACGCAAGTTTGCTCGCGCGCAGTCACGGGTGAGACGCTGCCCCGGTGACCACACCGCCGCCGGGCCTGAGGGAACGGAAGAAGCAGGCGACGCGCGAAGCGTTGCGCGCGGCGGCCCTGCGCCTGGCCCTCGAGCACGGGCCGGACAGCGTGCGGGTCGAGGACATCGCCGAGGCGGCCGGTGTCTCGCCGCGGACGTACAACAACTATTTCGCCAGCCGTGAGCAGGCGATCGTCTCCGCCGTGACCGCAGACCGTGAGGCTCGGATCGCGGCGGCGGTGGCGGCCGGCACCGCGGACGTGCGCCTGGCCGACGCCGTCACCGAAGCCGTGGTCGAGCACTACACGAGCCCCCGGGAGCGCGAGCTCGAGGCGTTGCTGATGACCACCACGCGGAGGACCGCGCTGCGGGACGCGTTCCTCGACTCCCCCGCCGGCATCGAGGCACCGCTCACGGCCGTGATCGCGGAGCGCCTGGACGACGGCGGACCGCACACGGCCCGCGTCCTGACGGCGAGCATCGCGGCGGCGGTCCGTATCGCGCTCGAAGGATGGCTCCAGCCCGCGGGGGGATCGGGGGGCCTCGTGGTCCCTTCCGGCTCGCTGGCCGACCACCTCCGCGCGGCGCTGGCGCCGCTCAGGCCCGCACTCGACGCGGCCGAGCGGCAGCCCCGGCCATGAAGGCGGCGTGAGCGATCCGGACCCGCCGGCCACCCCCGGGGGCACGGCTCATCCGCGGTCGGCGTCCTCGTCGAACTCGGTGGTCTCGTGCCGGAGGGACACCCGGTCCACGCCCGGGACCTCGACGAGCAGCGGGACGAGGTCGCGCACGGGTGGGCTGCCATGGAAACGGATGTCCATGACGACGAAGCGCCGACCGTCCGTGGCGATCCGCCGGCTGCGCTCGATCGAGCTCGTGAAGCCCGACGAGGTGGCGACGGACAGGAGGTCGCGGAGCACGCCGGCCCCGTCGGCGTAGGTGATGCGCAGCGTGCGCTTGCGGTCCGGGTCGGGCAGCCGGCGGACCAGGGGCGCGACGACGAACAGGGTCGTGAGGTGGATCGCGGTGAGCGCGATCGCCAGCGAGAGCATCCCGGCACCGCACGCCATCCCCACCGCCGCGGCGACCCACACCGTGGCCGCCGTGGTCAGCCCCCGGACGACGCTGCGCCCCTTGAAGATCACGCCGGCCCCGAGGAAGCCGATCCCGGAGACGATCTGGGCGGCGATGCGCGAGGGATCGAGGTTGACGTCGCTGCCGAGCACGGCGGAGAAGCCGTAGGCCGAGACCAGGGTGAAGCCGCAGGACCCGAGGCCGACCAGGACGTGGGTCCGGTATCCGGCCGCCTTCTGACGGAGCTGCCGCTCGACCCCGATGAGGGAACACAGCACGAACGTCGTCAGCAGCAGCTCGGCCTCGACCAGGCTGGTGCCGGTGACGATCCCGACGATCGGTTCCATACGCGCTCACCTCCACCGGCTGCAGCCGTTCGCGACCCCACCCTCCACCCTGTGCTCAGATGCGTCATGAGTGCGCTCATTCGAGCGCCCCCGTCGGAGCCGAGAGCCACGGCACTACCTTGGCGGCTTCCGACACAGCAGTCGGGCGCCCGAACGCACAGCGGCTCCCGGGGAGAAAGGACGGCGAGATGGCGACCGTGGCCGAAGAACACGTCGGCGTGCAGAGGACCTCTCCACCCAGCCCACCACGCAGACGCTCGGCCCTTCATCAGCGCCGACAACGCCGGGGGGCCGCCCTCTTCGCGCTGTTCGCCTTCCCCAACCTGGCGCTCATCGCGGTCTTCGCCTACTGGCCGGTGCTCGAGAACCTCTACCTCAGCCTCACCAACTGGGACTTCATCTCGCCCGAGCCCCTCTTCATCGGGCTCAGCAACTACGCCCAGCTGTTCACCTCGTCGTCGTTCCTCGACGTCATGGTGACCACCGTGACGTGGGTCGTCGTCGTCGTCGGCCTGAGCCTCGTCCTCGGGATCGCGCTCGCCTCGCTCTTCTCCATGAAGCTCCCCGGGACGGCCGCCGTCACCGGGATCGTCTTCGCCCCGCACGTCATCGCCGGCGCGGCGATCGGCGCGGTGTGGCTGTTCATCTTCGACCCGAACTACGGCCTCGCCCGCACCCTGTTCGAGGCCGTGGGGCTGAGCTCGCCCGACTGGACGACGGACGCGAGCTGGGCCCTGCCCGCCCTGCTCATCGTCTCGATCTGGAAGGGGGTGGGTTTCGTGGCGATCGTCTACCTGGCCGGGATGCAGGGGCTGCCCTCGGAGGTGCTCGAGGCCGCACGCCTGGACGGGGCGAACCGGTGGCGGCTCTTCACCAGGATCGTCCTGCCGCTGCTGTCGCCGACCACGTTCTTCCTGGTGATCACGCAGACGATCGCGGCCTTCCAGGCCTTCGACATCATCGCGATCATGACCGGCGGCGGACCGGCCTCCGCGACCACGACGCTGAGCTGGTTCATCTACGAGCAGGCGTTCCAGCGCTCCAACGTGGGCTACTCCGCCGCCGCGGGAACCGTGATGTTCGTGATCCTCATGTTCATCACCATGCTGCAGTTCCGGTACGTCGAGAGGAAGGTGCACTACTGATGCCCGCCACGACCACGCGGCCGACCACCTCCCGGGACGAGGGCATCGTGCAGACCCGCACCGCACGGCAGGCCACGAGCGGCCGGCCCTTCGGGAACCTCCGCCACCGCTGGTGGGGGATCCTCCTCCTCGTCGCCGCCGCCCTCGTGTTCGTCGTCCCGCTCTTCATCCTCGTGACGACGGCGTTCAAGACGAACTCCGACATCTACTCCTGGCCGCCCAAGGTCCTTCCCACCGACCTCACCTGGGACAACCTCACGACCGCGTGGCAGCTCGCACCGTTCGGCGCGTTCATCAAGAACTCGGTGATCATCACGGTCGTCGGGGCGGTCGCCAAGGTCGTGCTCGCCGTCTTCACGGCATACGCCTTCGCCTTCCTGCCGTTCCCGGGCAAGAACGTCCTGTTCCTCGTGATGCTCGGCGCCCTCATGGTCCCGGGGCACGTCACCCTCCTGGTCAACTACATCACCATCGGCAACATGGGCCTGATCAACACCTACGCCGGCATCATCCTGCCCGGCGTCGGGTCGGCGTTCGGCACCTTCCTCCTGCGCCAGCACTTCATGTCGCTGCCCACGGAGGTGTTCGAGGCCGCCGAGGTCGACGGAGCCGGACACTTCCGCAAGCTCGCCTCGATGGTGCTGCCGATGTCCGTGCCCGCCGTCGCGACGGTGGCACTCGTCGCCGTGATCGACGAGTGGAACAGCTTCGTGTGGCCGTTGATCATCACCAACTCCGTGAACATGCGGACGCTGCCCATCGGCCTCATGTACCTCAAGGCCAACGACGGCATGGTCTCGTGGGGCGTGCTCATGTCGGGGACGCTCATCGTCGTGCTGCCGATGCTGCTCGTCTTCCTCCTCGCGCAGCGCTACATCGTCACCGGGCTCACCGGCGCCGCCGCCGGCAGCGGCCGCTGAGACCTGGACACGCCCCCCATCCCCCAGACGATCGAAGGAGATCATGCACGCCCAGAGACGCCCTCACACAGGAGGGAACGGAAGCAGGTTTCGGGGGCTCACCCGCCGGCAGGTGCTCGCCGCGGGCATGATGGCCGCCACCGTGCCCGCCCTGGCCGGCTGCTTCGGCGCCGGGCGGGGCCCCGGCGCCGTCATGGAGCAGCCCAGCGGTGACGTGCCGGCCAGGTTCGCGGACCGGCAGCGCGTGGTGCTGTGGAGCAACTGGACGTCCCACAACGCCGAGGTGCTGCAGCGGAACATCGATGCCTTCCACGAGGCCCAGAGCGACATCTTCTGCGAGATCCAGATCTTCGAGGGCTACGACAAGGTCGAGTCGAAGCTCGCCGCGAGCCTGCAGGCCAGGCAGGTGCCGGACATCTCGGTGCTGAGCGACGTGGTCTGGAACCGCTTCTACCTCGCCGACGCCCTCGAGCCCCTGACCGGCTACTTCGACAGCACCTTCGGCACGGACGCGTTCGACGAGCGGTTCCTCGCCGAGGGGACCGTCAAGGACGACGTCTGGTGGCTGCCGTTCGGGCGCTCGACCCCGCTCTTCTACTACAACCGCGACCTCTTCGCCGCCGTCGGCCTGCCCGACCGCGCGCCGAAGACGTACGACGAGTACCGGGAGTGGGGCAAGGAGCTGTCGGGCTACACGGCCAACGGCCACGCGGTGCGCATGCGCGCCTACACGGGCGGCGACGACTGGTACTTCCAGGGGTCGACCTGGGCGTTCGGCGGGGGGTACTCGGACGGCCTCGACATGCGGCTCACCTCCGACGCCACCGTGGCGGCGCTGGAGTTCGACCGCGCCTTCATCCACGACGACGGCGCCGGCTACCTCTCGAACGACCCGTCCGGAGACTTCGTCGCCGGGACGACCGCGACGATCCTGGAGTCCACGGGGGCCCTCACCAGCGTCACCGACGCCGCCGAGTTCGAGGTCGGGTGCGGGTTCCTGCCCGGGCAGGCCACCTCCGGCGTGCCGACCGGCGGCGGCGGGCTCGCCGTCCTCCGCTACGCCTCGGACGAGCGGAAGAAGGCGGCATGGGAGGTCATCAAGTTCCTCACCTCCGGCGACGCCTCCGTCGACTGGACGGTCGGCACCGGTTACATGCCCACCACCACGGCGGCGAAGGAGTCCGGCGAGATCCGCCGGCGTGCCGCGGAGAACCAGAACTACCAGGTCGCGATCGACCAGCTCGCGATAGCCAAGGGCCCCGACGTCGTCCGCCGCTACGTGCCGGAGTGCCTGCCGGAGGCGAAGGACGTCATCCAGGCCGTGTACTCCGGCGGCGCGGACCCGGGGTCCAGCCTCTCGACGATGGCGTCCAACCTGGAGCTGTCGATCGACCGGATCCGCCCCCAATACGAGGAACGAGTGAACTGAGATGCCACTGTCGATCGTCGGTCATCGCGGCGCGATGACCCACAAGCCCGAGAACAGCCTCGAGTCGTACGCCCTCGCCGAGCACGTCGGCGTCGACGAGATCGAGCTCGACGTACGCCTGAGCAGGGACGGGGAGCTCTTCCTGCTGCACGACGCCACCCTCGACCGCACCGCGGGGGACGACTCCGCCCGCGGGCTCGGCCCGGCGGCCGACCTGACCCTCGCCCAGCTGCAGGCGGTCCGGCTCGACTCCGGCCGGGGCGTCGTCACCCTGGCCGAGATGTACGCCGCGACGCGCACCTTCATCCAGCTGGAGATCAAGGATCCCGCGACGGTGCCCTACCTCGCCGCATACTTCACGGCCCACCCCGACGACGCCGGACGCACGATCCTCACCGGGTTCGACCCCGACGCCCTCCGGCACGCCGCGGACCTGATGCCGACGATCGGCCGGTGCATCATCGTGAAGACGATCGCCGTCGCCGACGAGTTCGAGGGCGGCTGGAGGGGGTTGCTCGACCACACCCGCTCCACCCGGTTCGCCTGCGGCTTCGAGGGCCTCACCCCTCGGGTCGTCGACGCCGTGCACGACCTCGGCCTCGAGCTCCACGTCTGGCCGCTGCGCACGATCGACGACATGCGACGGGCCGTCGAGCTCGGTGCGGACGGCACGACCTCCGACGACCCGGAGCTCGCGCGGTCGTGGTACGAGCAGGCGCTCGCCGAGCCGGCGGCGCGAGCCTGAGCAGAACGGCTCCGCTCGAGGTGTGACCGCCGCGGCCGCCGAGGCCGTGGCGTCACACCTCGAGCGCCGCCTGCGCGCAGCGCACGTCCGTGATCAGGACGTGGCAGAACCCCGATCGCAGGGCGGCGATGATGGCGTGCTCCTTGCCCGGGCCGCCGCCGATGCCGACCCGGGTGGGCACCCGGCGCAGGCTCTCCTCGGAGATCCCGACCAACCGCTCCTCCAGCCCCGACACCGACCTGCCGTCGCGGTCGAGCAACGCCGTCCCGATCTCCGCGACGACCCCCTTCGTCTCGAAGGCGTCACGCTCGCCGAGGTCCGTCAGCTGCTGCGCCAGGAGGGACGCCCCGGGCCACCCGCCGATCGTCAGGTAGGCCTTCCCGAGGTGGTCCATCCGGCGCAGCGTGCGCTGGATCGACGGGTGCTGGAGGAGCGTCCGAGCCCTCGGGTCCTTCATGAGCAGCACCGGCAGGTACAGCGGGTAGGTCGCCCCACCGCTCGCACGACCCATGTTCGAGATGACCTCGACGCCGTCCTCCAGGCGCGGTGCGCCCACACCGGTGAGCTGGACGATGTCGGCGGAGGGCAGCTCCGGGACGAGGCGTGACGCGAGCACGAGGGTCCGCCCCGGGGCGATCCCGACCACGTCGTCCTCCTCGAGGTCGTCCGCGATGTAGCGCGCGGTGATCCGGGCGATCGCCTCCCGCGCCTCGGACATGCTCGTGGAGGGCGCCGCCACGACGAGCGCCGAACGCAGCCCGTACCGCTGCACCAGCCGCGCGGAGAGGTCGACGTCCACGGGGTCGGGGAACTTCGCCCGCACCTCGATGAGGTCCAGCTCCCGCGCCCGCCGCACCATCCGGGCCGTGGCGAACCGCGACCTGCCGATCTCCTCGGCGATGTCGTTGATGGCACGGCCGTGAGCGAGGTTCTGCATGGCGACGTACGTGTGGAGGACCTGCTGGTCGATGGGAAGCGGTCTGCTCATACGAGCATGCTAGGTCAACAGAAGAGCAAGATGTTCTACGTTTCTCGGACATCGCGACGAACACGAGGGATCGGCCCTGGCACTCGGGCGTCGACGCCTCGCGGAATGGAGAACGACCTCATGCAGACCACGGACACGCGGGACGCCCTCGCCGCCGCCCTCGCCGCCGGGCGGGAGGTCGAGATCGGCGGCGTCCTGTCCGACATGGACGGCACCCTGGTCGACTCGGTGCCGGCGGTCGAGGAGGCCTGGCGGATCCTGGCGTCCGAGTTCGACGTGCCGATGCTGCCCGCCGAGTCGCACGGGCTCACCGCGCGGTCGGTCGTCGAGGCCTTCGGGATCCCCGCCGCCGACCGTCGCCGCGCCGAGGACCGGCTCACCGAGATCGAGTCGCGCGACGGACAGCTGCTGGACCCTCTGCCCGGGGTGCGCGAGATCGTCGGGTCGCTGCCCGCGACGCGGTGGGGCATCGTCACCTCGGCCGCACGGCCGGTCGCCCGGGCGCGGTTCGGCGCGACCCGCCTGCCCTTCCCGGCACTCCTGGTGACGGGGGACGACGTCAGCTCGGGGAAGCCCGCGCCGGAGCCGTTCGCGACGGGTGTGGACGAGCTGCGCCGGCGCGGCCACGACGGCCCCGTCGTCGCGCTGGAGGACACCGTCGCCGGGCTGAGGTCCGCCCGCGCCGCCGGCTGCCTGGCCGTCGGCGTCGTGGGGACGTACGACCGGGGCACCCTCGCCCCCCACGCCCACCTCGTCCTCGCCTCGCTCGAGGCCCTGCGGGTCCGCGAGGACGGCGACCGGCTCTGGGTGACGGCGACGCCCGCGTGACCGGCCCCCTCCCTGACCGCACCACCCCGAGAGGACGACCATGATCGGCTGTCACGCATCCGTCTGGACCGGCACGTTCGACGACGAGGGCCTGAGGACGGCGTTCCGCGGCACCGCGGAGGCCGGGTTCGAGCTCATCGAGCTGCCGATGTTCGCCCCGCGGGGATGGAACGTCGGGCTCACCAGGTCGCTGGCCGAGGAGTACGGCCTCGCGGTGACCGCCTCGTTGGGGCTCACCGACGACGTGAACATCAGCTCCGCGGACACCGCGGTGGTGAGCCGTGGCGAGGCGCACCTGACGGCGGTGCTCGAGGTCCTGCACGACCTCGGCGCGTCGCACCTGTGCGGTGTCGTCTACGGCCCGATGAGGAAGCACTCGCGCCCTGCCACCGAGGCGGAGGTCCGGGCGGGGCAGGACGCCCTGCGACGGCTGGCCCGGCGGGCGGACGACCTCGGCATCCGGCTCGGCCTGGAGATCGTCAACCGCTACGAGACGAACATCCTCAACACCGCGGCGCAGGGCCTGCGGTACGTCGACGAGGTCGGGGCGGACAACGTCGGCGTCCACCTGGACACCTATCACATGAACATCGAGGAGTCGGGCCTGTTCGCGCCGGTCCTGGACGCGGCCCGGCACCTCGAGTACGTGCATGTCGGGGAGAGCCACCGCGGCTACCTCGGCACGGGCACGGTCGACTTCCCGTCGTTCTTCCGGGCCCTGCGCCACGTGGGCTACGACGGCCCGATCGTCTTCGAGTCGTTCTCCTCGGCCGTCGTCGACCCGCAGCTCACCGGGACGCTCGGCATCTGGCGGAACCTGTGGCGCGACGGGGCGGACCTCGGCCGCCATGCCCACGACTACATCCGGAACGTCCTGCGGGCCGTCGAGACCGTCGACCTGCACTGAGCCCACCCGGCCCCCACCCGGCCCCCACACGAGGAACGAGGAGAACGACATGAACGTTGCTGCCGTGATGACCGAGATCGGCCACATCGAGCTCCAGGAGCGGCCGATGCCGCAGGCCGCGCCCGGAACGGCCGTGGTCAAGGTGCACGCGGTCGGCGTGTGCGGCTCCGACACCACCTACTACCGGCACGGCCGCATCGGCGACTGGGTGGTCGACGGGGACATCGTCCTCGGCCACGAGGCGGCCGGCGAGGTGGTCGAGGTCGGTGACGGCGTCACCGACCTCACCGTCGGCGACCGGGTCGCGATCGAGCCCGGCACCCCGTGCCGCAGCTGCGCGCAGTGCACGGCCGGCCGGTACCACCTGTGCCCGGACCTCGTGTTCCTAGCCACTCCCCCGTACGACGGCGCGTTGGTGCAGTACGTGGCTCTCGATGCCCGCACGCTCTTTCCGATCCCCGAGGGGATGACCTACGAGCAGGCCGCGATGGTCGAGCCTCTCTCGGTGGGCCTGTGGGCCTGCCAGCGCGCCGGGCTCCGTCCGGGCGACGACGTCCTGGTGACCGGAGCGGGACCGGTGGGGGTGCTCGCCGCGCAGTCCGCACGGGCGCTCGGCGCACGCTCGGTCACGGTCACCGACGTGTCCGCCTTCCGCCTCGACCTGGCCCGCGACCTGGGCTTCTCCGTGGAGGCGAGCGACCGGCCCGGCGCCGAGACCTTCGACGTGCTGCTCGAGTGCTCGGGGGCGCCCGGGGTCCTCGCCGCGGGGATGGACCGGCTGCGCGAGGCCGGCCGGGCAGCCATGATCGGCCTGCCGAAGCAGCCGGTCGAGCTCCCGGTCTCCTTCCTCAACAAGAACGAGGTCAGCCTCGCGCTCGTCAACCGCTACCAGAACACGTGGCCGCTGGGGATCTCCCTGGTCGCGACGGGGCGCGTCGTCCTCGACGGCCTCCAGACGCACTCCTTCACCCTGACGGACACCGCGGCCGCGCTGGAGGTCGCGGCGACCGACCCTCGCTCGATGAAGGCGATCATCTATCCGCAGCAGGTCTGAGCGCAGCGGCGCCGGCGGCGAGCCTCCGGGTCCGTCGTCGGCGCCCCGCTGCCCTCACGTCGCCGGGCGCATCGGTCCGGACGGGCGTTGGTTAGGCTCAGGGAGCAAGAACCAGTGCTCAGACTGCGCGACGACGCCAGGGCGGCGGCAGTCTCGACCAGCGAGGATGGCTCCGTGACCGACGCCGAGCACGCCCGCCTCCTCGTCGAGGTGAGCCGCGACTACTACCTCGACAACCGCTCGAAGGTGGACATCGCCGAGCACCGCGGCATCTCCCGCTTCCAGGTGGCCCGGCTGCTCGCCGAGGCGCGCGAGAGCGGCGTGGTGCGGATCGAGATCTCGCCGCCCGCCCACCTCGACACCGAGCGGGCCCGGCGGCTCGCGGAGCGGCTCGGCGCCCGCGAGGTGGTGATCGCCGGGGCCGGCGACTCCCCGGCCGCCACGCGCGAGTCCGTGGCCCGCACCCTCGCCGCCGTCGTGGGCAGGCACGTGCGGGCGGGGGCGACGATCGGCGTCTCCTGGTCGCGCACCCTCGAGCTCGCCGTGCGCCTCCTCGACCCGCTGCCCCCGTGCGACGTGGTCCAGCTGGTGGGGGCCCTGCCCGTCGACGGCTCGGGCGACTCGCTCGACATGATCCAGGCCTTCCGGCGGATGCCGGGCGTGCGCACCTGGCCCGTCTGGTCCCCGTTGCTCGTGGCCGACCCCGGCACCGCCGCCGGGATGCGTCGCCAGCCCGAGATCGCCGCCGCGCTCGACCGCGCGGACGACCTCGACGTCGCCGTCGTCGCCGTCGGGGCCTGGACCCCCACGGGCTCGACGGTGCTGCCGCAGGTCACGGGCGACGAGCGGCGGGCCGCCACCGCCGCCGGCGCCGTCGCCGAGTGCTCCGGCCGGCTGTTCGACGCCGACGGGCGCCGCGTCGTCACGCCGCTCGACGCTCGCGTGGTCGGCGTGACCTTCGACCAGCTGGTGCGCACCCCCGAGGTCGTCACCGCCGGCTACGGCCGCGAGGCCGCGCCGGCGCTCCGCGCCGCCGTCGCGGGCGCCATCGCGACCACCGTGGTGTGCGACGACGACGCCGCGAGCGCCCTCGAGGCGCTCCTGGACGTCACGACCGCGTAGCGCCCGCCGGCGGGCACGACCCGCCCCGTCGAGCCCGGCGGCGACCGAGGGGCCGCCACGACCGGCGCCGGGTTCAGGCCCCGACGAGGCCCTCGACCGTCGCCCGCGCGCCCCGCGCGTGCAGGGAGTCGAGGGCGGCGGTGTACGCCTCGACGAACCGCGGCTCGGACGCCAGGTCGCCGAACAGCTCGTGGTCGCGCACGAAGGCGAGCGGGTCGTCGTGCTGGCGGGCGGCGGCGGCCATGAGCCGGTCCGCGAGCCGGTCGACGACCACGATGGGCTCGCCCTGCTCGTCCACGGCCTCGTCGTACCGGGCCCAGGCCGCCACGACGGCGGCCGACCGGTGCACCTGGCCGCCCGAGGCGAGGTTCGCGCGGATCACGGGGACCAGCCACGTCGGGATCCGGTCGGAGGACTCGGCGCACAGGCGGGCGAGGGTGTCGCGCACGTGCGGGTTCGCGAAGCGCTCGATCAGCGTGGCCTGGTACTCCGCGAGGTCCACGCCGGGCACCGGCAGCAGCGTCGGGGCGCCTTCGTGGGCCATGTACCCGCGCAGGAAGCGCACGAACGTCTCGTCGGCGCAGACCTCGTGCGCGTACCGGTGGCCCGCCAGGTAGCCGAGGTAGCACAGGGCCTGGTGGGAGACGTTGAGCAGACGCAGCTTCATGAGCTCGTACGGCTCGACGTCGTCCACGAGCTGCGCGCCGACCTTCTCGTAGGGCGGGCGGCCGGCGGCGAACCGGTCCTCCACCACCCACTGCGCGAACGGCTCCGCCACCACGGGCCACGCGTCGTCGACGCCGAACCGCTCGGCGACCATGGCCCGGTCGCCGTCGGTGGTGACCGGGGTGATGCGGTCCACCATCGAGCTCGGGAACGGCACGTGCTCCTCGATCCATGCCGCGAGCCCGGGGTCCTTGAGTCGCGCGAAGGCGGTGAACATCCGGCGGGCCACGTCGCCGTTGCCGGGGATGTTGTCGCAGCTCTGCACCGTGAACGGTGGGACGCCGCGCTCCCGCCGCCGACGCAGGGCCTCGGTGACGAGCCCGAACGTGGTGGCGGGCACCGCGCCCGGCTCGAGGTCGGCCCGCACGGCGGGGTCGTCGGCGTCGAACTCCCCCGTCACGGGGTTGACGTTGTAGCCGCCCTCGGTGACGGTCAGCGAGACGATCCGGATCTCGGGCGACGCCATCTTCTCCAGCACCGCCTCCGGGTCGTCGGGCGCGAGGAGGAACTCCGCGATCGAGCCGATCACGCGCCCCTCGAGCGTGCCGTCCGGGTGCTTGAGCACCAGGGTGTACAGGCCGTCCTGGGCGGCGAGGGCGTCGCGCATGCGGGCGTCGTGGGGCAGCACCCCGACGCCGCAGATCGCCCAGTCGAGCGCCTCGCCCTCGCGCATCAGCCGGTCCAGGTACATCGCCTGGTGCGCGCGGTGGAAGCCGCCCACGCCGAGGTGCACGATGCCGGTGCGCAGGCGGGTGCGGTCGTAGTCCGGGACGGCGAGCGGCAGGTCGCCGCCGGCGAGCGACGCCACGGTCACGGCGTTGAGTGCGGTCATGGTGCGTCCTTGCTCCGTCGGGTGCGAGAGCGCACAACGTATCAAACGAGCACCTTTGCCGTCACAGATGAGCAAGCATGGGCCTCTGCCACGCAGGGGTCGACCGTTCTGTCCCCTATGCTCCGTCTGACCGCTCCGGTCGCCCGTCGCCTCGAGTCAGGGGAACCCGCATGCGCCAGTCAGCCACCGTCCTCGTCGTCGGGGGCGGGATCTCGGGGAGCGCCACCGCCGTGCTGCTGCGGCGCGCGGGCATCGACGTCGAGCTGGTCGAGGCGCGCCGAGCGACCGGCGCCGGGTCCGGCATCACGCTGCAGGGCAACGCGCTGCGGGCGCTGCGCGAGGTCGGCGTCTGGGACGTGGTGCTGGCGTCGGGGTGCGGCTTCGACACCACGGGGATCACGACCCCGGACGGCACGGTGCTGTTCGAGGAGCAGAGCGTCCGGGCCGGCGGCGACGACCTGCCCGCCACGTTCGGCACCGAGCGCCCCCGCCTGCAGCGGGTCCTCGCCGACGCGGTGCGGGCCGGCGGCGTGCGGGTGCGCGAGGGCGTGCGCGCGCAGGTCCTCGACCAGGACGACGACGGGGTCCTCGTACGGCTCGAGGGGGACGACGGCACCGTCGAGGAGCGGACGTACGCCCTCGTGGTCGCGGCCGACGGCGTCGGCTCGCGCACGCGGGCCGCCGTCGGCATCCCCGACTCCCCCACGCCGACCGGCATGGCCGTGTGGCGCGCCGTCGCACCGCGCCCCGACGGGCTGGACCGCACGGACCTCGCCTACGGCGGTCCCGCCTACATCGCGGGCTACTGCCCCACCGGGGAGTCGTCGATCTACGCGTACCTGGTGACGGACCCCGGCACCCTGCCGAGCCCGGAGGCCGCGCTCGCGCACGTGCGCGGCCTGGCCGGCGCGTACGGCGGCCACTGGCCGGCGATCACGGCCACCCTCACCGACCCGTCGGCCGTGAACTACAGCGAGTTCTCGCGGCTCGTCGTGGACGGCGCCTGGCACCGGGGACGGGTGGTCCTCGTGGGAGACGCGGCGCACTGCTGCCCGCCGACCCTCGCCCAGGGCGCGGCGATGGGCCTGGAGGACGCGACGGTGCTCGCCGAGCTCCTCACCGGCGCCGACACCTGGGACGACGCCCTCCTCGACGCCTACGCGGCCCGCCGGGCGCCCCGTGCCCGCACGGTGGTCGACGCCTCGGTCCAGCTCGGGCAGTGGCTGCTCGACGGCGTCCGCGACGCGGACGTGCCGGGGCTCATGGCGCGCACGATGGCGACGGTCCGCGCGCTGCCCTGACCCGGCGCCGCGGGACGGTCGCCAGCATCACGGAACTGTGGAAATGTCGGGGCTGCCAGCCCCCGCCCCCGCCGGTCAGGAGTCACCATGCCCCCGTCGTCCACCGCACCCATCCTCGTCGTCGGAGGGGGCCTGGCGGCCGCCCGGGCCGTGGAGGCCGTGCGCGAGCGCGACTCCTCGGTCGACGTCGTGGTGGTCACCTCCGAGGGCCACCGGCCGTACGAGCGCCCGCCGCTGTCGAAGGACTACCTGCGGGGGCAGGCGGAGGCGGACGTCATCTACCCGCTCAAGGCCGGCTGGTACGACGACCACGGGATCGACCTGCGCACCCTCACGACCGTCGTCGACCTCGCACCCGGCGACCACGAGGTGACGTTCGCCGACGGCTCCACGATGGCGTACTCCCGCCTGCTGCTGGCGACGGGCTCGACGCCGCGCGCCCTCAACGTGCCCGGCCGCAGCCTGATCGGGGTGCACACGCTGCGCACCGTGGACGACGCGGACCTGCTCGCGGGCGTGCTGCTGCCGGCGTCGCTCGAGGGCGAGGGCAAGGTCGTCGTGGTCGGCGACGGCTGGATCGGCACGGAGGTCGCCGCCTCGGCGCGGATGCTCGGGCTGGACGTGTCCCTCGTCGGCCAGCTGGAGCACCCGCTGCAGGCGCCGCTGGGCGCGGAGCTCGGCTCCCTGTACGGGCGGCTGCACGAGGAGCGCGGCGTGGAGCGGCACCGCGGCGACGTCGTCGCGTTCACGGGCGCGTCCGGGCGGGTCAGGGGCGTGGAGCTGGCCGACGGCACGCACCTCGACGCGGACCTCGTGGTGGTCGGCGTGGGCGTCACCCCCAACGTCGGCATCGCCTCGGCCGCCGGCCTGGAGCTGCGCGCCCGCGAGCTCGGCGGCGGCATCGTGGTGGACGGCTCCCTGCGCACCCCGGCGCCCGACGTCTTCGCCGCGGGCGACATCGCGTCCGTCCCGTCGCCGCACTACGGCCGCCCGCTGCGCGTGGAGCACTGGGCCGTGGCGCAGGACACCGGCGCGCACGCCGGCCGCGCCATGCTCGGCGACGACACCGCCTACGACGTCCTGCCCTACTTCTTCAGCGACCAGTACGACGTGGGCATGGAGTACAAGGGTTTCGTCGACCCGCGCGCCGACGACACCGAGGTGGTGCTCAGCGGGTCGACGGACGATCGCGAGCTCGTCGCGTTCTGGCTGCGCGACGGCGAGGTGCAGGCCGGCATGGCCGTCAACGTGTGGGACCGGATGGACGACGTCGAGGAGCTCGTCCGCTCCGGCCGGAAGGTGCCGCGCGCCGAGCTGGAGTCGTTCGTCGGCTGACGCGCCTCGTCCACGTCGCCCGGTCGTTTCACCGCGCGACCCCGGGACCACCACACCCGCCTGACAGGATCGGGGCGTGAACGGGCGACGGGCGGCTGCCCTGGTGACGACGCTGGTCGTCGTGGTGGCGGCGGTGGCCGTCCTGGCGGTCTGGCGCCCGTGGGACCCGGTGCCCGACGCGCTGCGCGACGCCGCGCGCACGGTGGCCGCGGAGCCCGGCGTCGTCGCGGCACGGGTGACCGGCTACGAGGTGACGCAGCGCGACGCGAAGGACGGCGACGCCGCGCGGGCGGAGATCGACGTCGTGCTCGACGACGCGCTCTCCCCCGCCGAGGCGGCCGACACCGCCGCGCGCGCGGACCGCGCGCTCGCGGCCGTCCAGGTCGCCGGGGTGAGCACGCTGTCGCGCACCACGACCGTGCGCGCCGGCGACCCGTCGGGCTCCGGTGACCTCGAGACCTACCCCCTCACGGCGTGGGTGGGCGAGGACGGCGACGCCTCCGCCGTGGCCGACGCCTTCGTGCTGCGGCGCGCGGGCGCGACGACCGTGAGCGGTGCCAGCGCCGAGGCGGCCGACGGCGACGCCCTCGTCCGGCTCGCGCAGGTGGCCGCCGAGCACGAGATCGCCGCCTCGCTGCGCACCGCGGGTGCCGGCGTGCAGTACGACGCGTCCGGCCGGGTCCCCGAGCCCGACGCCGCTCGGCTCGCCGTCGATGTGGCCGGGCGACCCGGCGTCACCTCGGTGGTCGTGCACGCGGGCTACCCCGACGACTCCGTCGCCGCGGACGGTGACGCGCTGACCCTCCAGGTGGGGCTGGACGGCCCGACGGCGTCCCCGAAGGGGGCCGACGTGGCCCGCTGGCTCGACGACCCGTCGCACGCCGTCGGCGACGCCCCTCTGGCCTACACGCTCACCGAGCCGGGCTACGCCACGAGCGTCGACGGCTGGGTCGCCGCCGCCGCGCCGCCCGAGCCCGCCGAGCACGCCGTGCCCCTGCCCGCGGGCGTCGACCCGTGGCCCGCGGACGCGGGCGCCCCGGACTGCACGGGCGAGGACCTCCGGGTCACGCTCGGCGCTCCGGACGCCGCCGCCGGCAGCCGGTACCTCGCCGTGCGCGCCGAGAACGTCTCCGGCCGGCCGTGCGCCCTCGACGGGGTTCCGGACCTCGTGTTCCGGGACGCCGACGGCGATCGCCAGGACGTCACGCTCGTCCCGTCCGCGCCGGGCGTCGTCCCGGCCCGCCTCGTCGTGCCCGCGGGCGGGCGTGCGCTGGCCACGGTGCAGTGGCGTGCCATGTCGACCGCGAACGACCCGGGCGTCACCACCACCGTCGAGGTCATGGCGGTGCCCGGCGCCGAGCCCGTGACGCTGACGCCCGCCGAGTCCCTGGACGTGCTCGACGGCGCCGAGGTGCGCGTCGGCCCCTGGGCGCAGGGCGCCGAGGGCTGGTCGTGACCGTGTGACGATAGGGCGATGACCGACAGGGCGACGGCGTCCATCCCGCACGAGCAGGCCGTGGGCGGCAGCGTGACCGTCAAGGACGTCGCCCGCCGCGCCGGGGTCTCGGCCAGCACCGTGTCGAACGTGCTGCACGGGCGGTCGAGCGTGGCGCCGGAGATCCGCGACCGGGTGGAGGCCGCGATCTCCGAGGTGGGGTACGTGCCGTCGGCGGCGGGCAGGCTGCTGCGTGGCGGCCGCTCCGAGATCGTGCAGCTCGCGCTGCCGGACATCCGTTCCCCCTACTACTCGGCGCTGGCCCACACGGTGATCCGACAGGCGCGCGCCCTCGACCTCGTGGTCGTCGTCGAAGAGACCACCGGCGACGCCGAGCAGGAGCGGCGGGTCGCCTCGAGCCACCCCAACCGCGGGATCGGCGGCACGCTCATCTGCCCGGTCGCCCTGTCGAGCGAGGACCTGGCCGGCCTGCGCCCACGCACCCCGACCGTGCTGCTCGGCGAGCACACGGCGGGGGACGTCTTCGACCAGGTCTGCACCGACAGCCGGGCGGCGGCGCAGGAGGTCGCCGAGCACCTGCTCGGCACGGGGCGCCGCCACCTCGCGTTCGTCGGCTCCCCGGACGGTGCGGGCACCGGCCCCGGGACGCTGCGGCTGAAGGGCCTGCGCGAGGCGCTGCGCGAGCACGGGCTGACCCTGGCCGAGGGCGCCGTCCTCCCGGCGGCGAGCTTCGACCACGAGACCGGCGCGCGCGTCGGTGCGCGGATCGCGGACGCGCGGGCGGGCGGGCTGGAGATCGACGCCGTCGTGTGCGCGACCGACGAGCTCGCCGTCGGCATCCTGCACGCGCTGCGCGGGCGCGGCGTCCGGGTGCCGGAGGACGTCGCCGTGACCGGCTGGGACGACGCGCCGGAGAGCCGGTACCTGTCGCCCTCCCTCACCACGGTGGCGCACGACCTCGACGACGTCGCGGCGGCCGCGCTGCGGCTGGTCGTCGGCCGCAAGGCCGACCCGACACGCCCGCCGAGCCGGCACGTCTCGCCGCACCGCCTGGTGGTGCGCGAGTCCACGGCACCGCCCGCGTAGCCGTCCTCGCCTGGCCGGCCGGGCATCCGACGGGCACCCGGACTCGTTGACATCCGCTCTCGCCCCCCGTACGTTCGTCGAGGCCGTGCAACGTTGCACGAGCCTCATGCAACGTTGCACGAGAGGAAGGCCATGACGACCATCGACCGGCGCACGTTCCTCGCGCTCGGCGGCACCGCCGCGGTCGCCGGGGTGCTCGGGCTGAGCGGGTGCGGCCCGTCGGGCCCGCCCGCGCGCCGCGCGGGCACCCTCACCTGGTGGGACGAGTTCCAGCCGCTCGAGGCCCTGGAGCAGGCGACCTTCGACGCAGCCTCAGGGGCGACCGGCGTGGGCGTCGACTACACCGTCTACGACCCCGCGGGCCTGGGATCCGCGCTCCAGCTCGCGCAACAGAGCGGGCTGATGCCCGACGTGTTCACCAACGGCTTCGGCATCCCCGCCCTGGCGCTCGTCGAGAACGGCTGGGTGCGGCCCCTCGACCTGCCCGACGAGGCGCTGGCCCGGTTCCCCGAGGGCACGCTGCTGGAGGGGCTGCACACGTTCGACGGGCGCGTCTACTCGTTCCCCCTGTTCACCTCCCGCCAGCACGTCAGCCTCACCTGGTTCGACCGGGACCTGGTCGAGCGCGCCGGGGCCGACCCGTCGACCGGGCCGCGCACGTGGGACGAGTTCCGCCAGGTCGCCCGCCGGATCACCCGGGGCGGCGAGGCGCACGGCTGGATCGAGGGCCTCGGGCTCACCGACCGCATGCGCCAGCACGTCATCGACCTCGCCGCCGGCGCGGGCGCGCAGCTCTCGTTCACCGAGGCCTCCGCCGACAGCCCCGGCGTGGCCGACGCCCGCACCGGCGACTACCCCTTCGACGGGGACGAGTTCGTCGCCGTCCTCGAGTTCCTCGGCTCCCTCGTGCACGACGGCGTGATGTTCCCGTCCTCCACGTCGCTCGACGTACGCACGGCCCGCGCCCGGTGGGCCGGCGGAGCCGCCGGCCTCTTCCTCGACGGCACCTGGAACGTCGGGGTGCTCACCGGGCAGTTCCCCGACTTCCTCCCCCGCGTGGGCGTCGGCAACATGCCCACCCCCGACGGCACGGCGCGGGCGGTCAACGGCCCGGTGGGCGGCTCCTTCTGGCTGTCGAGCGCGACCGCCGAGCCCGAGGCCGCCACCCGCATCCTCGCCACGATGACCGGCGCGGACTACGCCGCGGGAATGGCCGCGGCGATGGACCAGCCACCCGCCGACGCGGGCGCCGTGGACCGCGCAGACGTGCCCGACCTGTACCGGCAGGCCGTCGGGATCCTGCAGGACACCGTGACGCCCGCGCCGAGCCCGCTGGAGAGGCAGCCCGCCGTCGGGCTCGTCCTGTCCGAGATGGTGCAGGTGCGCCCCACCCTGGGGGAGATCGTCCAGGGCTACCTCGGCGGCAACGTCGACGACGTCCGCGCGGAGCTGCGCGGGTTCACCGACCGGCTGCGCGCCGAGCGCGACCGGGCCGTCGCCCTCGTCAACGCCCGCGGGCACGACGTCGGCGTCGACGACTGGCGCCGCGACGACGTGGCCGAGCCCACCACGACCGGGAGCCGCTCATGACCGCCGCCGCACCCGCGGCCCGCACCGCCGTCGCCGTCGCGGGGCGCACCGGCCGGCCGCCGCGCCGCGCCGCGAGCCGCACCCTGTGGATCTGGGTGTTCCTGGTGCCGACGATCGTCCTGTTCGGCGCCTACACGGTCTGGCCCGCGATCGCCAGCGTCGGGTACTCGTTCCTCGGCTGGTCCGGGTACGGACCCGACCGCCCCTTCGTGGGGCTCGCCAACTACGAGCGAGCGTTCTCCGACCCGCTGTTCTGGCGGTCGGTGGGCGTCACCCTGCTCATCATCGTCGTCACGGTGCCGCTGCGGGTGCTGCTGGCGCTGGTCCTCGCGGTCTTCCTCAACGACCCCCGCCTGCCGTTCGCCCGGCTGCTGCGCACCGCGTTCTTCGTCCCGGTCGTGGCCACCACGGCGATCATCGGCATCGTCATGAACTTCGTCCTCGACCCCGCGGACGGGCCCGTGAACCAGGTGCTGGGGGCGCTCGGCATCCAGCCCGTCGACTTCCTCGGCGACTCGTCCGCGGCCCTGTGGTCCGTCATGGCCGTGCACTTCTGGAAGTGGCTCGGCCTCACCCTCGTCTACTGGCTCGCCGCCCTGCAGACCGTCCCCGACGAGGTCCACGAGGCGGCCCGCGTGGACGGCGCCAACGCCCGCCAACGCTTCTGGCACGTCACCGTGCCGATGCTCACGCCGTTCCTCGTCGTCATCTCCCTGCTGACCATCGTCGAGACGATGCAGATCTTCGACCTCGTCCAGACGATGACGGGCGGCGGACCGTACTTCGCGACCCTCGTCACCGAGGTCTACATCTACCAGCAGGCGTTCGAGACGGCCCGGCCCGAGTACGGGTACGCGTCGGCCATCGGCGTGCTGCTCGGCGTCCTCACGCTGCTCGTCGTGGGGACCGCCGCGCTCGTGTCCCGCCTCGCCGCACGGAAGGGGGCCGACCGATGAGCGCCGGCACCAGCACCACCCGCCGCGTCGCGCGCCCCGCCGCGCCCCCGCCACCCGCCCGGCGCCCCAGGCCGGCCGGCCGCCGACGCGCCCTGTCCTGGGTGCAGTTCGCCGTCCTCGCCGTCGTCGCGCTCGCCTGGGTCTACCCCCTGCTGTGGATCCTGTCGGCGTCCTTCAAGGACGACGCCGACATCTTCACCAGCGGGCTGAGCCTGCTCCCGCACGAGTGGCGCTGGCAGAACTACGTGGACGCGTGGGAGACCGCCGGGTTCGCGCGGTACACCCTCAACTCGGTGATCGTCACCGTCGGGTCCGTGGTGGTCGTCGTGGTGCGCTGCGCGACCGCCGGCTACGTGCTCGGCCGGTACACGTTCCGCGGCAAGCGCGTCGTCGTCGGGACCCTGCTCGCCGCCAGCTTCATCCCCACCGGCCTGTCGATCATCCCGGTCGTGCAGCTCAGCACCCAGCTCGGCCTCTACCCCAGCACGGTCGGCCTGATCCTCGCCCTGTCGGCCGGCGGCAACGTCGCAGGCGTGCTCCTGTACACGGGGTACTTCTCGCGACTGCCCGACGAGCTCGAGCAGGCCGCCCAGCTCGACGGCGCCGGGTTCCTGCGCACCTTCTTCAGCGTCATGCTGCCCCTCTCCGGGCCGATCACCGCGACGGTGGCCGTCGTGACCTTCATCGGCGCGTGGAGCAACTTCTTCGTGCCCCTGGTGTTCACGTTCAGCGACCCCGACCAGCGCACGCTCGCCGTCGGGATGCTCGCCTTCCAGGGCACCAACTCCACCGACTGGAGCGGCCTCGCAGCCGGCGCCACGCTCTCGCTGCTGCCCGTGCTGATCGTGTTCTTCCTGCTCCAGCGCTACTTCGTCGAGGGCATGGCCGGCGCCGTGAAGAGCTGACGCGACGCCCTCGCCCGCCACCCGCACCCCGCAGTCCCCACCGTGCACCGAACCCCAGGAGGCCCCCGCGTGTCCCGACCGAACATCCTGCTCCTCTGCACCGACCAGCAGCGCTGGGACGCGCTCGGGGCGGCCGGCAACGCCGCCATCGCCACCCCGCACCTCGACCGCCTCGCCGCCCAGGGCGTGCGCTTCGACCGGTGCTTCGTCCAGTCGCCGGTGTGCGCGCCGTCGCGAGCGAGCCTCATGACCAGCCGCTACCCCCGCAACCACGGGCTGTGGGCCAACGGCGTCGACCTCTCCGCCGACGAGCAGCTGTTCACCGCGATGCTCGCCGCCGAGGGGTACGACTGCGGCCTCGTGGGCAAGCTCCACCTCGGGTCGGCGTTCGCCGGCCGGGTGGAGCCGCGCGTCGACGACGGCTTCCGCGTGTTCCGCTGGGCCCACGACCCGTACGTCCGCAGCCCCGAGAACCACTACCACCGGTGGCTGGAGGAGCGCTTCCCCGGCCTGCTCGACGAGACCCTCGCGCAGGGCGGCGACGCCGTCGACCGGCTGCCCACCGAGGCGCACTACAGCCACTGGATCGGCGAGGAGACGATCGAGTTCCTGACGCAGGGGCGGGACAAGGACAAGCCCTTCTGCTTCGTGGTGAACTTCTTCGACCCGCACCACGGTTTCGGCGCCCCGCCCGAGTTCCGTGACCGGTACGACGCCGACGCGCTCCCCCGCCCCGTCGGGGACGCGCACGACCTGGACGACAAGCCCGCGATCTACCGGGAGGCTTCGCAGCGCTCGTACGCCGGGTCCCTGCCGGGCTTCGCGGAGCACACCGAGGAGCAGATCCGGGAGATCGTCGCCCAGTACTACGCGATGGTCTCGCTCGTCGACGCCGAGGTGGGCCGCATCCTCCGTGCCCTCGACGCGGAGGGCCTCGCCGACGACACCCTCGTCGTCTTCACCAGCGACCACGGCGAGCTGCTCGGCGACCACCGGATGCTGCTCAAGGGCCCGATGATGTTCGACTGCTCCGTGCGCGTCCCCCTGATCGCGCGCTGGCCGGGCGTGCTCCCGGCCGGCGAGGTGCGCGACGAGATCGTGCAGTGGATCGACCTCGCCCCCACCCTGCTGGAGGCCGCCGGCGCGCCGCCGCTCCCCCGCGGGCAGGGCTCCAGCCTGCTCGGCCTCGCGACGACCGGGACGTGGGAGGACGAGCGGGGCTGGGCGCTCAGCGAGTACCGCAACAGCTGCATCCCCTACGACACCCCCGTGCACACGACGATGCTCCGCACGGACCGGTGGAAGGTCGTCGTCCACCACGGCGCCCCCAGCACCGACCGCGAGCGCACCGGCGAGCTCTACGACCTCGACGCGGACCCGCAGGAGTGCACCAACCTGTGGGACCACGACGACACCCGCGAGCGCCGTCTCGACCTCCAGGAGCACCTGCTCGACGTGCTCGTCGCCACCGAGGACCGGAGCAACCCGCGGCTCGCGCACTTCTGAGCCCGACGTCGCCGCGGACCGCGCGGCCGCCCGGCGCTCACCCGAAGGTGAACGTGTACACGGTGACCCCCTCGGGCACGTCGAGCTCTACGGTGCCGTCGGTCGGCCCGTCCCCGCGCAGCAGGTCGTAGAGCGTGGGGTTGCCGGCGACGTCGACGTCGCGCTCCTCGCGCACGCTCCCGTCGGGGGCGAGGACCCGCGCGGAGACGGTGCCCTCGCCGCCCAGGACGGCGTACACGTCGGTCGACCGGTAGGCGAGCCGCAACGTCGCGTCGTCCGAGGCCGCCGTGGCGCCCTGGAAGTCGGCGTCCCAGGTGCCGCCGAGGGAGAACGTGTCCCGCGGCTGCTCGTCCGGGTGGGTGTACGTCTCCTCGCCGGAGCCGTACGCGGGGTCTCCGGAGTAGTTGAACACCTTGTTGAGCGCCAGGTAGGTCTCCGGGGTGGTCTCCTCGCCGGGCGTCGTGTCGGCGACGTCGGTGGGGGCCGGCAGCTCGACGTCGGGGTCGGCGTCCTGCAGCAGGTCGCGGACGTGCTGCTCGGTGACGCCGTAGTCGCCCTCGCCGTGCTTGATGTAGCGGACGGTGCCCTCGGCGTCGATCAGGTACTCCGCCGGCCAGTAACGGTTCCGGTACGTGGTCCACGTCGAGTAGGAGTTGTCCTGCGCGATCGGGTAGTCCACGCCGAGGTCCCGGGCCCCGGCGACGACGTTGCGCGTCTCTCGCTCGAAGGCGAACTCCGGGGTGTGCACGCCGATGACCTCCAGGCCGGCGTCCTCGTACGCGTCGTACCAGGCGGCGACGTGCGGGATGGCGCGCTGGCAGTTGATGCAGGAGTACGTCCAGAAGTCGAGCAGCACGACCTTGCCCCGCAGGTCGGCCAGGTCGAGCGCCTTGCCGTCCGGGGTGTTGAGCCACCGGGTGATGCCGGTCAGCGGCGGCGCCGTCCCGCAGTCCGCGAGCTCGGGGGACCCGTTGGAGCAGTTCGACAGCTCGCGGTTGGCGTCGGTGACGATCCCGCCCAGGTCCAGCGCGTCCTGCACGGACGCGTTCTCGTCGACCTTCTGCTGCAGCGCGCCGGTGTAGTCGGGCAGGGCCCGCTGGAGCTGCTGGGGCAGGTTGAGCGCGAGGGCGCCCGCGAGCAGGAGGACGACGACGCCGCCCGCGACGCGGATGCCGCGCTGGTGCCGGCGGAACGCGGACACCCGCTCCGCGACCCGCCGCCCCGCCAGGGCGAAGACGAGCAACGGGATCGCGGCGCCGACGGCGAACGACACGGTGAGCACCACCGTCCCCGGCCCGATCTCCCCGGTGGCACCCGCGACCGTGATCGCCGCGAGCACCGGGCCCGCGCACGGCACGTAGAGGACGCCGAGCCCGAGGCCCAGCAGGAACGCGCCGCGGTCCTGGCCCGACGACCGCCGTGCACCCAGCGAGGCGAGCCGCAGGAACGGACGCTCCAGCACCTCCTCGAAGCGGGGCACGATCATCCCGATCCCCAGCGCGGCCAGCAGCACGATCCCGACCCACCGCAGCAGGTCCTGCGGCAGGCCGAGCGCGCCGAGCACCAGCGACCCGAGCAGCGTCATGACGCTGAAGCTCAGCACGAGGCCCGCGATCACCAGGTACGGCCGCCACGACCGGGACCGCCGCTTCGCAGGGCGCTCCCCGCCGTCGGCGTCGTCAGCAGCGGCGACGGCGTCGGCGGAGCGGGAGATGGCTGTGCCGGAGCGGGCGCCGGCCGGGGCGATGCCGGTCTCGACGCGCCCGCCCGCGGCCGTGCGCACCGCGGTCGGCACGTCGAACCGCAGGGGCGAGCCCGGCCGGGCGGCTCCTCCTGGAGGAGCGGCGACCGCGACCTCGACCGTGCCCGCGGAGTCGTCGTCGGGCGGCGTGTCTCCGCCCGCCTCGGGCTCCCGCGGATCGCGGGCGCCCTGCACCCCGCCGGCGAAGAAGATCACCGGCAGCATCGGCAGGATGCAGGGCGAGATGCCGGTGATGAGGCCACCGAGCAGGCCGATCAGGACCAGAGTCTCCATGCAGGCCGTTCGGAACCGCGGGCCCGCCGGATGGGATCGAGGTCGGCACCCATCCGGTCGGGCAGCCACTCCGAACCCAGGTCGAGCGCCCCGGGACCGGAGGGGCGACGACGCAAGGAGACAGACCGATGAACGTCCGCACCCGTACCCGCACCGCCGCCGCCGGCTTCGCCACCCTGGCCCTGCTGGGGCTCGCCGCCTGTTCGTCCGACTCCGGCTCCGACACCGGATCCGGCTCCGAGGAGACGGCGACCGAGGAGTCGCCCATGGCGACCGACGAGCCGTCGGAGGACATGACCGTCGACCCGGCGGCGAACCTCGTCGGCCCGGGCTGCGAGGACTACGCCGCCCAGGTGCCCGACGGCGCCGGCTCGATCACCGGCATGTCCACCGACCCGGTGGCCGTCGCCGCGTCGAACAACCCGATCCTCACCACCCTGACGAAGGCCGTCAGCGGCGAGCTCAACCCCGACGTCAACCTGGTCGACACCCTCAACGGCGACCAGTTCACGGTCTTCGCCCCCGTCGACGACGCCTTCGCCAAGGTCGACAAGAAGACGCTCGACACGCTGTCGACCGACGCCGACCTGCTGACCACGGTGCTCACCTACCACGTGGTCCCCGGCCAGGTTCTGCCCGAGGACATCGCGGGCGAGCACAAGACCGTCGAGGGCGACACGGTCAAGGTCACCGGCTCCGGCGACGACCTCAAGGTCAACGACGCCAACGTCATCTGCGGTGGCGTGATGACGCAGAACGCCACCGTCTACCTCATCGACTCGGTGCTGATGCCGCCGATGTGACGCGCCGGGGATCCCGGTCGTCCGCCCACGAGGCTCGCAGGGCCGCCGCACGCAGGGGGTGCGGCGGCCCTCGGCATGCCCGGGACAGGGAGCCCGCGGGCCGGGACGGGGAGCCCGCGCGCCGGGGACGGAGAGCCGCCGGCGGGTCGGGCCGGTCGTCCCGGGGTCAGGACTCGATGGCCACCACGGGGTCGGTGGTCGGCTGCTCCGAGCCGCCCGCCGGCTCCAGCGTCACCGCGACCACGTGCCCGGCGCCACCCTCGACGAGCGCCCGCGACACGCCGCCGGACGCGGGCGGCATGAGGCCGGCCGACACGGGCGCCCCGTCCGCGACGATCCACAGCTGCCAGTCGTGGCCGTCGCCGGGGGCCGGCATGCCGTCGGCGGACACCAGGACGTCGTCGCCGGAGACCAGGGCGGTGGCCTCGCCGCCGCCCTCCACGGGCGCCGTGACGAGGCGCGCGTCGGGGTCGGCGAGCATCTGCGCGACCCGGTCCGCCTGGGCCTCCAGCCGTGCCGCCTCCCGGTGCTCCTGGACGGCGACCGTGGTCGGCACGGCGACCGCGACCACCGCGGCGGCAGCGGCGGCGACCAGGCCCCAGCGGCGTCGCTGCGGCCGGGCGGCAGGCGCCGCCGGCGCGGCCCCGTTCCCCCCGCGCGCAGCGGCGTCTCCCGGTCGCCCGAGCTGTGGCGTGGCGGCCACGCGCGCGAGCACGTCGTCACGGACGTGCGCGGGCGGGTCCGCCTCCACCGCGAAGGCCGCGACGACGTCGCGGTACTCGTCGAGGGCGCGCCGCGCGTCGGCGTCGGACTCGAGCAGGCGCTCGACCGCGCGGCGCTCCAGGTCGTCCACCGCGTCGAGCGCGTAGGCGGGGAGCAGCTCCCAGGTGTCGCGCGTCGTGTCGTCGTCAGCCACGGGCCACCCCCAGGCAGTCGCGCAGGCGGCCGAGGCCGTCGCGGATCCGGCTCTTCACGGTGGGCAGCGCGGCACCCAGCAGCTCCGCGACCTCCCGGTAGGTGCGGCCCCCGAAGTACGCCTCGACCACGGCCTCGCGCTGGGTCGACGTGAGCGAGTCGAGACAGCGACGCACCGCAGCTCCCTCCAGCCGGCGTGGGGCGGGGGGGGGGGGGGCCGCCCGCGGCGGGGGGGGGGGGGGGGGGGCGGGGGGGGGGGGGGGGGGGGGGGGGCGGGGCGCGGCGGGGGGGGGGGGGCGGGGGGGGGCGGGGTGGGCGGGGGGCCGGGCGGGGCCGCCCCCCGCCCCCCGCCCCGCCCCCCCCCGGGGGGGGGGGGGGGGCCCCGCCCCCCCCCCCCCCCCCCGCCCCCCCCCCCCCCCCGCGGGGGGGGGGGGGGGGGGGCCGCCCCCCCCCCCCCGCGGCGAGGTCGCGAGCGTGGCGTCGAGGTCGCGCTGGTCACGGTCCCGACGGGACTGCTCCGAGCGCACCCGGTCGACGGCCCGGCGCCGGGCCAGGGTCGCGACCCAGGTGCGCGCGGACGCGCGGGCAGGGTCGAACCGCGCTGCGGTCTGCCACACCTCCACCATCACCTCCTGGGTCACCTCGGCCGCGTGGTCCGGGTCGCGGAGCACGCCGAGCGACGTCCCGTACGCCACGGGGGCAAGAGCGTCGTAGACCGGGCCGAACGCCGCGGGATCACCGCCGGCACACGCGGCGAGCGCGGCGTCGACGGGCCCGCGGGTCAGGGGTGGCGGCACCCGGACAGTCTGCCTCACCGGGCAGGCCGTATCGAACGCCATGGGGTCCTCGCGTGTCCGTGCCCGGGCCGTCCGGGACACCCCGTGGTTCGGCGCGGACCGCATCCCGGATGGGTGGCGCGCGTCACGCGGCGTCCCGTCAGCTCGGGCAGAGCTCCTGCACCTGGTTGCGGAACTCGTCGGAGCCGCTGTCGAGCCCGCTGAGCCAGAGGCTCTTCTCGAGGTCGATCTCCGTGTCGCGGGAGATCCCCAGCGCGCGGACCCTGACGGGCGCCGAGTCCACACCCATCCGGGCCTCGCCGTCGATCGGGACGCCGTCGTCCCACGGCCAGCCGACGACCCACAGCGTGGCCTCGCGTCCGGGCGGGATGACCACCCGGTCGGAGGTCTCCGCCGCGGACGGGGCCCCGTCCTTGGCGGACATGAAGGGGTCGCTCGGGCCCCGAGCCAGCGGCTCGAACCGGAAGACGTCCGGCCGCAGGCTCGTCACCTCGACGGGCCAGCGGGCGTCGCTGCGCACCGTCTGCTCGGCCACGACGGGCTCGTCCCGCGCGAAGAGCGCCCAGAAGTCGTCGTCCGGGAAGGAGCACTGGTCCTCGTGGCCCGCCGGGCCGACCGAGGAGAACGACCCGGCCCGGACCGCGGTGGTCGCCGACAGCGCCCACCAGACGGCGACGGCGGCGACCACGACGGCGAGCCCCCCGAGGATCAGCACGGTCGAGCGTCGGACCCTGGTCGGCCGCGGTGGCCCGTCGTCGCGCACGACGGGAGCATAGGCCCGCGCGTGCGCGCGCGACCACCGTTCCCGCCGGCGCGGGCCGGCGTCGGCCCCGGCCGGCGGGAACGCCCGGCCTCAGCCCTCCCGGCGCGCGCGGACGGCGGCGGCGAGGGTGCCGAGCAGGTCGGCGGTGGTGTCCCAGTCGAGGCACGAGTCCGTCACGGACTGGCCGTAGACGAGCCCCTCGAGCGGGCCGGGCTTCTGCGCCCCCGCCACCAGGAAGCTCTCCATCATCAGGCCCGTGACGTCGCGGTCCCCCTCGGCCAGGCGCGCGGCGATCTCGCGCACGACCTCCGCCTGCCGCACGTGGTCCTTGCCGGAGTTGCCGTGCGACGCGTCCACCACGACGCCCGCCTCCACGGCCCCGCCGAGGCCGGACGTGCGCGCCACCGCCAGCGCGTCCGCCACGTCCTTCGCGCCGTAGTTCGGGCCGCCGCGCCCGCCCCGCAGGATGACGTGGCAGTCCGGGTTGCCCGTGGTCTCGACCGCCGCCGCGCGCCCCTCGGCGTCCGCCCCGAAGAAGGTGTGCTCGCTCGCCGCCGTGATGCAGCCGTCGACGGCGATCTGCACGTCGCCGTCCGTCGCGTTCTTGAACCCGACCGGCATCGACAGGCCGGACGCCAGCTGGCGGTGCACCTGCGACTCCGCGTTGCGCGCGCCGATCGCGCCCCACGTCACCGCGTCCGCGATGTACTGCGGGCTGGTGGGCTCCAGGAACTCGCACGCGGCGGGCACGCCCGCGTCGAGCACGCCCAGCAGCACCTCGCGCGCCAGGCGCAGGCCGTGGTGCACGTCGTGGGACCCGTCCAGGTGCGGGTCGTTGATGAGGCCCTTCCAGCCCACCGTGGTGCGCGGCTTCTCGAAGTACACGCGCATCACGACGACCAGGTCCTCGGACAGCTCGCGCGCCACCGGGGCCAGCCGGCGGGCGTAGTCCAGCGCCGCCGCCGGGTCGTGCACGGAGCAGGGCCCGACGATGACGAGGAGGCGGTCGTCCTCGCCGCGCAGCACGTCGCGCACCTCGCGGCGGGACGTCGTGACGAGGTCGCTGCGGGGGGTGCCGAGCGGCAGCTCGCGGCGCATCACGCCGGGCGCGGGCAGCGGGTCGAGCGCGCGGACCCGCAGGTCGGAGGTCTCTGCCATCAGGTCAGTATGCGGCCGGCCGGTATCGGACGGTGCGGTGCGGGCGGAGGCGGGGGTGGTGGTGCTCATCGCGGGGCTCCTGGAGGGTGGTGTCGGCGGCGCGGCGGTCGGGGGTGGGGGCTCGGCGTCGTCGTCGCGACATCTGCTCGAACCGTGGGTCCATGCCCGACCGGAGCGGCCCGTCTGACGACGAAGGGCCCCGGACGCGCGATGCGTCCCAGGCCCTGTGCTGGCTCCGGAGTGGGTGTCGGTCAGGCGTCAGCCCGCCGAGCTCCTACCGGAGCCGGCGTAAAGCGCCAATACCAACGGGTGTTCACGACGACGACGGTACGACGGCCCCCGCCGCGTCGTCCACTCGCGTCCAGCATCCGGGCGCGAGCCCGGAGGCCCGGAATCCCGCGCCTCGACACGCCACACGTTCGTCGAGCGGGTGAAACGTGATTCTGGTTACCTGTGCTTCGCCACAGTTCACCCGGGCGCACAGGAGCGCCCGGGCGTGACGGTGCCCGGCCACGACGGCCGGGTCGCTCCGACACCCCTGGAGGAAACACCGTGAGAGCACGCACCACCAGCGCGTTCGGCGCCGCGGGAGCACTGCTGACCGCCGCCGTCCTCGCGCCCGGCCTGGCCGTCGCGGCACCCGCGGCCGACGCCCCACCGTCCGACCCCGCGGCGCACGTCAAGGAGGACAACCGCCCGGACCCGCTCGCCGAGAAGCGCACCGCGCTCAAGCAGGAGGCCGTCGACCGCGTCGCCCAGGGCGACGCCGTGGTCCAGACGCGTGGCAAGGGAGCCAACACGTCGAAGTCGGTCAAGGTCGGCAAGAACCAGTGGGTCGAGTACCAGACCGAGCAGACCGCTCAGCTGCTCACCTTCCTCGTCGACTTCGGCGACAAGGCAGACCCCCGCTTCCCCGACGCCCCGGCGACCGGCCCGAAGCACAACGAGATCCCCGAGCCCACCCGCAGCGACAACTCCACCTATTGGGAGGACGACTTCTCCCAGGAGCACTACAAGGAGATGTTCTTCACCGGGCTGGAGGACCAGGGCGGCGAGTCGTTCGCCGGCGTCTACGACGAGATGTCGTCGGGCCGGTTCGACCTGAAGGGCGACGTCTCCGACTGGGTGACCGTGCCCAACAACTCGGCGTCGTACGGGCAGACCGAGTCCAACCAGGACATGACCCGGTTCGTGCAGGACGCCGCGGACGCCTGGTACGCCGACCAGATCGCGAAGGGCAAGACGAAGGACCAGATCGACGCCTATCTGCAGTCGTTCGACGTCTGGGACCGCTACGACGTCGACGGCGACGGCGTCTTCGACGAGCCCGACGGCTACATCGACCACTTCCAGGCGATCCACGCCGGCGAGGGCGAGGAGGCCGGCGCACCCGAGTCGGCCATCTGGTCCCACCGCTGGGCGGTCAACCCGCTGGGCACGAACGGCCCGGCCGAGTTCCCGAAGATCGGCGGCATCAAGATCGGCGACTCCGACGTCTGGATCCGTGACTACACCACGGAGCCGGAGAACGGCGGGCTCGGCGTCTTCGCGCACGAGTTCGGCCACGACCTCGGCCTGCCGGACTACTACGACACCGAGGGCGGGGACAACGGCACGGCGTTCTGGAACCTCATGAGCTCGGGCTCCTGGCTCGGCCACGGGGACGGCACCATCGGCACGACGCCGAACCACATGGGCGCCACCGAGAAGATGTTCCTCGGCTGGCTGGACTACGCGACCGTCGACCAGGGCGAGCGCGCCACCGTCAAGCTCGGCCCGTCGTACCACGCGACGACGAAGCCGCAGGCCGTGGTGGTGAACCTGCCGGACGGCACGAGGAGCGTCGACCTCGGCGTCGATCCCTACGACGGCCAGTTCGCCTACTCCGGCACGGGCAGCAACGCGAACTACACGCTGGCCTCGCCGTCCTTCACCGTGCCCGCCGGGGCGTCGCTGACCGCCAAGGTGCAGTACGAGATCGAGGAGGGCTACGACCACGCCTTCGCCGAGGTCTCGACCGACGGCGGCGGCACGTGGAAGTCGCTGCAGACGAACCTGTCCGACGCCGACGCCAACGGCGGCATCTCGGGCGACTCGGGCAAGGCGTGGGTGGACCTCACCGCCGACCTCGGCGCCTACGCCGGGCAGAGCGCCCAGGTCCGGTTCCGCTACCAGAGCGACGGCGGCCTCAACCTGCTGGGCCTGCTGGTCGACGACGTGGCCGTGGGGAGCGCGCTGACGGAGGACTTCTCCGACGGGCTCGCCGGCTGGACGAACGACGGGTTCAGCGCGATCAAGGCCGACGGCACGTACGACGTCGACTTCTCGCACTACTACGTGGCGGAGAACCGGCAGTACGTCGGCTACGACACGACCCTGAAGGAGGGCCCGTACAACTTCGGCTGGACCCTCACGAAGCCGAACACCGTGGAGCACTTCCCGTACCAGGACGGCATGCTCGTCTGGTACGTCAACAGCTTCTACGGCGACAACAACACGTCGCAGCACCCGGGCGGCGGGCAGGCCCTGCCGGTCGACGCGAACGCGCAGGCGCTGCGGTGGTCGGACGGCACGGTCGCCCGCAACCGCATCCAGGCGTTCGACGCGACCTTCGGCCTCGGCAAGTCCGACGCGTTCACCCTGCACCGGGAGACCCCGGCGGGCATGACGACGCTGCGCACCTGGTCGAAGACGGCCGAGAACGTCTTCGACGACACGGACCCGAACGCCTACTACGACGCGTCGAACCCCTGGGGCTCGGTCGTCGTGGGCGGCACGGGCACCAAGATCACGGTGAAGTCCGTGAACAAGAACAACGGCGTGATGACCCTGAACGTCACCACGCCCCGTTCGCACAAGTAGGAACCTGTCGGAGCCACGTCGGGCCGCGGCCCGACGTGGCTCCGACGCGTCCGGGGTCGGCGGGGGTCAGCGGGCGTAGCGGGACACGAAGTTCCGCAGGATGCGCATCGGCTCGGTGACCTGGTGCTGCCGGGAGCGCGCCACGATCCGGTCGCCCTCGTCGGGCGGGAAGTACCCGTACGACCGGTACACCTCGACCCGCTGCTCGATGCCGGCGAGGTCGAGCTCGGGGTGGAACTGCGTGGCGTAGAGGTTCCGGCGCACGCGGAACATCTGCACGGGCGCGTCGGCGGACCGGGCGAGCAGCGTGGCCGACGGCGGCAGGACGCTCACGGCCTCCTTGTGGCCCAGGTAGGCGGTGAACCGGGCGGGCAGGCCGGCGAGGAGGGGGTCCGCGAGCCCCTCCGGGGTCAGCTCGATCTCCGCCGGGCCGACGGGCTCGGGGTAGGTGCCGTCGACGACGCCGCCCTGGTGCGTGCCGAGGGTCCCGACGCCGTAGCAGGCGCCGAGGAACGGGAAGTCGTGCTCCACGAGCTCGTCGAGCAGCGCGGCCATCTCCCGCTCGACGCGGCGCTGGGTGCCCGACTTCTCGGCCTCAGGGTCGGAAGAGTTGAACGGGCCGCCGCCGACGATCACCCCCGACAGCTCGTCGAGGTCGACCTGCGGCAGGGGGTCGCGCTCGAGGCGCACGCGGCGCAGGGACCTGGCGTCCAGGCCGGAGTACCGGAGCACGGCGTCGAACTCCCCGTCCGCGGCCACGTCCTCGGCGCGGGTGCCGAGGAACAGGAACGGCCTCACGGCCGCACGCCCGACGGTCGCGCGGCGGCGCGCCGGTCGTCCGCCGCCACGGGGCGGCGCGCCCAGAACGACGCGAGCGCCGACCCGGAGACGTTGTGCCACACGGAGAACAGGGCCGCGGGCAGCGCCGCCGCGGGCGTGAAGTACTGGGTGGCGAGGCTGGCCGCGAGGCCGGAGTTCTGCATCCCGACCTCGACGCTGACGGCCCGCCGCGACGCCTCGTCCAGGCGGGCGAGGCGGGCGGCGCCGTACCCGAGCAGCAGACCGAGGCCGTTGTGCAGGATGACGGCGAGCGCCACGAGGACGCCGGTCCCGAGGACGGCGTCGGCGTTGGCGGCGACGATGCCGGCCACCACGACGACGATCCCCGCGACGGACACGAGCGGCAGGTACGGCAGCATGTAGCGCTCCACCAGCCCGCCGGCGAACGTCCGCACCAGCAGCCCGGCGAGCACCGGGAAGAGCACGATCTGCAGGATCGACGTGACCAGCGAGCCGTAGGTGACGTCGAGCGCGGAGCCGGCGAGCCACAGCACCAGCGCCGGCGTGAGCACGGGGGCGAGCAGCGTCGACACGGACGTCAGCGCGACGGACAGGGCGGTGTCGCCCTTCGCCAGGTAGACGATGACGTTGGACGCCGTCCCGCCGGGCGCGGCGCCGACGAGGATCATGCCGATCATTGCGTCGCCCTCGAGGCCGAACAGGTGCCCGATCGCCCACGCCAGCGACGGCATGATCGTGAACTGCGCGACCACGCCCAGCAGCACCGCCCACGGCCGCCGGGCGACGAGGCCGAAGTCGGAGCCCCGCAGCGTGAGCCCCATGCCGAACATGATGATCCCGAGGAACAGCGGCGTCTGTGCGGCGATGGGCGCGAGCGCCGTCGGGGCGAGCAGCCCCGCGACCCCGCCCAGCACCACGAGCACCGCGAACCATCTGCCGGCCAGCTCTGCCACTCTGCGCATCCGCCGCACGTTACCCGCCCGCGGCACCGCCCTGCCCGCTCCTCCGTCGTCGACGGCGGCACGAACCACCCTCCCGCCCGACCCCGGCCACGAGCCCGACGAGAACCCGACGAGAACTCACGTCCAGCGGAACACCCGCACCGCGACGGGCAGCAGCACCGCCGTCCACACCACCATGACGAGGCACTGCAGCAGGGGGAATCCGGACTCGAACCACCCGGTGGTCATGGCCTGCGCGGCGGCGCCCAGCGGCGTGAACTGCCCGATCTGGCGCAGCACCTCGGGCATGATCGGCCCGGGGGTCCACAGGCCGGCGAGCAGGAGCATCGGGAAGTAGAGCGACATGGCGACGGCGTTCGCGGCGGACGCGCGGGGCGCGAGCGCGGCGACGAGCATCCCGAGCGAGAACATGGCGCACAGCCCGAGGACGAACGCGAGGAGCACGACGCCGAGGTGCTGCGGGACGGCGACGCCGAACGCGAGCTGCGCGACGACGAGCGCGAGCGCGACACCCACGACCGTGGTGCCGACGTTGATGAGCAGGTGGCTCGCGACGATCCCCTGCGGCCGCATCGGCGTCGTCGAGAGCCGGCGCAGCACGCCCTTCTCGCGGTAGGTCGCGATGGTCACCGGCATGACGGTGAGGGACGCGGTGCCGACGGCCATGGCGATGACGGTGGGCAGGTACGTGGCGATCGGGGTGAGCCCGTACCAGACGGACGACGGCGGGGCGTCGGTGATGGGGTCGCGCATGCCGGGGATGGCGAAGCCGACGCCGACGAGGATGAGGGTCGGGAAGAGGATCCCGAAGAACGGCGCGGCGAAGTCGCGGAGCCACACCCGGGTCTCGGTGGTGAGCAGGCGACCGAACCCGCGCCAGGCGCGGCCGGCGGGCCGGGCGGGTGCGGTGGGGACGGCGGTGGTCATGACGGGGCTCCTTCGGTGGCGAGGGCGGGCGCGGCCTCGGGGTCGTAGGTGCGCCCGGTGACGGCGAGGAAGACGTCCTCCAGCGAGCGCGTGACGGTGCGGACGTCGTCGGGGACGAGGTCGGCCGCGGCGAGGGCGGGGACGAGGGAGAACAGCACGCGGCGGCTGCCGGAGACGGCCACCTCGGCGGGCGCGCCGTCCACGCCCTCGACGCGGTGCACGTCGGGGTCGCGCTCGGCGAGGGACTCGAGGGCGGCGCGACCGCGGTCGACGTCGTGGGTAGCGAAGCGCACGACGACGGTGCGGCCGCCCTCGAGCCCGTCGATGAGCTCGGTGGGCGTGCCCTCGGCGACGACGCGACCGGCGTCGATGACGACGAGGCGGTCGCAGAGCCGCTCGGCCTCCTCCATGAAGTGCGTGACGAGCAGGATGGTGACGCCGGTGGCCCGCACGCGTTCCACGAGGTCCCAGGTGGCGCGCCGCGCCTGCGGGTCGAGGCCGGTGGTGAGCTCGTCCAGGATGGCGATGCGCGGGTTGCCCACGAGGGCGAGCGCGATCGACAGCCGCTGCTTCTGCCCGCCGGAGAGCCGGGCGAACTGCTTGCCGGCGTGCTCGGTGAGGTCGAGCAGGCGCAGGAGCTCGGCCGGGTCGGCGGGGTCCTCGTAGAACCCGGCGAACAGCTCGAGCGCCTCGCCCACGGTGATCTTGTCGTGCAGCGTGGCCTCCTGGAGCTGCACGCCCAGGATGTCCCGCACGCCGGCGGGGTCGCGCTGCGTGTCGATGCCGTGCACGCGCACGGTGCCGCCGTCGGCGTCACGCAGGCCGGCGAGCGTCTCGACGGTGGTGGTCTTCCCGGCCCCGTTGGGGCCGAGGATCCCGAAGATCTCGCCTTCCGCGACGCTGAACGACACGTCGTCGACGGCGACCTTCGGTCCGTACGTCTTGCGGAGGTGCTGCACCTCCACCACGGGAGCGGCCATGTCGGGCCTCCTTCGTTGTGATCGGTCGGTGGGCTGGTCAGGGGCGGAGCGGGACGGCGTGGAGCATCCGTGCCGCGACGACGGCGGCGAGGGCCGCGGCGAGCAGGGTGCCGCCGACGGTGGCGACGACGCCGACGGCGACGGAGTCGTAGCCGCCGCGCAGCGGGAGGCCGAACAGGCCGGTGCGGGTGGCGAGGTCCGCCAGGGCGGCCGGGACGAGGAGCGGCAGGACGAGCAGGGCACCGCGCCACACGCCCGCCCGGCGGAAGCCGGCGATGACGGCCGTCCCGACGAGGAGGTAGGTGACGACGACCAGCGACTCGCCGACCACCAGGACGACGACGCCCGTGACCGTGTCGACGCCCAGCGGCGCGGCGGTGCCCTGCCAGTACCGGCCGAGGTCGGCGTAGACGGCCCTCTCGGCCAGGGCGAGGGCCGCCGCGAGGACGCCGAGCACGGGGCCTGCGATCAGCGCTGCGCGGAGGCCGCCCTCGACGACCGACCGGCGGGTGCCGCCGGCCGCGACGTGCAGGGTGAGCGTGGTCGCCGTCGTGAGGACGCCGACGCCGAGCGCCACCCACCGCACGGGTCCGCCGGCGGCGTCGTGGACGAGGCCGTCCGCCTCGCCGCCCCAGCGCTCGACGATCACCGGCAGGGTGAGCACCAGGGCGGCCCAGCCGGCCCAGAACCCCACGCCGGCGAAGGCGAGCGTGCGCAGGTACCGGCGACGGGTCGCTCGCACGGCGTGGCGGTGCAGGGCGCTGGCGGGCGCCTCGGCGGCGGGGGTCGTGGTGGTGGTCATGGCGCTCACCCCGCCGGCCGCAGGCGCACGGCGCGCACCTGCCACCAGAACCAGCCGACGGCCAGGGCCAGCACGACGAGCGCCTGGACGAGGCCGAGGGCGACCGGGGCCTGGTCGCCGCCGAGCCCGAGGGTGCCGAACGCGTCGGAGAAGGTCCCCAGGCGGGTGGCGTGGTCGACCAGGACGACGAGGACGAAGCCGGGCACGAGGAGCGCGGTGCCCGTCCAGACGCCGTGCGTGCGGTAGGCGGCCTGGGCCGCCATCCCGACGAGCATGTACACGACGACGCCGATCGCCTCGGCCACGCCGGTCACGACCACCCACGCGCCGCCGGCGTCCAGCCCGCTGCCGAGCTGGTCCCACGACCAGCCGAGCGCGCCGAAGAGGCCGCGCTCGACGAGCAGCAGCACCGCGTACGCCAGGCCGAAGGCGACCCCCGCGACGAGCGCGGCGGCCAGCGCCCCGCCGTACATCGAGCGGCGGGTGCCACCCGCGGCCAGGTGCGGCACGGTGAGCCCCGAGAGGGCGATCATGCCCAGGGAGAGGGCGAACCACGACGCCGCGTACTCCGCGCCCGTCATCACTCCCCCGCCCATGACCCCGCCGGCCTGGCGGACCACCAGGGGCACGGCCACGGAGACGACGAGGAAGAGGCCCCAGAAGCCGGAGCCCAGCAGGAGCGACGCCGACCCGACGGACCGGGCGACGCGGCGCGTGCCGCGGGACTGCGCTCGCGCCACGAAGGCGTCGCGCTCGGCGCGCGTGACGGTGGCGGCGCTCATCGGGGCTCCCCCGTCCGGCTCTGGGTGGTTCGGGTCGTGGCGGCGGGCGCGGCGTGGCCGTCGTCGTCCCGCGGCTGGGTGAGGCGCACGAACAGGTCCTGCAGCGGCAGCGACCCGATCTCGACGCCCACGGCGCGGGCCGCGGCGGCGGCCCCCTCGTCGGGCGCGCCCTCGATCGTCACCTGCACGGTGGCGCCGAGGCGCTGGCGGTGCAGCTCGCGGCGGCCCGCGGCCAGCTCCTCGACCGCCGCGACGGGGCCGGTGAGGCTGAACCCGCGCGCCTGCATGTCCTCCGCCGGCTCGGCGAGGAGCACGCGGCCGCGGTGCAGCACGACGACGTCCTCGAAGAGACGCTCGACCTCCTCGACCAGGTGGCTCGACAGCAGGATGGTGCGGGGGTGCTCGGCGTAGTCGGCGAGGATCTCGTCATAGAACGCGTACCGCGTGGGGGCGTCCATGCCGAGGTAGACCTCGTCGAGGATGGTCAGCGGCGCGCGGGCCGCGAGGCCGATGGTGGCGCCGACGGCGGACCGCTTGCCGCGCGACAGGGCGGTCGGCTTCTTGCGGGGGTCCACCTCGAACAGGTCGAGCAGCCGGCCGGCCAGGTCGGCGTCCCAGTAGGGGCGCAGGTCGGCGTAGTACGTCAGCGTGGTCGCGACGCGCTCCTCCTCCATGAGGTCGCCGCTCTCGCGCACCAGCTGGACGTTGGCGGTGGCCCACGGGTTCTCCCACGGGTCCTCCATGAGCTCGCCGGGGCCCACGCGGACCGTGCCCGAGGTGGGCCGGTTGAACGCCGCGAGCAGCGACAGCAGCGTGGACTTGCCCGCGCCGTTGCGGCCGAGGATCCCGGTGATGACGCCGGGTCGCAGGTCCAGGGTGACGCCGTCCAGCGCGGTGCCGGCGTCGTTCTTGACGGTCGTGCCCTCCGCGGTCATGCGGCGCTGGGCTCCGAACCGGACGACGACGTCGTCGAGACGGGCGCCGAAGGGTGCGGGGGTCATGACTCCTCCGTGGTGGTCGTGGGCTTGCGGTGGCCGTTGGTGCCGAGCACGTAGGCGACGAGCTCGTCGGTCGAGATGCCGAGGATGTCGGCCTGCGCGAGCGCGGGGGCGAGCACCTCGTCGAAGTAGGCGGTGCGGTGGTGCTCCAGCAGCCGCTCGCGCGCCCCGGGGGCGACGAACATGCCCAGGCCGCGGCGCTTGTACAGGACGCCCTCGTCGACCAGGCCGGCGAAGGCCTTGGCGGCGGTGGCGGGGTTGATGCGGAACGTCGTGGCGAACTGGGTGGTCGACATGACCTGCTCCTCCTCCGCGAGCTCACCGGCGAGCACCTGCGCGCGGATCATCTGGGCGATCTGCACGTAGATGGGTTCGGGTCCGTCGAACACGCGGACCTCCTCACACAGGTTCAGTGGTTCAGGGGTTCATTACTCGACTAATGAACCATAGGTCCTCCGGTGCGCGCAACCCCTCCAGGACGAGTTCCCCCGCGCGGGGCGGAGGACCGGCATGCCCGGCCGAACCGGGGGACGCTCGGACCATGACCGGAACCCGCCGCCGCGACGCAGTCGTCGCCGGCATCCACGTCGTCGTCGACGGCCCGCCCGACGCCCCGCCGATGCTGCTGGTCCACGGCTCGGGGGCCACCGCGGCGTCCTGGTCCCCGGTGCTGCCCGGGCTCGCCGCCGCGCACCGGGTCGTCGCGGTGGACCTGCCCGGCTGCGGCCGCTCCCCGCGGGCCCCGGCCTACGACGTCCCCGCGCAGGCCGACCGCGTCGCGGCGCTGCTGGACGAGCTGGGCGTCGCGCGGCCGACCGTCGTGGGGCACTCCAGCGGCGGCTACGTCGCGACGGCGCTCGCCGAACGGAGGCCGGACCTGGTGGGCGGGCTGGTGCTGGTCAGCACCGGCCCGGCGCCGGACGCGATGCTCCCGGAGGCGGCGGCGGTGCGCGTCCTCATGGGGCGCCCGTTCGGGCCTCTCGTGTGGCCGCTGCGCACCACCGGGATGCTGCGACGAGGGATCCGGTCGGTGACCGCGCGGCCGGTCGACGTGCCCGACGGCTTCCTCGCCGACGTGCGCCGCACGCGGTACGCGGACTTCCGCCGGGTCATGGCGGGCTACGCCGCCTACCTCGCCGACCGGCCGGTGCCGGAGCGGGTCGCCGCGCTCGGCGTCCGGCTGCTCGTGGTCTTCGGCGACGCGGACCCGCGGTGGGACCCCGCGTCGGCCCGGCGGTACGCCGCCGTCCCGGGCGCCCGGCTGGAGTACCTGCCCGGCGTCGGGCACGTCGCCATGCTCGAGGACCCCGAGGGCCTCACCCGGCTGCTCCTCGCCGGCGCGGCCTGACGTTCCACCGCCGGAGACGCGACGGGGCCCGGCGACGATCGCTCGTCGCCGGGCCCCGTGAACCGCGGGCCGGGCCGGTCAGGCCGTGGCGGACTCCGCCTCGGCGGCGTCGACGTCGTCGAACGCGGCCAGCTCGGCCAGGTCCGCCGCGACGATCTCCGCGATCTGCACGGCGTTGAGCGCCGCGCCCTTGCGCAGGTTGTCGTTGGACACGAACAGCACGAGGCCGCGCCCGCCGGGCACGGACTGGTCGGTGCGGATGCGCCCGACGAACGACGGGTCGGCGCCCGCCGCGGCCAGCGGCGTCGGGACGTCCGCGAGCTCCACGCCCGGCGCGGCGGCCAGCAGCTCGCGCGCCCGCTCGGGGGTGATCGCCGAGCCGAACTCGGCGTGGATCGCCAGCGAGTGACCGGTGAAGACCGGGACCCGCACGCAGGTGCCGGCCACCGCGAGGTCGGGCAGGCCGAGGATCTTGCGCGACTCGTTGCGGAGCTTCTGCTCCTCGTCGGTCTCGCCCGAGCCGTCGTCCACGAGGTTGCCCGCCAGCGGCAGCACGTCGAACGCGATCGGCGCCACGTACTTGTCCGGCTCCGGGAACGTCACGGCCCCGCCCGAGTGCGCGAGGCCCTCGAGGTCGCCGGCCACGGCGGCGCGCGCCTGGTCGGCCAGCTCCTTGACCCCGCCGACGCCCGAGCCCGACACCGCCTGGTAGGTCGCGACCCGCAGGCGCTCCAGCCCGGCCTCGTCGGCCAGCGGCTTGAGCACCGGCATCGCGGCCATCGTGGTGCAGTTCGGGTTCGCGACGATGCCCTTCACGGCGTCGCCGATCGCCTCCGGGTTCACCTCGGAGACCACCAGCGGCACCTCGGGGTCGAGGCGCCAGGCGGAGGAGTTGTCGATGACGACGGCGCCCGCCTCGGCGAACCGGGGCGCGTGCTCGCGCGACGTGCCGCCGCCGGCCGAGAAGATCGCGACGTCGACGTCCGCGAGGTCGTCGGTGGCGGTGGCCGCGACGTCCTCGACGACGACGTCCACGCCCTCGAACGGGAGGGTGCTGCCCGCCGAGCGCGCGGACGCGAAGAACCGCAGCTCCTTGACCGGGAAGGCGCGCTCCGCGAGGAGGCGGCGCAGCACGCCGCCGACCTGGCCGGTGGCGCCGACGACGGCGACGTTCACGCCGGTGGTGGTGATCTGTGCCATCAGCGCGTCACCGCCCCGAGCCGGCGTAGACGACGGCCTCGCCGTCGGCGGAGTCCAGGTCGAACGCCGAGTGGATGGCGCGCACGGCGTCGTCCAGGGCGTCCTCGCGGGTCACGACCGAGATGCGGATCTCCGAGGTGGAGATCATCTCGATGTTGATCCCGGCGTCGCGCAGCGCGCCGAACAGCCGCGCCGAGACGCCCGGGTGGGACTTCATGCCCGCCCCGACCAGCGACAGCTTGCCGATCTGGTCGTCGTACTGCAGCGACGCGAACCCGATCTCCTCCTGGAGCGCGTTCAGCGCGGCCAGCGTGGACGGGCTGTCCGCGTGCGGCAGCGTGAACGAGATGTCCGTGAGGCCGGTGTGGGCCGCCGAGACGTTCTGCACGATCATGTCGATGTTCGCGCCCGCGCCGGCCACGACCTCGAAGATGCGGGCCGCGGTGCCGGGCTTGTCCGGCACGCCGACGACGGTGATCTTGGCTTCGCTGCGGTCGTGCGCGACGCCGGAGATGATCGGGGCTTCCATCACTGCCTCCTGCTGGTCGCCCGTGGGGGCGTTCGGGTCGATCGCGTCGCCGTACGTGCCGGTGACGAGGGTGCCGGTGGTGTTGGAGAACGAGCTGCGCACGTGCACGGGCACGTCGTAGCGGCGCGCGTACTCCACCGCGCGCAGGGCCAGGACCTTGGCCCCCGACGCGGCGAGCTCGAGCATCTCCTCGTAGGTGACGCGGTCGATCTTCCGCGCGGCGGGGACGATGCGCGGGTCGGCCGTGAACACGCCGTCCACGTCGGTGTAGATCTCGCAGACGTCGGCGTCGAGGCCGGCGGCGAGCGCGACGGCGGTCGTGTCCGAGCCGCCGCGGCCGAGCGTCGTCACGTCGTTCGACGAGCTCACGCCCTGGAAGCCCGCGACGATCGCGACCTGCCCGCGCTCCACCGTCTCGCGGACGCGGTGCGGCACGACGTCGACGAGCCGGGCGCGCCCGTGCACGGCGTCGGTGATGAGGCCGGCCTGCTGGCCGGTGAAGGACTTCGCCTTCACCCCGAGGTTCGTGATCGCCATCGCGAGCAGGGACATCGAGATGCGCTCACCGGAGGTGAGGAGGATGTCGAGCTCGCGCTGCGGGGGCAGCGGGGTGATCTGCCCGGCGAGGTCGAGGAGCTCGTCCGTGGTGTCGCCCATGGCGCTCACCACGACGACGACGTCGTTCCCCGCCCGCTTGGTCGCCGCGATCCGCTTCGCCACGCGCTTGATGCTGTGGGCGTCGGAGACGGACGATCCGCCGTATTTCTGCACGACTAGTGCCATGTCACAACCTTCTGCTCTACCGGCCTCCGTCTCTCTCAACGGTCCGCCGGGTGCGAGTGCTTGCCCGTCGATGGTAGACGGGGACCGCCCCTCGGACGAGGACCGTCTCAGGTGGTGACCGGCGGGTCGCCCGCGAGGAAGGCGTCCAGCGCCCCGAGGTGGACGGCGACGCTCCCCGCCGAGACCAGCGCGCTGCCCGCCGCCAGCTCGTCCGCGGCGGGCGCCAGCGCCGCCCGCGCACGCCCGGCGACCGTCCGGTCGCCGACCAGCACCGCCGCCTGCCCCGCCAGCACCCACAGCACCTCCGCCAGCAGGCCGGGCGGCGGGTCGGGGACGCCCGCGAGCGCGCGGGCCGCGTCCGCGCCCCTCCCGGCGGCGCGCAGCGCCCACGGCCGGACCCACGGGCGGTACGGGCCCCAGGCGGCGACCGCGTCGGGGTCGGCCGGGTCGCCCGTGGCCCTCGCGAGGGCGCCGGCGTCCGTGCACCCCCGCCCGACGCGCAGGCTCAGGACGGCGAGCGGTTCCAGCCCGGCCTCCAGCCCCTCCATCCCCGCGCCCGGCAGCCGGGCGGCCGCCTCGTGCACGGCACGGACGACGCCGGCGTCCGGCGCGCCCTCGACCGCCTCGCGCACGACGGCGGCCCACGTGACGAGCACCTCGACGAGGGGCCGCTCGTGGTCGGCGGCGAGGAGGCGGGCCGCCTCCGCGTGGCCGGCCGCGCCCGCGACGTCGCCGAGGGCGGTCCGGGCCTGCACACGCACCAGCCGGCCGACGATCTCGTCCGTCGCCAGGCCGGCGCGGGCGGCCACGTCCACGAGCTCGGCGCCCAGCGCGTCCCGGGCGGGGGCCAGCCCGGCCCGCCCCACGGTGTGCAGCACCTGGGCCCCGAGGGCGCGCGCGAGGGTCGCCGGGTCGCCCGTACGGCGCGCGAGGGCGACCGCCTCGCGGGCCGCCTCCGGGCCGCGGCCCCCGCGCGCCCCGCGCAGCTCCGTGGCCAGCCCCGCCAGCAGGCGCGCCCGGGTGCGGTCGGGGGCGTCGGGCCCGAGCTCCCGCAGGGTCCGCTCCGCCACCTGCGCGAGCACCGCCGCCTCGGCCGGGTCGTCGGGCACGGGCCACACGCTCGGCACGTGGACCGCGTCCAGCACGCGGGCCGTCAGGCGCGGGTCGCCACGGCGGTCCGCCGCCCGCACCACCGCGGACCGCTGGTCGCGGGCCTCCGCGAGCCCGCCCGTCACCGCCGCCGAGCCGAGCAGCGTGGCCGACTGCTCGAGCCGGGCCGGTCCCTGGGACGCCGTCCGGGCGAAGGTGTCGGCGGCCCGCGCCCAGAGGTCCGCTCCCGCGCCGTCCTCCTGGCGCAGGATCCGGGCCTCGGCCTCCGCCAGGCGGGGCCCCGGGTCGAGGCCGAGCTCGTCCACGAGCGTGCGCCGCGCGCGGCGGACCACGGCCAGCGCGTCGGCCTGCCGGCCCGCGGCGCGCAGGGCGAGGGCCAGCAGGCGCCAGCCCTCCTCGCGCCACGGCTGCGTCGCCACGTGCCGCTCCAGGCCGGCGACGGCGTCGGCGGGGCTGTCCAGCACGAGCAAGGCCTCCGCGCGTCGCTCGACGGCTCCGAGCCGCAGGTCCTCCAGCCGGGCGCGCTCGGCCGCCGCCCACGCCGCGTCGATGCCCGCGTACGGCTCGCCGCGCCACAGCGCGAGCGCGGCGTCCAGCCCCCGCAGGGCCGTCGCCGCCGGGGCCGCGGCCGCGGCCGACACCAGCCGCTCGGCCGCCCGCGCGTCCACCGCGTCGTCCGGGAGGCGCAGCGCGTAGCCCGGCCCCTGGGTCACCAGCACCCGCGGCGCCGCGCGCGGCGGCCGGTCCGGCTCCAGGGCCCGCCGCAGCGCCGCGACGAAGGTGCGCACCGCGGCCACGGCGCCGTCCGGCGGGTCCTCCCAGAGGTCGTCGACCAGGTCGGTCACCCCCACGACCCGCCCGCGCGCGGCGACGAGGCGCGCGAGCAGCTCCCGGTGCCGCGGCCCGCGCAGGGCCAGCTCGGCGCCGTCCTCGCCCCAGGCCACGACCGGCCCGAGGACGCCGACCGTCACCATCCGCCGCCCCTCCTGCTCATCCATCGCTCATCGGTGCCGCCGAGGCTGAGCGTGTCGTCCCGACGACCCATCCGACCACGACCAGGAGAACACCGATGACCGACTCCCCCACCATCCCCGGCTTCCGCGACGTGCGCGTCACGGTGGACGACGGCGTCGCGCTGCACGCCGCCGTGGGCGGCAGCGGCGACCGCGCCGTGGTGCTGCTGCACGGCTTCCCCCAGACGCACCTGTGCTGGCGCCACGTCGCCCCCGCGCTCGCCGCCGACCACACCGTGATCGTGCCCGACCTGCGCGGCTACGGCGCGAGCGACAAGCCCGCCGAGACCTCGCCCGACACGTACTCCAAGCGCACCATGGCCCGCGACGTGGTGCGCCTCGCGGCGGAGCTCGGGTTCGACCGGTTCGCGCTGGCGGGCCACGACCGTGGTGCGCTGGTCGCCGTCCGGGCCGGGCTCGACCACCCCGAGGCAGTGACGCACCTCGCGTCGCTCGACGTGCTGCCCACCCTCGACATGTGGGACGTGCTGCACGGCGCGGACGCCGCCGTCGCGTTCCACCTGTACCTCATGGCCCAGCCCGCGGGGCTGCCGGAGGCCATGATCGAGGCGACCGCCGACGCGTTCTTCGGCCACTTCCTCGACGCGTGGACCCCGCCGGGTACGGCCGCCCCCTTCGACGCGGACGTGCGCGCCGAGTACCTCCGCCGGTCCCGGGAGGCCGTGCCGTCGATCGTCGCCGACTACCGCGCGTCGGCCGGCGTCGACGTCGAGCACGACCGCGCCGACCGGGACGCCGGGCGCCGGCTGGCCATGCCGGTGACGGTGGTGCAGCAGGACTGGGGCTCGATGCTCGGCTACGACGCCGCCGGCCTGTGGCGCGCGTGGGCGCCCGACCTCGACCACCGCTCCACCGCCGCCGGCCACTTCATGGCCGAGAGCGCGCCCCAGGAGGTCGTGACCGCGCTGCGCGACCTGCTGGTCCGCTGACGCCTCGTCGGCCGGGCGGGCGCGCCCGGCCCGGCCGACGCCCTCACGCCCCGTGGACGGTGAGGACGTAGCCCTCCGGCCCGACGAAGGAGAACGTGGGGCCGAAGGGCGAGCCGACGACCGGGCCGAGCACCTCGACGCCCACGGCACCGAGGCTGTCGTGCAGCGCGACGGCGTCGGTGGTGGCGAACCAGAGCGCGACGCCGAGGCCGGGGCGGCCGGCGTCGAGGTCGGTGCCGGGCAGCGGGCCGCGGACGGCGAAGGGGACGGGCTCGGTCGCGAAGACGACGGCGCCGGGCGGGGACGCGGGGCTGCGGCGCAGGCCGAGGCGCTCCTCGAAGAACGCGGCGGCCGCGGCGCCGTCGCGGACCTGCAGGGCCAGGAAGTCGGGGCCGGTCACGGTGGCGGGCTCGGTGGCGGACATGGTGCTCCTCGTTTGATGTCAGGACATTGACATCTTCGAGGCTAGGCTCGCGGGCGACGATGTGTCAACATGTTGACATGACCACGCCGCCGGTCCCGCCGCACCCCGCCGCCGACGTCACCGAGCACGTCGGCTACCGCCTGAAGCGCGCGCACTCCGCCCTGCGGGGCGCCCTCGACGCCGCGCTGCGCGAGCACGACCTGACCGTGCCCCAGTACTCGTGCCTCGAGGTCCTCGCGCTGCACCCGGGGCAGTCGAACGCCGAGCTCGCCCGCGCCACCTTCGTCACCCGGCAGTCGATGAACCTCGTGCTCCGGGGGCTCCAGGAGGCGGGCCTGACGACGCGCCCCGACGTGGTCGACCACGGCCGGGCCCGCCCGGTGCGCCTCACCGCCGCCGGCGAGCGCCGCCTGAGGTCCGCCCAGGACGCCGTGTACGCCGTCGAGGCCCGCATGGTGGCCGGCATCCCCGGGACGCGCCTGGCCGCGCTGCTGGACGACCTCGACCGGATCGTCCGCGCCCTCGACGCGTGACGCCGATCGGGCGCCCGCGTGCCGCGGCGCGGGGCCTCAGGACCGCCAGTCCTGCCAGACGTCGTAGCCGAGCTTGAGGATGAGGGCGCCCACGACCACGACGAAGATGACGCGCACGAACGCGCTGCCCTTCGCCACCGCCATCCGCGCCCCGATGTAGGCGCCCACGAGGTTGGCGGCGCCGATCATCAGGCCCAGGCCCCACAGCACCGCGCCGTGCGGCACGAAGAACAGCAGCGCACCCAGGTTGGTGGCGAAGTTGGTGATCTTCGCCAGCGCCGACGCGGGCAGGAACGCGTAGCCCAGCACGCTCACCAGCGCGATGACGAGGAACGTGCCCGTGCCCGGGCCGAGCAGCCCGTCGTACGCGCCGATGACGAGCCCGATGCCGGCCGCCGTCCAGCGGTGCCGGTTGCCCTCCCAGCGCAGGTTGTCGTGCGCGCCGAGCTTCGGCTTCAGCACCGTGTAGGTGGCGACGCCGATCAGCACGACGAGGATGATCGGCTTGAACAGCTCGGCCGGGATGCGGCTCGCCAGCGCGGCGCCGCCGAACGCCCCGACCAGCGCGGCGACCGCCATCGGACCCGCCGTCGTGAGGTCCGGGCCCACCCGGCGGTAGTACGTGATCGCGCTGGTGGACGTGCCCATGATCGAGCCGAGCTTGTTGGTGGCCAGCGCCTGCACCGGCGAGATGCCCGGCACCAGCAGCAGCGCGGGGAGCTGGATCAGCCCGCCGCCGCCCACGACGGCGTCGACCCAGCCGGCGGTGAGCCCGGCGAGGACGAGCAGGACGATCGTGAGGACATCGAGGTCGGGCACCCGCCGCATGATGTCACGTGGCCGGGCGCCGTCACGGACCGTCCCGCCTCCCGCCGCCGGCGGCGCCGTGCCACCCTGGGAGCATGACCGACGGAGACCGCCCCACCGTCGCGGCGACCGGCACCGTCGAGCACGGGGCCGCCGGGCCGGAGCTCGTCCTCACCCGGAGCTTCGACGCCACCGCGCCCGACGTCTGGGCGAGCGTGACCGAGCCGCACCTGCTCGACCGGTGGGTCGGCCGCTGGGAGGGCGACCCGACGAGCGGCCGGGTCCGGTTCTTCATGACCTCCGAGAGCCCGGACGCCGAGGCCGCGGAGTGCGTCATCACCCGGTGCGAGCCGCCGCACCGGTACGCCGTCGACACGGCGGCGCCGGGCGGGGTCTGGCACCTGGCGCTCGAGCTCGCGGAGTCCGGCGGGGTGACGACGCTGACGTTCCGCCAGCGCCTCGGTGCGGACGACGACGCCGCGTCGATCGGCCCCGGGTGGGAGTACTACCTCGACCGGCTCGTCGCGGTGCGGTCAGGACGCCCCGCGGGCGACGTGGCCTGGGAGTCGTACTACCCCGCCCAGCGCGAGCACTACGCGCGGGCGGCGGAGAGGGCCTGACGCCGCACGCTCAGGAGTGCAGGGCGTCGTACTCCGCCTCGGCGGCGACGTCGTCCGCGACGTCCAGCCGCAGGTGCGCGAGCACCCCCTGGAGGACGCGCAGCGCCGACGACGCCCGCTCCCCCCACGACGACAGGTAGCTGAACTGCCACCACCACAGGCCCTCGAGCTCGTGCCCGTCGTCGAAGTGCTGCAGCCCCTTGGCGATCTCCTCGGCGACGCACGCCAGGTCGCCGGACAGCGTGGCCGGGCTGACGTCCGCGCTCAGCGCCGGGTCCGCCACCTCGACGTAGTCGTCGAAGCCGTCGAACATCTGCGCGAGCGCGTCGCGCAGCGGGTCGACGTCGGTCTCCGGGCCCGCGTCGGGCTCCCACCGCTCGGCGGGGACGACGTCGACGATCGCGGCCAGCCGCGCGCCGGCGGCGAGCAGGTCGGACGTCGCGAGGATCAGCAGGGACAGCTCGGCCCCCGGCGCCGCCCCGGACGCGACCTGCGTCGTGGTGGACAGGAACACGCGCGCCTGCGCGGACATCTGCTCGGCGACGTCCCGGAACTCCGAGCCCGGCTCGATCTCCCCCACGGTCCTGCCCCCTCTCCGCCGCGGTCGACGGCGTCGGTCGTGCCGGTCGGTGCCCGCTGCGGGGCGTCGCGGCTGGTCAGCCGCCGACGACCCGCCGGCCCTCGAAAGCGCGCCCGAGGGTCACCTCGTCCGCGTACTCCAAGTCTCCCCCGACGGGCAGCCCGCTGGCCAGACGAGAGACGGTGACGCCCATCGGGGCGATGAGCCGCGAGAGGTACGTAGCCGTCGCCTCGCCCTCGATGTTCGGGTCGGTGGCAAGGATGACCTCGGTGACCGTGCCGTCGGCCAGGCGCGTCATGAGCTGGCTGATCCGCAGGTCGTCGGGGCCGACGTTCTCGATGGGGTTGATGGCGCCGCCGAGCACGTGGTACCGCCCACGGAACTCGCGGGTGCGCTCGATGGCGACCACGTCCTTGGGCTCCTCGACCACGCAGATCACGTCGTCGCTGCGGCGCGGGTCGGCGCAGATGCGGCACCTCTCCGACTCCGCGACGTTGCCGCACGTCTCGCAGAACTGCACGCGCGCCTTCACCTCGATGAGCGCGTCCGCGAGGCGGCGCACGTCGGCGGTGTCCGCCGCGAGCAGGTGGAACGCGATCCGCTGCGCGCTCTTGGGCCCGACGCCGGGAAGGCGGCCGAGCTCGTCGATCAGGTCCTGGACTGCGCCCTCGTACACGAGAGTCCAGCCTACGGGCTGCCGGGGACAGCGCGGCCGCTCACAGCCAGCCCTGCGCCCGCGCGAGGCGGACCGCCTCGTGCCGGTTCGTCACCCCGAGCTTCGCCACCGCGGACGACAGGTAGTTGCGCACCGTCCCGGGCGCGAGCGCGGCCCGCTCGGCGATCTCCTCGACGGGGGCGCCGTCGGCCGCCAGCTCGAGCACGTCGGCCTCGCGTGCCGTGAGCGGGGAGTCGCCGGCGGCGATCGCGTCGGCCGCGAGCTCCGGGTCCACGTACCGGCCGCCGCCGGCCACCTGCCGCACGGCGGCGGCCAGCACCGCGGCCGACGCCGACTTCGGCAGGAAGGCCCGCACGCCCGCCGCGAGCGCCTTCTTCAGGTACCCCGGCCGGCCGTGGCTGGTGACGATCACGACGGCGCAGCCCGGCACGGCGGGCAGGACCCGCTCGGCGACCTCGATCCCGTCCGCGCCGGGCATCTGCAGGTCGAGCACGGCGACGTCGGGCCGGTGCCGCTCGATCGCGGCGACCGCCTCGGGGCCCGTCCCCGCGACGGCGACCACCTCCAGGTCGTCCTCCAGGTCGAGGAGCTGGGCGACGGCGTCGCGGATGAGGGTCTCGTCGTCGGCGAGCACCAGGCGGATCACGCGGCCGCCTCCCTCGCCGGGGCGGGGACCCGGGCGGTGAGCACGAACCGGTCGCCGACCGCCTCCGCCTCCAGCGCGCCGCCCACCGCCGCGAGCCGCTCGCGGAGCCCGACCAGCCCGGCGCCGGACGTCGTGCCCGCCGTCGAGCCCGCCGCGACGTCGGGCACGGCGCCCGCGCGCACGCCGTCGTTGCTCACCGTGAGCGCCAGCTCCCGGCCCCGGCCGGCGCCGCCCGCGCCGTCGACAGGCTCGTCGGCCAGGACGATGCGGCACTCGCGGGCGTCGGAGTGCCGCACGATGTTGGTCACGCCCTCGCGCACCACCCAGGCCAGCGCCTCGACCTGCGGCGCCGCGAGGTCGGGGACCTCGCCCACGACCCGCACCGCCACGCCGGCCGCGCGCAGCACCGACCGGGCGCCGTCGAGCTCGGTCGCCAGGTCCGCGCCGCGGTACCCCGCGACCACGCCCCGCACCTCGCGCAGGGAGTCCTGCGCGAGGGTGCGCACCTCGTCCATCTGGTCCGCCCCCCGGGGGTCGCCGCGCCGCGCCAGGGCGGCGGCGAGCTCCGACTTCACGGCCACGGCCGACAGGGCCCGCCCGACGACGTCGTGCATGTCGCGGGCGATGCGCAGCCGCTCCTCCGCGACCGCGAGCCGGGCGGCGACCTCGCGGGCGTCGTCGAGCCGGCGTACCACCTCGACGATCCACATCGACATCCGCGCCGTGCTCGACCAGAAGAGCACGAAGACCGCCGTCAGCGCCCCGGCGAGCACCGCAGCGGCGACCGGCTCCGCGCCGGACAGCACCCGCAGCGCGACGACGACGAGCACGACCGCGCCCCCGACGACGGCCACCCGGCGCAGCGGCTCGGCGACCGCGAGCGCCCCGCACGTCGCGGCCCCGCACACGGCGATCATCGCGGAGCGCGGGTCGTGCAGCAGGCCACCGCCCGGGTACGGCGGCAGCAGCGCCACCGCCGCCGCCAGCACCGCGACGGTCAGCGCGAGCAGCACCACGACCACCGGTCGCGGGCGCCGGCCGACGGTCAGCGGGCCGTCGAACCCGGCGTGCACGGTGGCCAGGCACAGGGCGGTGTGCGCGATGCCGAGCGTGACCAGCACGACCCCCGCGAGGACGGAGAGCTCGGCCTCCAGGTTCGACACCGCCGTCACGGCGTAGAGGTAGAAGAACGGCTCGAGGAAGACGAAGAGGTACAGGCTCACGCGGGTGTACAGCTCGACCCCGCGCACGCCGCCGGTGCGCGTCGTGGCAGGCGGGCGGGCGGTCGTCACGGTGCCAGCCTGCCACGCCACCGGCGGCGCGGTCCGGTCACCGGCGCGGCTCCCACCGCATCCAGCGGCGGGCGGCGAGGAGGCCCAGCGCGGTCCACACCACGAGCACCACCACGGACCCCCGCCCGGCGGCGACGGTCTCGCCGAACGTGGTCAGCACCTGGCCGTCGGCGTCGACGCCGGCCAGGCCGAGGGACATGAGGTCGGTGATGGGGCGCAGCGGCGTGTAGGCGCCGACCGTGTCGATCACGCCCGCGACGCCGTCCGACGCGCCCCGGCCGAACAGGCCGGCGAACGGGAGCGCGACGATCAGGAGCGGCAGGGTCGTGAGCTGCGCGGACTCGACGGTCCGGGACAGGCCGGAGGTCGCGGCCGCGAGCGCCGTCAGCATCAGGGCGCCGCCGACCACCGCGATCACCGCGAGCAGCGGGTTGACGAAGGAGGGCGGGTCGAGGAGCACGGACACCGCCACGACGCCGAGGACCACCTGCGCCAGGGCCACGACGACCGCCGGCGTGGCGGCGCCCGCGAGGATCTCCACCCGCGAGGATTCCCCCACGAGGTAGCGCTTGAGCACCAGCTCCTCGCGCCGTGCCACGTACGCGACCGTGAGGTTGTAGTAGACGACGAACGTGAGCGCCATGAGCGTCAGGACGTTCAGCAGCATCGTGCCGGCGACGTCGCCCGCGCCGTCGCCGACGCCGCTCATCGCCGTGACCAGCCCCACCGTCAGGAGCGGCAGCGCCAGGGCGTTGAACAGGGCGGTGCGGTTGCGGACGAGCAGCCGGAGCTCGGCGCGGGCGAGCGCCCCGACGCGCCGCAGGTTGATCCGGGGCTCCGCCTTCCTCGCGGCGGGACGGGTCGTCGTGGTCGTGGTGGTCATGCCGCCACCTCCCGGTCGGTGCTGTCGGTGCTGTCGGTGCTGGTGCGGTCGTCCATGGCGAGGAACGCCTGCTCGAGCGAGGCGGACCGGGCGTCGAGGTCGTCGAGGCGCAGCTGCCGGGCGTCGGCCCACTGCAGCAGCGTGAACAGGTCGTCCTGCAGGGCGGTGGTGCGCAGGCGCACGCGGCCGTTGCGGTCGATCTCGGGGACGTCCACGACGCCCTCGAGCGACGGCAGGTCGGCCACCGTCGGCACCGCGGCGCGGCCTGCCTGGTCGCGCACCACCAGCTCGACGCGGGCAGGCTCGGACGCGACGATGTCGGCCACCGACCCGGTCCGGACCACGCGGCCGGCCTGGAGGATCGCGATGCGGTCCGCGAGCTCCTCGGCCTCCTCGAGGTAGTGGGTGGTGAGCAGCACGGTGGTGCCGGCGTCGAGCAGGCCCTGGACCAGGCGCCAGGTGGCGCGCCGGCTCTCCGGGTCCAGCCCCGTGGTGGGCTCGTCGAGGAACAGCACCTCGGGGTCGCCCATGGTGGCGAGCGCGAGGTCGAGGCGGCGCTTCTCGCCGCCCGACAGGCTCGCGACGCGGACGTCGGCCCGGTGCGTGAGGTCGACGGTGGCCAGGACCTCGTCGACCGGGCGCGGGCGGGACAGCGTGCCGGCCCAGGTGCGCGCGGTCTCCGCCACCGTGAGGTCGCCGGAGAACCCGGCGCTCTGCAGCATGATCCCGAGCGACCCGACGATCTGCCGCCGGTCGCGGTACGGGTCGCGGCCGAGCACGCGGACGGTGCCGCCGTCGGCCGGGGCGAGCCCCTCGACGAGCTCGACGAACGACGTCTTGCCCGCCCCGTTGGTGCCGAGCAGGGCGACGAGCTCACCGCGATGGACGTCGAGGTCGACCCCGCGGACGGCCTCGAAGGTGCCGTACCGGCGGCGTGCCCCGCGGACGTGGACGATGGGTTCCGTGGTCATGGCTCCACCCTCGCGGCGCGGCGTCGTCGCAGGTAGTGCGCGCTGTCACCGGCTTCCGTGACGGGTGCACGGGCGGGGCGTGACATCCGTCATGCCGGCCGCCGCTGCGGCAGGATGCACGCATGGACGAGTCCGCTCCGGAGGTCGTGGCCCTGTACGACGACGAGGGCCGGCCCTGCGGCTCCGCGCCCCGGGACCGGGTGCGCGCGGAGAACCTGCGGCACGCCGCCACGGCGGTCGTGGTGCGCAACGGGGCCGGCGACGTCTACGTGCACCGCCGCACCGACACCAAGGACCTCTACCCGGGCCGGTACGACTTCTGCGCGGGCGGCGTGCTGCGCGCCGGGGAGGACCCGGCGTCCTCGGCACGGCGGGAGCTGGCCGAGGAGCTGGGCGTCACCGGCGTCGAGCTGCGGCCCCTCGGGGCGGCGGACTACGCCGACGAGCGCACGCGGATGCGCGAGTTCCTCTACGAGTGCACCTACGACGGCCCCGTGACCTGGCAGCCCGAGGAGGTCGCGTGGGGCGCGTGGGTCACGCCCGCCCGGCTGCTCCGGATGCTCGACGAGGTGCCGTTCATGCCCGACTCCGTCGCGAACCTGGCGGGCTGGTTGGACGGTCTGCGCACCTCGTCGAGGTAGTGCGGGACCCGCGGGGGCGGCGGCCCGTGCGGCGGGTCAGCCGGCGACGAGCTCGACCTCGTAGCCGTCCACGTCCTCGAGGTACGCGGCGCGGTGGTCGGGCCCGCCGGCGAACGGGTGGCGGTCGGGGAAGAGCAGCGCCCAGCCGTGCGCGGGCGCGGCGGCGACGAGGGCGTCGAGCTGCGTCGCGGTGCCGGCGTGGAACGCCAGGTGGTTGAGGCCCGGGCGGAGGCGGTCGTGGTCGGCCGCGGCGAGGGCCGGGCTCTGCTCGACCACCACGTACGCGTCGCCCAGCAGCCACGACCGGCCGTGCTCCCACGACTGGTGGGGGCGGTAGCCGAGCTCGCCGAGCAGCCAGCCCCACGAGCGCTCGGCACGGGCGAGGTCGGGCACCCACAGCTCGACGTGGTGGATCGCGCCGCGGCGCGGGGACGGTGCCTGGCCGTCGGGGTCGCCGGTCATCGTCTCCCCGTCAGCGCCCGGCGGCGACGTCGGCCATGAGGTCGGCCGACAGCGGCGCCAGCGGGTGCCCGGCGACGGGCGCGGCCGGGTCGACCCAGGCGTGCTCCTCGAGCTCCGCACGCGTCTCGACCACGAAACCCGCGGGGAGCGCGACCTCGAAGACGTGCGCGTCCACCACGTGGTCGGGCTCGTTGGCCGCGACGGCGGCGCGCCGCCCCAGCGGGCGGACGGCGGCGGGGTCGACGACGAGGCCGATCTCCTCCGCGCACTCCCGCACGAGAGCCGCGACCGGGTCCTCGCCGGGCTCGATCTTGCCTCCCACCTGCATGAACGCCGTGGTGCCGCGCTTGCGCACCAGCAGCGCACGGCCGTCGTCGCGCACGATGACGGCCGCGACGATGTGCAGGGTGGTGGTGCGGGTCTCGGTCGTCCTGGTCGTCCTGGTCGTCCTGGTCGTCCTGGTCGTGCCGAGGGACGCCGCGGTGCTCGGTTCGCCGGTCATGTCAGGGCTGCTCCGCGATCTCTTCGATGACCTTGCCGTCGAGCATCTTGACCACCAGCTGCACGCCGACCACGCCGGTGGACGTGATGTCGGGGTCGTCGGCGGACGGCTCGTCGTCGGCGAGGCTCGCGCCGGGGGACGGCGTCCACGACGACCGCCCCTCGGCCTGCTGCGCCTCGCGGACGCGACGCTCGGCGGCCTGCCGCGGCGTCTCGCGGGCCGGGGGCGCCGCGGGCGGGGCGGCGACCGGCGGCGCGGTGGGAGCCGGGGCAGGCGGCGTCGGCGCGGGAGGTGCCGTCACCGTCGCGACCGGCCGGCCGGCCGGAGCCTCGACCGGCTCGTCGAGCGGCGGCTCGGGGTCGCCGTCGGGCGGGGGCTCGTGCAGCGAGACGCCGGCGAGCCAGGCGGCGTCGGCGTCGTCGACGGACGCGACCCGACCTGCCGGCGGCTGCGGCTGCCGGGTCCGCTGCGGGGCGTCCTGCGGCGCACGACGAGCGGGTGGCTCGAGGACCGCGACGGCGGCCTCCGGGCGCGACTCGCTCGCGGCGACCGTGGCGGCGGGGTATCCGGTGCCGGCTGCCGTGCCGCCGGCGGCTGCACCGCCGCCTCCGCCGCGTCCTCCCTCGTCGGGCGCGTCGATGTCGGGCTCGGCGACGTCGGGTTCGGCGGCGACGGGCTCGGCGACGTCAGGCTCGGCGACGTCAGGCTCGGCGACGTCAGGCTCCTCGGGGGCATCGCCGCCCGGGTCGGACGAGGCGGGAGAGCTCCCGGCCTCCCGAGGACGCCGGCCGGCCTCCTTCTCGACGATCTCGACCCGCACCGCGACACCGAGCGCCTGGTAGACGGCGTCCGAGATGGTCTCCGGTCGTCCGCGGCGGGCCAGCCCGACGACGGCCGACGCGAACCCGAGGCGCAACACGTCGCCCTCGAGGGTCATCACCTCGGCGTTCTCGCCGAGGAACGCGGCGGCCTGCGGGCTCTGGATGGCGCCCAGGACCTCGCGCCAGCGCCGCCGGACCACCTCGGACGTGACGTCGCCCGCGGGAGCGGACGGCGCGGACTCCGGCCCGGTGGGCCGGACGTCCTCGACAGGCTCGACCAGCTCGGGCTCGACCGGCTCGGGCTCTGCCGCGCGCTCGGGCTCAGGCTCTGCCGCACGCTCAGGCTCAGGCTCAGGCTCGGGCTCTGCCGCACGCTCGGGCTCGGGCTCGACCGGCTCGGGCTCTGCCACACGCTCAGGCTCAGGCTCTGCCGCGGGCTCGGGCTCGGCGACACGCTCGGGCTCGGGCGCTGCTGCAGGCTCTGCTGCGTGCTCGGCCTCCGGCTCGGCGACCGGACGGCGGCTCGCCTGCAGGGCGGCCCGTGCGGCAGCGGCGCCGCTCAGCCCTCCTCCGCCGCCCCCGGACGCCGACGGTGCGGGCGTCGACAGCGGTGCGGGCGACGAGGGCGGTGCGGGCGTCGACGGGGCGTCGGACTCAGCGGGCGGACCGGCCGGCGCAGCCGTGCCGGCCGCGATCCTGCCGCGCTCGAGGCGGTCGATGCGGGCCGCGAGGCCCTCCGCACCGTCGTCGGCACCCGGCAGCAGCAGGCGCGCGCACAGCAGCTCCAGGTGCAGCCGCGGCGAGGTGGCGCCGGTCATCTCGGTGAGCGCGGCGTTGACGAGGTCGGCCGCACGCGACAGCTCGGACACGCCGAGGCGGCCCGCCTGGGTCCGCATGCGCTCGAGCTGGTCGGCCGGCAGGCCGCGCAGCACGGCCTCGGCGGCGTCGCCGGAGACCGCGATGACGATGAGGTCGCGCAGCCGCTCCAGCACGTCCTCCACGAAGCGCCGGGGCTCGTGCCCGGTGGCGATCACCTGGTCGACGACGCGGAAGATCGACGCGCCGTCGCCCGCCGCGAGGGCGTCGACGACGTCGTCGAGCAGCGTGGCGTGCGTGAAGCCGAGCAGGCCGACCGCGGTGTCGTACTCGACGACGCCGCCGGTGGCGCCCGCGATGAGCTGGTCGAGCACGGACAGGCTGTCGCGCACGGACCCGCCGCCCGCGCGGGTGACCAGCGGCACGACGCCGCCGCCGAGCTCGATCCCCTCGGCGGCGGTCAGCTGCTCGAGGTACGGGCCGAGCACGTCCGGCGGCACCAGCCGGAACGGGTAGTGGTGCGTGCGCGAGCGGATGGTGCCGATCACCTTGTCCGGCTCCGTCGTCGCGAACACGAACTTCACGTGGGGCGGCGGCTCCTCGACGATCTTGAGCAGGGCGTTGAAGCCCTGCGGCGTCACCATGTGCGCCTCGTCGAGGATGAAGATCTTGTACCGGTCGCGGGCGGGCGCGAACGTGGCGCGCTCGCGCAGGTCGCGGGCGTCGTCGACGCCGTTGTGGCTGGCCGCGTCGATCTCGACGACGTCGAGCGAGCCGGGGCCGCCGCGCGCCAGCTCCACGCACGACGGGCACTCGCCGCACGGGGTGTCGATCGGGGTGTCCGGGGTGTTGCGCGCGCAGTTCAGCGTGCGCGCCAGGATGCGCGCCGACGTCGTCTTACCGCAGCCGCGCGGCCCGGAGAAGAGGTAGGCGTGGTTGACGCGCCCGCTGCGCAGCGCCTGCATGAGCGGTGCGGTGACGTGCTCCTGGCCGATCACCTCGGCGAACGTCTCGGGCCGGTAGCGGCGGTACAGGGCGGTGGTCACCCCGCCAACCCTAGACGCCCCGACCGACACCGACGAGGCCGTCCGGGGTGGCGTCGGACTCGTCCACCAGCCGGACGAACGCCTCCGCCGCCGGGCTCGGGTTGAGGCTGCTCCAGGCGAGGTGCTGCACCCGCGACGGCCCCCGCGTCACCCGCAGCACCACGACGTCCTCCCGGCCCGCGACCAGCGCCTCGGGCAGCAGGGCGACCGCCAGGCCCTCCCGCACGAGGCCGAGGAGCAGGTCGGTCACCATCCCCTCGTACGCGACCTCGCGCCGCAGGCCCGCGGCCGCGAAGGCCCGGTCGCTCTGCGCGCGCCCGGGCGTGCCCGTGGGGAAGTCCGCGAACACCTCGTCGGCCAGCCGGGCGAGGTCGACGCGGGAGCGGCCGTGCAGCGGGTGGTCACGGCCGACGACGGCGACGTGCCGCTCGCGCGCCAGCTCGCGGTGCCTCACCCCGGCCGGGACGCCGTCGTCGGGCAGCCCGAGGACGGCCACGTCGAGCTCCCCCGCGCGCAGGGCGGCGACGAGCTCGTCGCTGCCCGCCATCCGCAGCGACGCGCCCACCCGCGGGTGGGCGGCGCGCAGGCGGCGGAGCACAGCCGGCACGTCGAGGGCGGTCACCGTCGGGATGACGCCGAGCCGCAGCGTGCCGCGCACCTCGCCGGCGGCGGCCGCGGCGTCGGCGGCCGCCCGTTCGGCGGACTCCAGCGCGGCCCGGGCGGCCGGGAGGAAGGCCTCCCCCGCCGCGGTGATCTCGACCCGCCGGCTCGTCCGCGCGAACAGCCGGACGCCGAGCTCCCGCTCGAGCGCCGCGACCTGGTGGCTCAGCGCGGACTGCACGACGAAGCACCGTCCCGCCGCCCGGGTGAAGCTCCCGGTCTCCGCGACCGCCACGACGTACCGCATCTGCTGCAGCTCCATCGATCTATCGTGAATCACGATCGATGCGGTGACAAGCATGTGTTGGACTCATCGACACTGACGGCCGGACAGTGGTGCCCATGACCACGACCACCCGCCCGCCCGCCGCCGTCGGGGCCCCTGCCCCGGAACGCGGCGGCACCGCCGCCCGCACGCTGCGCACGGCGCTCGCCCCCGTCGTCTGGGGCACCACGTACCTGGTGACCACCGAGCTGCTGCCGCCGGACCACCCCCTGTTCGCCGCGGCCGCGCGCGCCCTGCCCGCCGGGCTGCTCGCGCTCGCGCTGAGCCGCACCCTGCCGCGGGGCTCGTGGTGGTGGCGCGCCGCCGTCCTCGGCGTCCTCAACATCGGCGCCTTCTTCCCCCTGCTGTTCGTGGCGGCGGAGAGGCTCCCGGGCGGCGTCGCCGCCACCCTCGGCGCGACGCAGCCGATCCTCGTCGCCGTGCTCGCCGTCGCCGTGCTCGGCGAGCGCTGGTCACGGTGGCGCCTGGCCTGGGGCGGCGTCGGGGTGCTCGGCGTCGGGCTGGTGGTGCTCGGGCCGGACGCCGTGCTCGACCCCGTGGGCCTCGCGGCCGGGCTGGCCGGCGCCGCGGTCATGGCGTTCGGCGTCACCCTGACGAAGCGGTGGGGACGACCGGAGGGCGTGGGGCCCATGGCCTTCGCGGGCTGGCAGCTCACCGCGGGCGGCCTCGCGCTGGCCCCGCTGGCGCTCCTCGAGGGCGTCCCCGCGCAGGTCGACGCGGGCGCGCTGGCCGGCTACCTCTGGCTCGGGCTCGCGGGCGGGCTGGTCGGGTACACGCTCTGGTTCGCGGGCATCCGCGCCCTGCCCGTCACGGCGACGGCGCTGCTGGGGCTGCTGTCGCCGCTGACCGCGGCGGCGCTCGGCGCCCTCGTGCTCGGCGAGACGCTGCGCCCGCTGCAGCTCGCCGGGTTCGCGCTGGCGCTCCTGGCGCTCGTCGCGGGACAGCTCGCGCCCCGCCGCGCCGCGATCAGCGGTGCAGCACCCTCCGCGCCAGCAGGTTCCCCAGCCACTGCACCACCTGCACGATGACGATGATCACGGCGACGGTGACCACCACGACCGCCCAGTTGTAGCGCTGGTAGCCGTACCGCAGCGCGAAGTCACCCAGACCGCCGCCGCCGATGAGCCCGGCGATGGCGGACATGTCGAGCACCGCGATGAACAGGAACGTGTAGCCCAGGATCAGCGGCGCGAGGGCCTCGGGGACCAGCACCGTGGTGATGATCCGCCACGACGACGCCCCCATCGCCCGCGCGGCCTCCACGACGCCCGGGTCGATGCCCACCAGGTTCTGCTCGACGATGCGCGACGTGCCGAACGCCGTCATCACCGACAGCGGGAAGATGAACGCCTCCGTGCCCAGCGTCGTGCCCACGACCTGCAACGTCACCGGCCCGAGCAGGGTCACGAAGATGATGAACGGGATGGGCCGCACGATGTTGACGAGCACGTTGAGGACGCCGAACACCGCCTTGTTCGCCATGAGGTTGCCCGGCCGGGTCACGTAGAGCGCGAGCCCCAGCGCCAGGCCGGCGAGGCCGCCGGTGAGCAGCGCGATGCTGACCATCTGCAGCGTCTGGCCGAACGCCTCCCACAGGAGGGGCCACAGGGTGGACCAGTCCTTGTTCATGAGCGTCCTCCCAGGTTGCCGAAGAAGCCGTGGCGGGTGACGGCGTCACGAGCCTCGCGATACGGGTCGCCGAGCTCGTCACCCTCGTCGGGCGCAGGGGTGTCGGCCTGCGGGCCGCGGTCGGCGCGGATCGCGCGCGGGTCGTCGACGGGGTTCGCGGCGGTGCCGAGGTCGACGACGTCGGCCTGCGCGCGCAGCGCGGCGAGGAAGGCGGCGAGGCGGTCGGCGGGGGCGACGAGCTCGACGGTGAGCGACCCGAAGGGCCGCTCCCCCACCTCGCTGATGCCGCCGAAGACGACGGCGCCGTCCACCTCGTGCTCGCGCAGCAGGCGGAACAGCTCGGTGCCGGTGCTCGCACCCTCGCGGACGCCGACGGTGACGAGGCGGCCGGGGTGGCGCTCGCGCAGCCGGGCGAGCGCGTCGGGCGACGGGCGGTCGTGCATGGCGGTGCCGACGAACCGCTGGGCGGCGTCGGCGCGCGGGGCGGAGAAGACGTCGTAGACGTCGCCCACCTCCACGACCCTGCCGCGCTCCATGACGGCCACGCGGTCGCAGATGGAGCGCACCACCTCCATCTCGTGCGTGATGACGACGATGGTGATGCCGAGCTCGGCGTTGACGCGGCGCAGCAGCGACAGGACGTCGCGGGTGGTCTCGGGGTCGAGGGCCGACGTCGACTCGTCGGCGAGGAGGATGGTCGGGGACGTCGCGAGGGCGCGGGCGATGCCGACGCGCTGCTTCTGCCCGCCGGAGAGCTGGCGCGGGTACGCCCTGGCCTTGTCGGCCAGCCCGACGAACTCGAGCAGCTCGGCGACGCGCGCCGCCCGCTCCTCCTTGGGCCAGCGCGCCACCTTGAGCGGGTAGGCCACGTTGCCCGCGACGGTGCGCGAGGTCAGCAGGTTGAACTGCTGGAAGATCATCCCGATGCGGGCGCGGACGCCCCGCAGCTTCCGCTCGGGGAGCGCGGTGA